>CBDTXL010000107.1:0-13837 GCA_965364435.1 uncultured bacterium
TCGGTGCGTAAGTTACTTTAGACTGTTTTACGTCTTCACTTGTCCAAAGTCCAGTGAAGTTAGATAGAAAAAGTAATTTAGAGCAACTCCCCTAAAAATTATAAAGATAAATATATAATTATCAAATTTCTTATTATGTGCTCACGTAATTTAGCTTAATCGGAGCCTCACCTCAGCAAGTCAGTTTATCCCAACTCAAATAAGGAAAGCCTAGTTTTTGGCGTCACCTCAGCTAAGAACCTATCCGAAAAGTGGATTTGAGAATAGAAACCACAGATAAACACAGATAAACACAGATGAAAAGGTGATTGCTGAAGGGACTTGTAGGATAGGATATAAGTGGGAAAATCCCTCATTTCTTAACCTTCTCTTTACGTCTAAGCGCTATCCTTTTATGTGCTTACCTGATAGAAGTGATGAAGCTTAGATAACAATGCTTTTCCGTATCAATTTAATCAATCCAACTCGTCTGGCTGCCTCAGTCTCGGTGGTAGCTCTGACAGCCAGCTTAGCAGCTTGTGGTGGCCAGCCAACTCAAAACAATACTGCCAATAACGGCGATTCTCCTAGCTCTGCTACTAATAATGCTGGCTCAGATAAACTTGCCCTCAAAGGGGACGTGCAACTAGTGGGCGCTGGCGCATCATTCCCGGCTCCCATCTATCAGCGTTGGTTTCAAGAGTTCAACCAGAAACACCCCAAAGTCCAGATTAACTATCAATCAGTGGGTAGTGGTGCTGGCGTTGAGCAGTTCACAAAAGGGACTGTAGACTTTGGAGCCAGCGACACCGCGATGAAGGATGATGAAATCCAGAAGGTAGGGGACAAAGGCGTCATGTTGCTGCCAATGACCGCAGGTAGCATTGTACTCGCCTACAACCTCCCAGAGGTTACAGGGGAACTGAAGCTACCCCGGGAAGTGTATACCGATATCTTGCTCGGTAAAATCACGAAGTGGAATGACCCCAAGATTGCGGCGGCTAACCCCGGCGTCACACTGCCAGATCAGGCTATTAAAGTAGTATACCGTGCCGATGGCAGTGGGACTACAGGTGTCTTTACGAAGCATCTCAGTGCGATCAGCCCGGAGTGGAAAAGTAAAGTTGGAGACGGCAAAACGGTACAATGGCCTGGGGGTGTAGGTGCTAAGGGGAATGAAGGCGTCACCGCCCAAATTCAACAAACTAAAGGCGCGATCGGTTATGTCGAGTACGGCTACGCCAAGAACAATAATCTGAAGTTTGCATCCTTAGAAAACAAAGGAGGCAAATTTGTGACACCTAACGACCAGTCGGCGGCGAAAACTCTTGAAGCTGTGCAACTGCCTGACAATCTCCGGGCGTTCATTTCCGATCCAGAAGGTGCAGACTCCTATCCCGTCGTCACTTACACTTGGTTGCTCGTTCCCAAGAAAGTTGCCGATCCAGAAAAAGCCAAAGCGCTGGAAGCGATGGTTGAGTATGGTTTAACCGATGGTCAGAAAGTTAGCTCAGAGTTAGGGTATGTTCCTCTGCCCAAAAATGTTGTTGAGAAAGTTGCTGCTGCTGCTGATCAAATCAGCCCAGACTACAAAATTAGTGTGGGTCAATAACTCCAACCTATAAATTCCGGCCTAGGGTGCTGCACGGTTTGCCGGGTTGCTCTCAAGTTACAGTAGTGTTGGGCTGACTACTGGTTGATGTTCGCTCCCACCTTCTTTATCTATAGCCTGTTCGGTAAAGTCACTCATGACAACACAAGCTTCTAATAGTGTTCAATCAGAGTTCCAACCTCGTTCTGGTACCGAAAAGGCACTGGATCGAGGTTTTATCTGGTTAACTCGTATCTTGGCACTAGCGGTTGCTGGGCTTTTGCTCTTCATAGCCATAACAGTTGCGATGAGAGCGATGCCTGCTATCCAGGAATATGGTCTAGGATTTCTAACGTCAAGTGACTGGAACCCTGTTGAAGGACGAGAAAAGTATGGTGCGCTTCCTATAATTTATGGGACGCTCGTCAGCTCCGCGATCGCACTGCTTCTAGCAATACCCCTAGGAGTCGGAACAGCAGTCTTCTTGAGCGAAGATTTTCTGCCTCTATCCATTCGGACACCGATGGTTTTCCTGGTGGAGCTTTTAGCGGCTATCCCTAGTATTGTCTACGGTTTGTGGGGGATTTTTGTCCTAGCTCCCTTTCTCATGCCATTTGGGCGGTGGCTTCACAACAACTTCGGTTGGATTCCCCTGTTTGCCACACCTCCAGGCAATCGCTCAATGTTAATCGCTGGCGTGATTTTGACAATCATGATTTTGCCAATCATCACAGCCATCTCCCGCGATTCCCTGGCGTCCCTTCCTCCCGATCTCCGACAGGCATCGCTAGGTTTAGGCGCAACGCGCTGGGAGACCCTCTTCAGGGTACTCATACCAGCCGCCTTTTCCGGCATTGTGGGTGGAATCATGCTAGCGCTAGGTCGGGCAATGGGAGAAACAATGGCTGTGACTTTGGTTATTGGGGCGTCTAATCAAATTAGTCCTTCCCTGCTAGCGCCTGCCAATACGATCGCCTCCTTACTTGCCCTTCAATTTGCTGAAGCCAGAGGGTTGCAAGTTGCGGCTTTGATGTATGCGGGGTTAGTCCTGTTCATCCTAACGCTGATTGTCAATATCTTTGCAGAGTTGATTGTTCGCCAAGTGAAGAAGTTCTAGGGATTAGAAAAAGCCTGCTGCCCTTGTGTTTTTAGTTTTACTTTATGTCAAGTCGCGTTCAGGATAAATCTTCTGTTGACTCCCCTGCCAGGGGTTTGACTCGCTCTTACAGTAGTCCGCGATCGCTGTTTGGGATTGTCATGACAATCTTGGCAGGTGCGTGTTTAGTGATTGCCCTCATCCCTCTATTTGCCGTGCTGATCTATGTCATCCGTCAGGGGATTGGTCGTCTTGATGTCAACTTGTTTACCAAGTTACCTCCACCTCCAGGTTTGAAGGGAGGTGGCGTGGGTAATGCGATTCTTGGTACCCTGATAACAGTAGGAATTGGTACTCTCATCAGCCTACCTTTTGGTGTCTTTGCGGCCGTTTATTTATCAGAGTTTAGTTCCGGTAAAGTTTCTCGCTGGATTCGCTTTGCGACAAACGTACTGGCTGGCGTTCCTTCAATCATTGCTGGAATATTTGCCTACGGACTTATTGTCGCAACGACAGGAAAATTCTCGGCATTTGCTGGTGGTGTGGCACTAGCCGTACTGATGTTACCGACGATTATACGAACAACCGATGAAGCGCTACAGATAGTCCCACAAGATGTAAGATGGGCATCCGTGGGGGTGGGGGCTTCTAATTACCAAACCGTGTTGAAGGTAGTGATACCCGCAGCAATGCCCGCTATTATTACAGGAGTTACTCTAGCGATCGCTCGTGCGGCTGGAGAAACAGCCCCGTTAATTTTCACAGCCCTCTTTTCAAACTTCTGGCCCAGGTTGTCGCCGCAGACATTATGGAACCAGCCGATCGCCACCCTTTCAGTTTTAATCTACAACTTTGCCACAGTTCCCTTCCAGGCTCAGCAGGAGTTAGCCTGGGCAGCTTCCTTAATCCTAGTGTTTATGATTCTGCTGACTAGCATACTCGCCCGCTGGGCAACCCGTAGGCAAATCTATTAAAGAAAACTTCTGCAAGATTTGTAGACGACCGCCAGAAAAATGCCTCCATGTCTATGAGACGATTAACTTAAATCCCCGTGAGATTTTTATGTCTTTTAATCAGCAAACTGCTCATCATCATCAGCAAACTGCCAATCAAACTGAAACCGTTCTACGGACAGAAAACCTCGATATTTACTACGGTAAGTTTTTGGCGGTTAAGGGTGTTAATCTAGCCATTCCTAAAAATCGGATTACTGCCTTTATCGGTCCCTCCGGTTGTGGCAAAAGTACCTTGCTCAGAAGCTTTAACCGCCTCAACGATTTAATCAATGGATTTCATGTAAACGGGAAAGTTTATTATTATGACCAAGACCTCTACGCTCCAACGATCGATCCAGTAGAGGTACGGCGGCGAATTGGCATGGTCTTCCAAAAGCCAAATCCCTTCCCAAAATCAATTTATGACAATATCGCCTATGGGGCGCGGGTTAATGGCTACAAAGGCAATCTGGATGAGTTGGTAGAAAACTCGCTGCGGCAAGCTGCCCTTTGGGATGAAGTCAAAGATAAACTCAAGCAAAATGGTCTTGCCCTATCCGGTGGACAACAGCAACGTTTGTGCATTGCCCGCGCGATCGCAATCAATCCTGATGTTGTGCTGATGGATGAACCCTGTGCCTCCCTCGACCCCATCTCGACGCTCAAAGTTGAAGACTTAATGCATCAACTTAAAGAGCAGTACAGCATTGTAATCGTTACCCACAATATGCAGCAAGCCACGCGAGTGGCTGATATGACAGCATTTTTCAATGCCAAAGCAACAGAGAAGGGTGGGAAACAGGGCTACTTAGTGGAGTACGATCAAACCGAAATGATCTTCCAAAGCCCGAAGGAAGAAGCGACGAGGGATTATGTGAGTGGACGCTTCGGTTGAGAACCTATCCGAAAAATCCTAGGCACGGACATGACGAGAAGAAACATCTGTGTAGCCTTCGGCAAGCCGCTTCGCGTCTACATCTGTGTTTATCTGTGGTTTCAAATCGCTCAAAACTAACTTTTCGCCTAGAATCTAAGAAAACTGGGCTTCCACCACTAGATCGTTAAAGTCATTGTCACCGCCCCCTAAACGGTCTTCAAAGCCAAAGATATTATCCCCCAGTAGACGAACGTGGTCGCGACGATCGGGATTAGCTTGTCCAAAGGCAAAGTAGGCGAGAACGTCGCCACCTTCTTGATTATCAGGATTTTGCGCGAGAAACTCTTGTGCCGTTCCATTGGCAACGATAAAGGGCGCAAGCAACGCGCCACCAGGTAGTCCCTCGCTCAAATCAACTTGTTGAGCGATCGCTCTGGCGGCGTAACCCGCTTCATTCGGATTGATGCCTCCAACGCTTCCGGTGATATCGTCGATCACGTAAAAGCCAAAGGAATTACTAAAAGCTGCTTCGCTGTTGAGGATAAATTGCGTTGGTACTGTTCCCACTAACTGACCCCGCAAATCGATTAATTCCCGTTTGCCTTGTAGGTTAGTTCCCAGAGTTGGCGGTTGATCGGTGAGTTCAATAGTGAGTCGCATATCGTTAAAATAAGTATCGCTACTCCCAAAGCGATCTTCCCAAGCTAGTTCAAACTTGTTGTTACCCTGATTAGCAATCTGTAAGTGGTTGAAATTATCGGTATTAGCTGAGGTTGTGGCAAAAAAGACCTTAGTTGGCGTCCGTCCTGCTTCGAGGTCAGCAAGCACTTGGTCGGTCGTTCCATTTTGGACAAGATAAAATTGCAAGCGATCGCCAGTGTTAAAACTCAGTTGCCGAACCGCATTAAGCTGGGGAAATATCTGGTCGGCCATTGCTGAGAAAATGACCTGTCCTTGACTGAGTGCCGCTTGGAGATAACCTGCTTGTCCAAGAGCGATCGCATTCCCTGTTAGTGGGTCAGTGATCGTGCCTTGGTCATCATATACCACAAAAACGCCAATTTCATTAACAAAACTAGCATCCCGCTCAATCTGGCTAAACAGCAGTTGTGCTTGTCCGGGGTTGCCTTCTATGCGGAAAATTTGATTGGCAATTGCGGTTAGGCTGAGTGTTCCCCCACCGCCGCCATCATCGGTGTCATTATCGGTAATGCTGACATTGGCTGGTTTAATTGCTAATGAGGTGGGGTAATTAGCGGAATCTTCAGTTGCTGTAATTTGGTGGTTAATGATGCCTGTATGGGGGGAAGTCTCTACCGTTGCGTCATCAACAGCTTGGACAAAAATCGTCTGCGGCGAGGTATCGCTGCGGGTAAAGCTGACTGAATTGGCAAAATTAACGCCATCAAGACTAACTTGGGTTTGCTCATCAGCAACAGCAACTTCGAGGGTAACTGCCCCTGTCGGCACCGTATTGAGGGCAATCTGATAACTATCAGTCCCCCCATCTTCGCTAACTTCAGTGCTGCCGTCGGTTTGGGTAACGCTAACTCCGGGCAGGGTTGCGACAGCTACCCCTGCTGAAAACTCAGAGGTATTGTTATCGGAGTCAGTGACTGTCGCTGTAATCAATTGACCAACCGGAACACCTGTTGGGATGGTTTCGGTGAAGCTAACATTGCCACTAGCATCCGTTGTAACAGTAGTAAAGCCCAGAAACTGCTCTCCCTCACCAAAGCTAGTGGGGTCTAAAGCACTATTAGCAAAAAATTCGACTCTGAAGGTGGTGTTGGCAGTACTATTGAGCGTTCCGGAGACAGTGGTGTTAGTGCCGTCGGATATGGCTGAGGCGATAATGGGGAAATTTTGCAGATTATTGGATCCACTATCAACGTCTCCCAGATCGTTCGGTGTCACGCCATCAGGAGTGTCCGTTGTAAGATCCATCACCGGAGTGGGGTCGAGATCGATACCTAAACCAGCATTAGCAAAGATTTTATTACCTAGAATGCCGACGCTACTGTTATCAGTAACGTACACGCCTCCAAAACTGCCGTTAAAGGCGATGACATTCCCTTCCCCCGGTGCTGTTCCACCGATAATGGTATTGGTAGCAGGTGCATTGACAAGCACACCAAAAAATGTATTACCTAGAGGACTGCTGCCATCCGCCTGCGTACCGATGAAGTTACCAATCACTCGATTGTTGGTACTTGGCTCAATGATAATAATGCCCACTTGATTGCCAGAGATGACATTGCCTGCCCCTGCTGATACCCCACCGATGAGGGTGTTGGAACCCGCACCGACAACTACACCAACGTCATTCCCCAAGGCAACCGTCCCGGTAATATCCGTACCAATGTAGTTGCCGATAATCTGGTTTTCGTTAGGTTCGCCTGAGGAGATGTTAGGAAATACTGGAGTGACTAGAATGACGATGCCATTGGAATGACCAGAGATGATATTGCGCTCCTCTGGAGTGGTTCCACCAATGATATTTTTGGGGCCACTGCCGATACCTATGCCAAATTCGGGGTTATTGAGGACAGTCGTACCAGTCGCATTGGTGCCAATGAGATTACCGATGACTCGATTGCCACTCGCGTTACCTCCGCTAATACCGATATTGACACCAGGAGCGATATTACTGTTACCAGAGATAACGTTGTTCTTAATCGTATTGTTAGGGGCATCCAAAATGGATATACCTACACTGTTACCCAGTGCAACAGTACCCGTAACATCCGTGCCGATGTAGTTATCTACAATAAGGTTGCCGCCATTGCCACTCAGACGAATTCCAGTACCCCTGAAACGGTTGATCGCTAAGCTTCTGATGGTGCTGTTTCCAGCAGTAATATCTAAACCTTCTCCCCTAACTCCCGCATTGGTTCCATCGAGTTCAATAATCGGAGTACCAGTAAACCCAGGTTGCGTTGTACCATCAATGACAACGGGACTGGTAAGGGTTGGAAGCGGTGACAAGGGAGCAATGGTTTGTACGCCTCCCCCACCAATGTTGAATGCGATCGCGTCCGTTTCCGGCGTCGCATTAGCATCTAAAATGGCTTGTCGGAGAGAACCTGCACCGCTATCGCTGGTATTGGTGACAGTAAAGGTAGCTAGGACAGACGAGTAAGAGGTAACTGCCCCAGCGTTAAATGGTAATTTAAACTCAAGCTTGCCTGTGGTAACTTCTAATTTCCAATCTCCCCCCAGTGCTGCACTCCCCGTCCGGTTGGCAGAAGCGGCAATTGGAACTCCTGTCGTTTTTTGCAGTCGTTCGACAAAGGTAGCACCGTCTTTTCCTGCCGCCACGTTGCAACCGTAGAGGAAAATTCCGCCTTGCCCTGCCGATACTAAGGCTGATGACCAACTTTGCAACTGATTGATATAGCGATCGAGGGTATTGAGACTTAGTTGGGCGTTACCAAGATACAAGCAACCAGGCGAACCGTGGGAAACGAGGTGAATCGTTTCGAGGCAGGTGCTTTCTTGCAGAATTTCTGTAATTTGTTCGACGCCATCCCTATTCACATCGAGGGCGATCGCTTTGGCTTCGGGGACAATGCCTTCGAGAAGTGTTTGATAATCCTCAACGGCTGGATCGATAAAAACTAAAGTCTTGTAAAGCTTTAGGCATTTTTGAATAGTAGTATTCATGAGTATCTGTGCATTCTTACTGAGCCACAAGGGAACAAATCCTATCCAATACCGGGCTTCTCCCCTACAAAAACTCTCCCGATCCGGAAAAAGCCAAATCGATAGAGACGATGATTGAAGGGTAGGCCGCCCTACAAGAGTGAGGGCGGGGATTCGCCGTTCATGGTTGATCGTTCTTGCAATGAACAAAGAGTTCTTGCAAAAGTGAGTTTTCGCTACGTAGCTGTAGTACTTATCACCCTGTTCTTTGCCATTTATGCAAGAAGTCTAATGAACCATCAGCAATCAACGAGACCATTGGCGGCTTTCCTCTCTACCCCTGGTAGGGTGGAGTGGAAAGCCGTCTCACCCTTGAATAGGGTTTGACTGAAGGTCAGAAGTTTAGCACAGAGTTAGACATCTTCCTTCCCCGGTAACCTGATGCGATACCGGGATGAGGAATATATCAAGCAACAGAACCTCGAACTTTCACAACGTCTGGTGTTAGACGTGTCACGCTACTAGCTGATGAGGTTTTGGCAGATACTGGTGGAGTTTGAGAAAGTAGTTTATTGTAAAGACAACCGAGCCGGGATGCCACGCTATCCCAGCTTAGGGCAATTTCCACCCGTTGCCGACCCATATGACCAAGCTCCTCTGCCCAAGCTGGATTGCTTAGGATACGGTCAATCCCCTGGGCAAAGGCAACTTCATCTTGAGGTGGCGCGAGTAGCCCCGTTATTTCTGGCAGCACGGTAAACTGTAACCCACCGACTGAACTTGCAATGACAGGCGTCCGACAAGCCATTGCCTCAATTGCTACAAGACCGAACGGTTCATAGTGACTGGGTACGACACAGACATTTGCGGCAGCGTAGTACTTCGGTAAGTCTGAGTCACTAAGTCGTCCAGGAAAGGTTGTGACTGCCTCTAAACCGAGATCTTTAACAATACCCTGAATGCGATCGCGCTCAATGCCGTCACTCTGACCAGGACGAAAACCACCGGCGATGATCAATTGTAGATTAGCATCGTCGCGCCAACTTGATGAAGCGATCGCCCGTACCAGAGTCTCAATTCCCTTACGCCGATCAAATCGACCCACATAAAGCACTACCTTAGCTTCTTGTGGAATACCGAGCTGTTTCCGCGCTGCGGGACGTTTAATCGAACCCAACCTCTCAATGTCTGTGCCACAGGGAACCATTTCAATCGCGCCTTGAGGAGAAAGAAGCGATCGCATATGTTCCTGTTCTTGAGGACTCGTAGCGACAACCCGATCCACTGTCTCCAGACAAGCTTTTTCTACAGCTAATCGCGTCGATGCGATCGCTGGGAGGTCACTCACAGTATGATACTTAACTGCGCCTAGAGAGTGATAGGTATGCACCTGCATTACTGGTTGATGCTTTTTCAGTTCCATCCCCACCCAAGACGACAACCAGTAATTAGTATGAACCAAGGCATACTGAAATCCTTCTTGTTGCTGAAATGCCTGGACTTGCTTAACAAACTCTGGCAGATACCCAAAGACTTCATCTCGACCAATGAACGTTGTAGGTCCAGCCGTTAACCGGATTGTCCGGCAGTTAGGCGCATGTTGAACGACAGTAGCTTGTAAAGCACTGATGCGGCGAGTGAACATATCCACAAGCCATCCTGCTCTTGCCAGCGCTAATCCGACTTGACGCACATAAACGTTTTGTCCCCCGGCTTCTTCTTGACCAATTTCTGCTGCTGGGTCGCCACTAACAGAAATCAAGGCAATCCGATTCGTTTGATTCACGAACATAGTAGATTTTCACCTCATGGTAATTTCCCTGCCTACGACCCATCAGATGAAACGCAATGTGAGCGCTCATCAGAGTCGAAGGCAAGTGCAACAAATTGGACAGGTACAAGCCAAGGACACTGACGAAAACACACACATTAAAAATAGTGTTGAGCTTTCAGTCTCCTCTCGATGCCGACGGAGTTAGCTGACGGGCTAGGACTGAGAGATGTCCCTCTCCTTTAAGATCTTTATTGCTAAGAGATAAAATCGGAAGATTTGCCCCAGAAAATGGTTCCCCCGTTCCAGCTTTAGCTTTTGAATGCCTACTCTTACAAGCAGAAAACTGGATTAGGCTGACTTACATTGAAATACTATTGTATTACGTTCTTTTAGATTAATCAATATCTCAAGAGGTAGGTTTTCTTGAAGATTTGCTACGAAGTATTGCTATCTATCATCATTAGGGGTTTGTCGGCGGCAAGAGTTGAAGTCGGTGACCTGTAAGCCTTGATTCTCAAGTGTGATCCCCACAGCGCCAATCCAAGATAGGATCAGTTCTAATTTTGTTTTGAAATTCTGTTTGTTGTGAATCATGCTTATGAAGCGCTACTTATCACGTCTTGTTGCCCTTGTCTTGGTTGTTGTGATTGGTCTGATGGGGTGTTCCTCAGACAATGTTACGGGCTTAACTGGGGATTACCGCCAAGATACCTTTGCTTTATTGCAGAGCTTAAGAACAGCCATTGAATTACCGGAGGATGCGCCAGACAAAGCGGCGGCTCAGGCCCAAGCGCGTCAAAAAATTAATGACTTTGCCTCTCGCTACCGGCGAGATAGCTCAGTGACGACGCTCAGTTCCTTCACTACTATGCGAACAGCATTGAACTCTCTGGCTGGTCATTACAGCTCCTATCCCAACCGCCCCCTGCCACAAAAGCTAAAGAATCGCTTGGAGCAGGAATTCAAGCAGGTAGAGAACGCACTGAATCGAGGCTCTTGACAGATTGACTGGCTCGGTGGTAGTAATTGAGGCTTGGAACGCCAACGGGTGAGGGTTTGAGCAGTCAAACCCTTCTTTTTGTCTGGAGAGATGTTTGAGCAATTGTCCGGAATCTTTGGTAAGAAAGTGGAAAACGAAGAATAGCCCAAAAACTTTATAATGCCGATCTGTTACCAGTCTGTTAAGACTGAGAATGCCTAATTTCTGTTCTTTTGTGGTGTTTGTAGGAATGTCTAACGGTTTTCTAAAAGGGGCGCGACACAGGCGGCGTCTTTATCACAGTCTGGTCTGTGCTCTCTTGACCAGTAGTAGCGTAGTGAGTCAGTGTTGGTTACCGCTAGCAGCTCAGGCTCAAACAACAGCATATTGCTGGCTCACCAACGATGCGATCGCTCAAAAAGAAAACTTACTCATCGGCGCGTTAAAAGGCAACTCCGAGTCTGCAAGCCGCTACCAAGCCCTCTTAAAGCAACACGCAGATTATTTACGCCAGTGTCGCTCTCGCACCTGGCCCAATACCCAATCCGTTTGGCTGCGCTTATACCCTTGTGATGTTCGCTCTGGGGCAATTGATGAAATTTTAGATCGTCTCGTTAATCGAGGCTACAACCAGGTCAACGTTGAAGTGTTTTATGACGGTCAGGTGCTGTTACCGTCGTCTGATAATCCAACGGTTTGGCGCTCGGTTTTGCGGACCCCTGGGACTGAGAGAATCGATTTGTTAAGCCAGATCATTCAAAAAGGGCATGAGCGGGGTCTGCGGGTTTATGCATGGATGTTTACGATGAATTTTGGCTACTCCTACACCCAGCGCCCTGATCGCGAAGGGGTGCTAGCCCGTAATGGTAGGGGAGAGACGAGCTTGTCCTTCGTTAAGGACGGTCCTCAAGTTTTCATTGACCCTTATAACCAGCAAGCAAAGACAGACTACTACCAGCTTGTTCAGGCTGTATTGAAACGACGCCCGGATGGAATTTTATTCGATTACATTCGGTATCCGCGTGGCTCAGGAGCTGATTCCGTTGTTACCAAACTTGAGGATTTGTGGATTTATAGTGATGCTGCTAAACAAGCTCTGTATGACCGCGCCCTCAACAGTAAAGGACGAGAGCTAATTGTGCGCTATATTCGTCAGGGTGGCATTAGTGCTAGAGATCTTGAAGAAGTGAAAAAGCTCTTCCCGGATGAGGGAGCGCCCCTCTGGCAAGGTCGCACTCCCGCGCCGAAAGAGACTTTGGCATCTCTGCAATGGCAACTGTGGCAACTGTGCGTCGCTCACGCCGCTCAAGGTGTCCTAGACTTTTTGGCATTAGCCACACTCCCAGCGCAGCGTAGTGGGATAAAAGCCGGAGCGGTATTTTTCCCCGATGCTAATCAAGCGGTTGGTCAAGGCGGATATGATTCCCGACTACAGCCCTGGGACCGTTTTTCCAGTTCCCTTGAGTGGCATCCGATGTCCTACGGCGTCTGTGGTCGCACCAGTTGCATTGAGGATTTGGTCAGGCGGGTTGTGGAGCGGGCGTCTTCTGGGACTCAGGTCATACCAGCCCTTGCGGGAGCCTGGGGACGGTCTGTCAGTAATCGTCCGTCCCTAGAAGTCCAGATGCAGGCGCTACGCCAGATAGAACCGCCAATCAACTCTGTGAGCCATTTTGCATATTCCTGGCAAGACCCAGAGTTTGACCGCGATCGCAAATTCTGCCAACTGTAAGTAGTTTAGGACTTACGCACTCCCCCTTTTTTAAGGAGGGTTGGAGGGATTGACAAAGGCTGAAATTCGTGCAATTCCGTCAAGGGTGCTTAACTCCTCAACCAAACTTTACCGTCGATAGGGACCAGGATTGAGCAACTGAACTTCGCTGATTCTGATGATGTAAGGGTGATAGTTGTTTTTGTCGTAAGAACCCACCCAGACTCGATAAGTCCCAGGCTTCCACTGACCTGCTATACCAGGATTTTTGCCCTGAAAGTCATCATTACACCAAGTGCCACCAGGACCACTAATCACGAGGGTTGTGTCCTGTGGGCTTTCTACTACCAGACTCAGATAGTTGAAAAAAGATGTCAATTTAATTGTATGGTCAGGCGGTTCATCTACAAAACCGACACAGGGTCCCGTTGGCGTTTCTTTACGACCACCAACGCTATTAGCCGCTACGGAGCCGCCGCTAATTCCCCGAATCGTCATCGGGTCTGGAGAAAACTTTGGTCGAAGTGTGACGTTCTCGAATATCGTCTGGGATTGGGCTGGCTGGGCTTGAGTTAAGGCGTGAATGAATACCCCACCGGCAACCATAGCAGTCAGGTTAGCAAAGCATACCGTAAGGCTTATCGCGGTTACCCATTTAGACATCCCAAGGAATTTTGTCCCTCGCTGCTTCACTGGCTTATGTGTTCTAACGGCTATCAACGGCGCGTTTATTATCGGATATTAACGCCTAAGTATGCTAGCAGTGACGAGAGGATTGCTGATTGTGTTCCGAACAGACCCATCAATGTATGTGACGCCTGAGTTAAAGGAAGGCTGAAGGAATATCCGGTCGCCTAAGAACCTATCCCAAAAGTAGATTTAAGAGATTGTAAACCACAGATGAACACAGATGAACGCAGATGAATAGGAGATTATGGTAATGTGCCCCACTCTTTCCCAGGATTTTTCGGATAGGCTCTAAGAGTAGGAGAGGCCTTCTAACTAGGGATGAAGAGAAGGATTTTTCTTCAACCTTCAACCTTCAACCTTCAACCTTCAGCCTTCAGCCTTTGTCAATGCATGCTGCAAGCGGGTTTGGTCTATCCCCTGCTGGTGGAGAATTACCCAAGATTCGATGAGGTCAGGGCCGTGGACATCGCCAGTGAGGGCAGCACGGAGCGATCGCATCA
>CBDTXL010000108.1:0-13511 GCA_965364435.1 uncultured bacterium
CTGTCTTTTGCAAAAGTCTATCGAAACCAACTTTCCAATCCGATTTCATCTGTGTTCATCTGTGTCCATCTGTGGTTCCAAATCCTAAGTTCGGATTTTTGTAAGAGGTCTAATAACCGAATACCTAATTACTGGTTGATCATTCTGGCAGGATTCCTTACCAGTAGCTGCGGAGTCCAGTTCAACTCACCACCGCAAATCCTCACAGGTGGGCTCAACAGCCAGAGGGCTGACGAATCTCCCGCCTATAGCAGTGACGGTCGTTACCTCGCCTTTGCCTCTGACCGCAACCGCTCTCGTGATATCTTTCTCTACGACTTGCAGCAACGGCGTCTGATTGATTTACCCAATCTCAATCGCCGTGACTCCAGCCAAGACCAACCAGCGCTTAGTGCCGATGGTCGCTTCATTGCCTATGTTTCCAGCGAACGGGGGAAAACCGACATTCTTGTCTACGACCGACAAACCCAAAGGTCACAACTCCTGACCGGCGGCGTCAGAGGTTCAGTGCGACATCCAACTATCACTGGCGATGGACGCTATGTAGCTTATGAAACCAGCCAACTGGGTCAGTGGCATATTGCAATTGTAGAGCGAAAGGTTGAGTAAACTACCCCGCCCAAATCAAAGATATGGCTCAGTAGTTATTGTCTCATCTGGAAAATCACTAGCTTTTGAATCGGGTGGATGCTTTGCACTTTGTATCAGCTTCGCTCTAATTACCCCGATTTGGACGAGGTATCCAGGGAGGAAGACCGATGAAAACTGTTAACTGTTAGTTGTTAGCTTGGAGGAAACTAGCTTTGCACTAGTAGAGTCTACTTATCACAAGAAGCTTGGAGGCCTCTACCAGTCAACCCGATAATTGCTATTCGCTGCCCCTGCCAATATGCTAAAACAGCCGCACGAGGTTCACGCCGCTCAACAAATGAGTACCAGACGCCTGCGTATCGCCGCATCGGGAATGATTGCCGTCGCAGTTGCTATCGGAGCCACTACCATTAACGCGATTGCTCCTGTTAACTTGCTCAATTTGTCCCTACAACCAAAGAGCGCTTTTGCCCAAGAAATTGACGAACAAATCAACATTCGAGTCTATCAACAAGCAAGTCCAGCTGTTGTCTCTATTAATGCAGGTGACGGCACGGGTAGCGGCAGTATCATCAGTCCAGATGGTTTGGTCTTGACTAATGCCCATGTCGTACAACGTTCCCGTATAGTTAATGTGGTGCTTGCAGACGGTCGTAAGTTTCAAGCCAATGTCCTTGGCTTTGCTAATAACGGTCTTGACTTAGCCGTTGTGAAAATTCAAGGTCAGAACAATCTACCCACCATTACATTCGCCAAGAGTCCTATACAAGTTGGTCAACGGGCGTTTGCGATTGGCAATCCCTTCGGTCGATTTCAGGGAACCTTTACCACAGGGATTGTTAGCCGCATCGACAAAGAACGTGGGTTGATTCAAACGGATGCTGCCATCAATCCCGGCAATTCCGGGGGACCACTCCTGAACAGCCAGGGAGAATTAATTGGCGTCAATACGGCAATATTTAGCGGTAGTCCTAGTGGTGGTAACATTGGGATTGGTTTTGCGATCGCGATCGACAGGATAGAGCCTTTCCTGACTGCTGTGCGAGCAGGACGCGCTCCCCGTACTGCCCAGCGCCAAGGGCCAGTCCCCGGCGACACGTCCCCTAAACAGCTAGCCTTGAATGGTTCTGTAGTCAGCGGCTGGCTTGGTCGGGGTAGTAATGTTTTGCCTGTCGATAACAGCTTCTTTGACCTCTATGCCTTTGAAGGTAGAGCGGGTCAGCGAGTCCAAATTGACATGACCAGCCGGGAAATCGACTCCTATTTGATTCTGATCGACCCCAATGGCAACGAAGTAACTCAAGACGATGACGGCGGTGGCGGTTCTAACTCCAGAATTGTCGCCACACTTCCTGCTGATGGCACCTACTTGTTAATGGCAAACTCCTATGAGGCAGGACAAGCAGGGGGGTACAGCTTAAAAGCTGAGGCGACTGTCGCAAGAGCAAGGAATTCAGCGAACCGGGGACGCTTCATTTTGCGGCAAGATGGCATTCTTGGTTCTGGGGCTTCTGTGCTGCCTTCAGATGGCAGTCTGTACCAGGAATACAGGTTTCAAGGTCGCGCTGGTCAGTCGGTGACAATTAACTTGGTAAGTCCGGATTTTGATCCTTATCTGGCATTGCTTGACCCCAACGATCAGCTGATTGGCGAAAATGATGACGCCAGTCAGAGTGATTCCAATGCTACACTTACCGTCACCTTGCCCCGCACTGGGACTTATAGGGTGATCGTTAATGCCTATGACAGGCGCGGGCGCGGTCGGTACCTTTTAACAGTTCGTTAGGGTTGAAGGTTGGAAGGTTGGAAGGTTGAAGGTTGGAAATAGGACTTACGCACCATGTACATAATTTAAGGTATTTCAACCTTTGTAGAACTTCGCAAGCCCCTTTTTAAGGGGATTGGGAGGCTAGATGCGTCAGTCCTAGGAAAGTTAGAAGTTGGAAAAACCTGCTCGCCCTTCAACCTCCTTTCCTTGCAAACTGCAACTCCACTAAAGCAGACCCAACCAGGTTAATAGACCTTGACCTGTCAGCAATTCCAGTAACAATAAACCGGCAAAACCAATCATGGCAAACCTGCCGTTGATTTGCTCGGCGTAGGGAGTCCAACCAAAAGCGGGTTCGGGTTGGTTAAAAGACTCCTGGGAAGATTGACTAGAAGTAGACGTTTCAGAACTCATGGCTTTGATGCAACGTCCTCCTCAGACATCCCAGACTCCAAGTTTTGCACAGATTCAATAAGCGATCGCACTTGTGCAGTTCCCTCTGATGGCTCAAACCCTAGGGGGAATTTCCCTCGTGCCAGCATCCGTAATCCCAATGGTCCTAAACTCAACAATCCCTTAATGTCCCGGAATGAGTTGCCAACTACTTGTATGCCAAACTTGCGCTCATCGACCCAGCCTCCTTTTTTTACCAAATTAATCAATGTCTTGCGATGGCGGATCTGGCGACTAGCTTGGGCGTCTTTGCGATCGAGAATTTCCTGTTTAATTTTACCGATTTGATCCATCGGTGCCACATCCATCGGGCAAACGGCATTACACATATAACAACGGGTGCAGCCCCAGACACCTTGAGTGCCTTTGTTGTAGTCTTCCAGACGACTTTCTGTTATGGCATCACGGGAGTCTGCCACCATACGCTGTGCTTTAGCCAGGGCGTGAGGTCCAACAAAATCCGGGTTGACCTCACGAGCATTGCACTCAGAATAACAGGCACCACACAGGATACAGTTACCCATCTGATCCAAACGCGATCGCTCTTCGGGGGTCTGCAAAAACTCTCGTTCGGGAACCGCCCTTGCACCAGTGCTGACGTAGGGATCAACGGCTTCTAAGTTATCCCAGAAGCTACGCATATCCACGACTAAATCCTTAATCACCGGCATATTACCCAGTGGTGCAATGGTAATTTCCGCAATCCCCGATTCAGCTGGCGTCGGCAGCTTTGCCAATTCATTTCCTACATTTTCCTTACAAGCCAAAGCCGAGCGACCATTCACTCGCATACCACAACTACCGCAAATTGTGTTGCGACAATTTTTGCGAAAAGCAAGGCTGCCATCCTGCTCCCACTTAATACGATTCAGGCATTCCAGAATCGTGTTTCCTGCCTCCACATCCAGCGTATAAGACTGGATGACCGGGGAGGTATTTTGAGTCTGTCGAATGATTTTAAAACAAACTTGCATATTGACAAGCTCTTGATTATCCAAATACCTGCCTGAAAAATCAGTGCTACACGAGCCGGGACAAACACGGCTCGTTCTCATCTGATCTGTCACTTCTTATAATTTAGCGAGGATTTCTCGATCACTGCTTACAGTTTAAGGCACAAGTGACCAACTCTCATAGTAAAATGCCTCAGGTTTGATCTATTGCCTCAGCTAATTGCCCTAGATAGAATTTTACTTATAGAAGCTAAATAGAGTGATAGAAAAGCTGCCATTGCTCAAAGGAGTGAAAATTCTAAAAACTATTTGAAAAATCCTTGTCAAGGAAGAGAGATTTAACGATATATTTTTTATAGAGCTTTCGCGAGCGAGAGCAGTAAATGACCAATACCCATCCTGAAAGCTGAAGGATATCTAGCAAAATTATGGTAGAGACCGCAAATCCCCTGACAGGGAAAGCATTGCTTCAAAAAGTAAAAGAGCTAGCCCACTTGCCCCGGCGAGAAACAGCAAAACGCTGCGGCTATTACACCATCACTAAAAACGAGCAGACCCGCGTCAATTTAACAGATTTTTATGACGCTGTGCTGGCAGCAAAGGGTGTTCCCCTCGATCCAGAGGGAACAAAAGATGGTCGTGGTCGGGAGCCGACCTATCGTGTGAGTGTCCATAAAAATGGTCAAATTGTTATTGGCGCAACATACACGCTGGCCATGGGATTAAAGTCCGGTGATGAGTTTGAAATTAAACTGGGCTACAAGCATATCCACTTAAAACAGGTGGATAGTGACACAACCAAGTCTGAAGACCAAGACTCGGATACCGAAGAGGTGTAATCGGTTCCGTTCAAGGATGGACTTTTGTATTTACCATCCTTTGCAACGTTTTGATCTGTCGCTCCTCACAATTTGCCGATCTCGCCCATGGCTATCTTTGATCAGGCAGCTAATCAGGGGTTGATGTCACTGATAACATCAACTGCTTTGTTAAAAGTAGCAGCTTTTTTCGTAGCTTGGACATTTTTGTGGCTGCCACTGGCAATTCCGATCGCTATACTGCTAAAATGGCGTCCTCCTAAGCCCTTGGCAGCAGAGCAAAAGTTGCCGTTATTAGCCGCACTTTACCTAATTGCCCCCCTGATTTTATGGGGGGCTTCTTGGGTAGATGGTGTGTCTTTTTCAGATTATGGCTTGGACTGGAAATTAAGTGTTTTAGTGTCCCTTGGACTGGGATTAGGCTTGGGCATTCTGAGCTTGACAATTATTTATATAGGGCAATGGGCACTAGGCTGGGTTGAGTGGCATTCAGAAAATAGGCAGCGCCTGAAACAAGTGTTGCTACCAGTGCTGTTGTTGGGGTTATGGATTGGTGTCACAGAGGAGTTGGTCTTTCGTGGCTTCTTAGTGAATGAACTAAGCCAAGACTATTCAATCTGGGTAGCGGCAGCAATTTCTAGTTTCATTTTTGCACTGTTGCACCTAATTTGGGAGCAGCAAGATACTCTACCTCAATTGCCGGGACTGTGGGTGATGGGGATGGTATTAGTACTAGCTCGTTGGGTGGATAGTGGTAGCCTGGGTTTAGCATGGGGACTGCACACGGGTTGGATTTGGGGTTTGACTTGCCTGGATTCTGCTGAGTTGATTTCCTACACAGGCAAAGGTCCAACTTGGATGACGGGGTTGGGGAAAAAACCCTTAGCAGGGTTAGCTGGTCTGATTTGTTTACTGGGAATCGGCGCTTTACTATTATTCCTCATCCCTCATCCCATATTTACGGCTTCTTAAATTAATTGCTGGTAATGACTTTCTCCCAGACTGACTTGAATCTCTTTTGGGAAAACCTCATATTCCTGGTACTTGTCACGTCTTTCCTCGTATTTGTAGGCTGGGTGTGGCGGGAATCAAAGTCTTTTAAGCTTCCTCAACCTCTTCCTACCTGGTTTAAGGCGTGGTTGTCTGTTGTCTTGGCAGTGGGGGTGGTGGTTCCCCTAATTGCTCTGGTTCTGTGGGGCGTCTGGTGGGGGCACACAAGCGTGGTAATAGCGTTAGCGAAGCGCTGCGCCTTAGCGCAGATCGCTCCCTACTTTCTCATGCTGGGCTTTCAAATCTTATCCGAAAGCGTGACTATAAATCGGTTTCACTCTTGTGTGTGGGTGATGATTCCTTGTTTATACTTGCCTTACCGTGTCTGGCAGTTGCAAACTGGACTAACGGTTTTGAGCGGTGAAAGTGAGTTGATGTTAGTACGAAATTTATTACGTCTAGAGATTGGACTTTGGATTTTCAACTACGGCGTACACCTATCGCAGCTACCACGACTTCTGCGTTGGGAAGTCCAGATGGCAGATGAGGGCTAGTCTCTTGCAGAAATTTTGTCAGGCGCGTGAAAAAGCGCCTGGGAGTCTTGCCGTGTTTCGACCCCAAGCGCTTTTTCGTTTTACGTTCTAACTCGCTCCTCACACAAGTTAAGAGTACCGCTCCATTTTCTAACGAGGAAGAAGGCGAGTGACACTTTTGTAAGTGGCACGGGTTGACAGAATCTGTTATCACCAGAGCAAGTGAGTCACGGGAGAGGAAATAGGGACTAGAAACGCAACCTGGAACTGGTAAGCAGCAGTGAGAGACAGTGCGATCGCATTTTCCAGATAGTATGAGCGATTCCCTACAGGATAGCTACCCTTTGGGAACGCTACGCGAACGCTTCACGCCAACGTCCTCTCTGGTACACAGGGATTGTATGGTAGTACCCATGCCAAAATTGAGGAATCAACCATTTACCCAACAGCCGAACAAGCCTTAGCCTGTCTGCGTGTCTGCCAGATGTTGTCTAACTACTACCGGAACATCGAGCTATTTCGCTTTGATGACCAAACTGGAATTGTATTCATTTTCGCAAGCGAAGAGTTGCAAATTATTGTTCCCCCGAATGGACTGTGGAGGTTTTTAGATGCGACCGAACTTTGAAGAAATGACTAACGCTGAACTAAGAGCCTATGCACTTGCCCATCGGGATGATATTGAACCTCTGCGCGTACTTTATAGTCGCCGTTCTCCCGACTCAGAAGCAACATGGTACGGGCCGATGTGTACGCCTGAAGGTGTGCCAATTGAAGAGAATATCCGCATAGCTGAGGAAGCGATTCGACAACGAGCAGAGAAAGACCGAGAAAAACAAAGAGAGAAAGAGCTACAAAAAGAAAGGGAACTGGAGGAAAGGCTCCGGCACAAGATTAACCAAGAAGTGCAGGAAAGACTCCGGCGGGATATTCAGCAAGAACGGGTTAGTTCTGAGAAAGACAATATGACTACAGTTACACAAGAAGAAATTGAGCAGTTTCGCGAGCAATTGAGAGATTATCCCGGAGCGCTTGTCGATCTGGAAGTGATTGAGCGTTGTGAGGGAGACTTAGAACGTGCGGCTCGTATTTTGGCACGTCGCTCAGGGCTAGAAGAAGTCAGATCGGGGGCAAATTGGCAATTAGCTTTACAAAAAGCTCGTGAGCTTGTTTGTGACGACAAATTTAAAGATGGTTTAGCGCCAGGACTAATTGGAGGCTTGATTGGTACTTTGGCAGCTAGTGGGAGTCCGATACTGGCAGCAGTAGCAACTCCTGTTGGCATCTACATTACCCAGGTTAGTATAGAGGCATTTTGTAAATCTCAGAAGTCGGCTTCAGAGGATGAGGAAAATCCTTCCTAAATACCTGTGGCGATAAAAGCTGCCCAATAGTAGGGATTGGCAAACGGTTTGTGGTTTGGGTCAAGTTTCTGAAGTTTCTGTCGTTGCACTTCAATTGCGTCCTCTAGTTCAAAGAATTCTACGGCTGAGAGGTTTTGCTGGAGTTGCGCGATCGCTTCTTGATATTGAGGTTTAGCTAATTCTTGTTCAAAATCTTTACAGGTTAAATTCTGTAGCCATTTTTGAGCTTGGTTGAGAGCAATGGCAACTGTCCCCTCTTCTAACCTGGGAAATTGACTTAAATTTTCATAGAACTTGCTCATTAACAAGGCAGTGGAAAGGTCACTCACTTTCCAGAGGCTACTGACAACGCTGGGACTCCCTGCGTAGAGAAAGCCACTAGGTAAACTAATGTATTCATCGCTAATATCGTTGAGTCCTGTCAAACCTGTTTCACAGGCAGATAGGGTGACAAGGCGACATTGATTGAGCGCTAGTCCAAAGATTTCTGCCAAAGTCAGGCGTTCCTCGTTAGCCAAAATTAGCGCTGATTCTAGGGGTGACGCTAAGTTGAAGGAGCCATGACAAGAGAAGTGACCACAGTGAGCTATCCGCAAATCTTGATTGACATTGAGGGCTGCTTTGGTTGCTGCCTGCTTAACTAAGACTTGGGCAGAGGGAAAGAATGTACGGATAATTTCAACTTCTAAGTTAGTGTAAAGCAGGTCATCAGTTGGGTTTTGGATAGCAAAGAGATTACTAAAGTGAGGACGCTGCCGATTTTGGCTCAGTTGTAGTAACTGGCAGCTAGGAGCATATCGTACACCTCTTGGAAATTTATCTAACAGGTAATTTTGAGTTGTCTGCTTTCCAGTTTGTTCTTTTTTTCCTAAAGGTAGAGCATGAAGAGACAGTATGTGCAGTCCCTGGTGAGGAATAAGAATTAGTTGATCGCACTCTTTTGGTATGTAGGAGAGGATTTCGTTTATGTGCAGGATTTTCGCTAAGTTTTGTAAACGATTCTCTAGTTGATTGCGCCACCAACTACTGTTCTTCCTGTAGTAAAGACGCAGATAGGCTTTTGTCCTCTTCCCCAATAATTTTATGTCCTTGGTAGAGAATTGCAAAACTTTGGGATAAGGACTGTGGCGGGTGATGATAAATGTACAAAAGCGATCACCCATGAAATACCACTCAATGATAGCGGTACGTTCATCAATGAGAGCTTGGATATCCTTGTAGGAGATAGGTTCAACTTGTTGGGTGAACTTAAATCTAGAGTCTACTTGATTGATTTCCTTGAGAAGGCTATCCTGCTGCTTTTTCAAGTGATTCAAATTTTGCTGCAATTTCTCTACATCGAAACGATTGCTTGGTTCAGGTGCTTGACCACTGACCATTATCTCTAGCTGTCGCTGCTGTGCTGGGATTTCTTGACGTAGTTGGTCGAGGTGGTTACAAATTTTTTGGTAATCTTCTTCTTTGGTATAGACTTCGCGTTTGGGGTAGAGGTCTTTGTTAGCCAAAAGGTCTACCAGATTGCGTACTTTGTTACGTTCAACATATTCAATTGCTTTGTCTGGCTGTCCATCATTAATGCAGGCTTGGACTACTTTCACATACACTTCCATTGCTTCTGAAGTAATCTCTTTACGCCGAGTGTCATTACTACTCCAAATCCGGCTTTGTTCTACTGCTTGGATAGCGACATCATACCCCTCAATTGCTTTCGCCCAGCGCTGATCTGCAAAAGCTGTGTTACCCAGGTTGCCTCCAGACATCAGGCATTTTAGGGGAAAGGTATTAGGATTAAAGATTTCTAGGGCTGACTGAAAACAGCTTATCGCCTCGTTAATTTGTCCTAAATCCTTATGGATAAGACCCAAATTATTCTGAGTGTCAGCCCAAGCTGAAGGAAAATATTTACGAGTACGAACCTGTAAAGTGTTTTTACAACAGGCAAGTGCTTGTTCTAGATTTTTGGGCTTCTCCCCGTAGCTCCGATTACGGAACATCATTGATAGATTACTCTGGATTGTTGCCCATTGCCATCGATGATGTTCCGTAAGTGAAGAAGCTCCGCGAGTGTAAAATTTCAGGGCATTGTAAGAGCATTTAATTGCCTTTTCCAGATTGTCTGCTGGATTACCGCAGATACGATCTTTGTAAATCAGTGCTAAATTATTTTGAGTTCTAGCCCAAAGTTCCCAACGAGAGAATCGAAAATATACAGACAAGGCATTACAGCAACAGGCGATTGCCCGTTCTAGGTTAGCTGCTGCATTCTTCTGAAGGTGGTCTCTGTAAATATTTGCTATATCTCTATAAGTAATCGCTAAGTTGTTTTGAATATCAGCCCAGGGTATTAGAGAAGCATCTGGAGTATAAACTTGCAACGCATTCCGATAGCAGTCAAGTGATAGTTCTAGATTCTCGGCTGGATCGCCTTTGATACGATTTCTGTAGGTAGTTACATCCCGGAAAGGGCGAAGCATTCGTGGATAGAGATTCTGGTGATGTGTTGTTACATCCTGGCACGAATGCTTCGCCCCTACAGTCAGGGTTAAGGTTAGAGGTAGGGTTATTATTACGGTTAAAGTTAGAGTTATCAAGAGTATTAGTAATAACGATAATTCCGTGTACGTGATTGGGCATGACTACAAAAGCATCCAATTCAATTAACGGAAAATGACGCGGTAAACTGTCCCACACGGCTTTAACTGTTGCACCAACCAGATTTAGGTGCATTACCCCATCCTTAATTTCTCCCAGCAAACACCGCCTTTGATGACAACAAATGGTGAAATAATATGCACCTTCCCGTGTATAGTCATATCCTTTGAGGCGAATTGAGCGACGATGATGTTTGTCCGGGTTATAGTTCATATTCATCCTTGAATACAACCCACAGATTAGTTCATGGGCGAGGCAGCGATCGCCAACTAGCTCTATAATTCTGTAGAACCAATCTCCTCGTGGTTGTCCCTATTCCATTCATTAGGCAATACTGACTATCCCAGCACCTCATCTACAGTAAAACTCACGTTAGGAAAAGCTTGCACAAAAACGGTTTGACCCCGATAATAATTCTGAATATTCAGGTAGCCATTGTCAGAAGGCTGTCGGTAAACTTCCAAGCATTGTGCATTAATATCCACGAGCCAGACTTCAGTAATGCCATTTTCGGCATAGAGGGGAATTTTTACATCTCGGTCAGATTCTACAGTGGTGTCTGCAACTTCCACTAACAGCAATATATCCTCTGACTGGGGATGTCCAGCCTCGTAAAAATCTGGACGAGGTTGCAGTAATGCCAAATCTGGTTGAGGTTCAGAGTTGTCATCCAATTCGACCGGATTTTGCACTCCGACAATCACCACCTCTGCTAAACGCTGATAAAACAAAGCATTGAGACGATTTACACAAGCTGCATGACGCCTACCAACTGCGGACATCTCGACAATCTCTCCTCGTATCAGTTCCACCCGGTCATCCTCTGTGAGGATACCTGCTTGTGCCATCTGGTGGTACTGCTTTACCGTAAATTTCCGTCTGAGTAGCTCAACAGGCATCACAACCTCCCGATAACATCGCTCAAGTAATTATCATTAGACCTCTTGCTCTCTCGTCGATCAAGACTATCAAATCCATCTGTGTTTATCTGTGTCCATCTGTGGTTAAAAATCTAAAATCAGCACTGCGTGCAAGAGGTCTATTATCGATCGATCGCTTTTCGTCGGCAGGAAGCGCGATCGCCCAACAGCCTGGAAAACTCTTTCCCTCAATCCGCTCGCGTGGCGGTGACAATGGTGACAGGATTGAGGGGGGTAAAACGGGTCAAGTGTCCCACGGGTACAGACCGAGATAGCTGGACTTGTAACAATCGGTAATTCCACTCGTGGGAGTTAAGCCAGCCCAGAGTCGTGTTGAGATGTTCCAAGGTTGCTAGAGCTAGCACCACAACACCATTGTTAACCAATCGGGTGTTACAGGTATCCAGAATTACATTCAAGTTGCCGCCGCTGCCGCCAATAAAAATGCGGTTGGGTGCTGGGAGTTGCTGTAAAATGTCCGGGGCTGTGCCGTGGATAGAGACTACATTTGAAACATGGAGGCGTCGGCAGTTCTGTTCAATTAGGCTAGTACCGATCGCTGTCTTCTCGATCGCATACACCTGAGATGTCCCAGACAAGCGGGCAATCTCAATTGAAACCGAACCCGTTCCCGCACCGATGTCCCAGACGGTTTGCCCTGGTTGCAGTGCCAGTTCTCCCAGAACGAGAATCCGCACTTCACGCTTCGTCATCAAACCGGGGCGATCGCTAAAACTGGCAAACCTCTCGTCGGCTAATCCCAACACGGGGAGAGAGTCAACATCCAGGGGTTGCTCAGCTGAGTCAGACTGACGGAGTAATACGACGACATTTAGCGGTGCAAACCTCTCCATCAATAAAGTATCCAACTCGACGCACTGAACCTGCTCATCGGTACCTCCCAGGTTTTCACACACCCAGAACTCATAGCTGCTGGATACATCTAGAGCGATAAACAGGCGAGCGATCGCATTCGGTGTATTCGTCCCATCTGTCAGCACCGCAATCTTCTCGACACCCTGCTGTAGCGCTTGAATCAGCTCATCCACGGAACGCCCGTGGGCGCTGATGACATGGGCATCCTGCCAAGGAACCTTAATCCGACCAAACGCTAGCTGAACGGCACTTACATGGGGATGAAACGTTAACTGCTCCCGTGGCAGTTCCTCTAGTAACAGGCGTCCCAAGCCAAAAAAGAGTGGGTCACCGCTAACCAATACTACAATGCAGCTATTGGTCTCAGCCGTCGCCAGTTGGGTGCGAATCTCTCGTATTGCCGGGGTAAAATCTCCCAGTACCAGGCGTGAGGCGGGGTGGTTTGGGAAGTAGCCCAAGTGGCGATCGCTTCCTACCAATAAAGTTGCTTGCTCCACCAATTGCCGCACTGTATCCGTCAGTCCGGTTGCGCCATCCAAGCCAATTCCAACTACATGTACTGGTGTCATAAACTGTTACTTGTTATTTGTTGTTAGTTATTAGACCTCTTGCATAAGTCCAGGTTTAAGAAATGAAACCACAGATGAACACAGATGAACACAGATGGGATATCTGATTTTTGCAAGAGGTCTATTTGTTATTTGACAAACAATAAATAACTAACAACTAACAACTATTCTTCTCCCAAGCCAAAACAATTAAAGCATTCAGGATAGCGGCGGCAACGGGTGAACCTCCTTTACGTCCCTCAACGCGAATCTGGGGTACTGGTGTCTGTGCCAGAGCCTCCTTTGACTCTATAACGGAGATGAACCCAACAGGTGCGCCAATTACTAAAGCGGGTTGAACGGATGAAGCTGGCAACTGGGCACATAAAGAAAGCATTGCAGTGGGGGCATTGCCAATGACAAAAATCGCGTCGGGAAATTTCTCAAAGCATTGCATTAAGCCGGTTTCTGTGCGTGTCTTTCCCGGTAGTGCGACTGGTGCTTGTTCTACTGCGGCGATGAGGGGGTTACCAAAGGTTTTCGCCACCATTCCCGCTACCCCCTGTTTCACCATACCGACATCTGTAATAATTGGTGTCTGATGCTGGAGAGCTGTAATACCAGAAGCGATCGCACCCTCACTAAACCGAATTAACTGGGCAAACTCAAAGTCAGCGGTACTGTGAATCACCCGTCGTGCGATCGCGTACTCAGCAGGGCTAAAGTTATGTTCGCCAATCTCTTTGTCAATGACGGCAAAACTCTGCTCCATTATCGGATGTATGGGCAAGCTCATAGATCGCCTTACTTAGGGTGTTAGCGATTAAGAGTTTATCCGAAAAGTAGGTTCTGTGAGAAAGGTGAAGGCAAAAGCATTATCCGTAGGGAGCAAGCTGAAGGAAAGACCGACTGCTGTTACCACTGATAAGCGTTTGATTTCAACCATAGGAATAAATACCTTGAGAGGTTATTGACTGTACCTTACTTCACTAAAGGTACAGTTGATTAACATTTAAAACTAAGATATTTCTCAATCTTCATCAAC
>CBDTXL010000109.1:0-13452 GCA_965364435.1 uncultured bacterium
AGAAGCTAGCCCATGCGTGGGACAGAAGCAACATTGAGGAGGATGAGGGGACAGAGAGCAAGAAGAAGGCTGTAGTCCCCCCCGTCGATGTCTGCTCAGCTCGGATAGCAGAGCTGTATCGAGACAAACTCGCTTATGAGTCTGAATACCATCTGTGGCGGTATTATGGCGCAAAACATGACGGGTGCTGGTCGATTGCAACCATCCAGACGGTCAGGGGGCTGGTACATTCCTACCTGCGATCGCTACCCGGATCGCCGCCCTTCAATGCTGGGTATGTGTCCAGCGTGGTCACTACTTTAGAGTCTGACTTGGAGGTTGAAGAGTGGAACGAATGCAAAGACCTCCTACCCTTACGCGACGGGGTGCTAGACCTCCACACCAAAGAACTGAAGGAACATTCACCTGGCTATCGTTTCACCTGGCAGTTGCCCTTTAAGTGGGCTGACAAGGGCATAGGCTGCGATCCTATTGAAGAGTTCCTATTAAAGATAACCGGGAATTCTGATATTGCAGAGGTGTTACTTTGCTATCTGTCGGCGATCGTCACCCGCCGCTGTGACCTGCAAAGATACCTTGAGCTGATTGGTGGGGGTGGAACAGGTAAATCTACTTATATGAAGCTGGCAAAGGCGCTGGCAGGGGATGAGAACGCTGTTAGTTCCCGGCTCTCCCTACTGGAGTCCAACCAATTCGAGACGGCGAAGTTTTACCGCAAACTGTTGGTGCTGTTCCCGGACTCCGAGCGCTGGCAGGGTGAGGTTAGTGTTCTCAAGCGCCTCACCGGAGAAGACCCGATTCCCTACGAGCGCAAGGGGGTGCAGCAATGTCACGACTATGTTTATGAGGGTATGGTCATTTTGAGCGCTAACGATCCCCCTGAGAGCAGTGACAAGACCAGTGGACAGGAACGCCGCAAGCTCACTGTAGGGCTTGAGAAGCGCATTCCAGAGTACGAAGGCAGAGATTTGATTAAGGAGTTCCAATCTTACCTTCCGGGGCTTCTGAAGCGCGTCCTAGACATCCCCCGCAACAGGGTAACAGCTCTCATCAAGCACACTGACAAAAACGTTCCAGCCCTAGCACAGAAGAAGTGGAGTCAGTTGATCGAGACTAACACGATCGCGGCGTGGGTCGATGATTGTTGCGTAATCAGTGACAAGGCAAAAGCCTACATCGGTAAGGATGACCCCACGCAGGTCGGGCGCTGGCTCTACGCCAACTACTGCCAGTACCAAAAGGAATCAGGGCATAAAGGTGCGTTGCCACTAAAGAGATTCAGCAGTAACCTTCGTGACCTACTCAAGAATCAGATGAAAGTGAAGATTTTTGAGGGACGCGATCGTAATGGAGCCTTCATTGAGGGTATAGGACTTCGCTGCTTTTATGACCCTAATGGAACTTATTATCACAGACCCCTTACTGGCACATCTAGTACCTTGGAGTGTGACGGATTTGGGGGTGAATGTGACGGGACTGTGATGGCTGAAACCCTTGGTAGTGTTGAATGTGACGAATGTGACGGATATTTTGACCCATTCAAAAATCTAGAAGAGAAAGAGGCGACTGAAAATTTTGTTGAACCGACCATTTCAGCTCAACCGAACCCCCCGGTAGAACCATCACATCCGTCACATCCAGCACTACCAACGGTTCCAGTTCCCTCCAATCCGTCACACAATCCGTCACAGCCGCAACTGACCCAGCCAGAACAGCCAGTCGATCCAGACCTAGAAGGCTGGTCTGAGCTTGACGCGATCCACTCCTACCCCAACCCAAAATCGGACAACCTCAGAAGCTCACAGAAACGTGCTGTAGCCATCCGCGATGCATATAAAGGAGCGAAATGCAAAGCTGACCTTTCCGCTCTCAGAAAAGAAAACGGCGGGGAATACAGCAAGCAAGAGCATCTATGGGTGCAAGCTTGGCTAAGAGTCTGTTTTCCTTCTGAATACGCCTCTATGCTCGAAAAAGCTGCGACTGAGCAGTTAAGCCTGTTGGATGTTCAGCCTCAAAAGGTAGAAGCAGAGCAACCGCCAGAATCCCAATTAGAGCAGCTATGGCAAGTAGGTCAAAACGTCGTTGTTGAACTCGCTGAAGATGATATGCGATCTCTCCATCACTTTAATGGACGCACGGGTGTAGTTATCGGCGTCAATCCCATTTCTGAGCAGTGCCTAGTGGACTTTGGCAACGATGAAGCCACGTATATCCCATGCCGAGGATTGAAGCTCGAATTTTAGAGAAGAGGTTGCCTACCACACTTATCAATCTGCGTCAAGCCAAAGTAGCCGAGGTAAATTTGCCCTAGCCTTGCTTTGCCACAAGTACAGCAGTAAACTTGAGTACATAGCACACCTTAAAAACTATGGCAACAAGTGAAGAACTAACTAGGGAAATAGCCACCCTGAAGGGGCAAATAGCGGGGCTTCAGAAGGAACTAGTCAGCCCCGCGATCGCAACTCTAGACCCCGAAGCCTCCCCTGACGAAGCGACAACCTACTACATCGCAGAAGCGAGACGGGCGGCAACTTTAGCCCCGCAACGGCAAGGGGTAGAGGCTGCGATCGCTCATTTTCAAAGCCAACTTACCCAAAAGGAAGCCCAGCTCAAAGAGGTTCACAGACAAGAGCAACTGCAACGAGCTAATGCCATCCTTGCGACCAATAGAGAGAAGATGCACCAGCTATCAGAGCGGCTCAAAGAGTTGAGAGAAGAGACTATTGCCACTCTCAAGGAAATTGAGGCGATCGGGAAACCTTATTCGGAGGCATCCCAAGCCTATCGGATCATCTATCACCCCCTACCCGCTGGCTCCATGCCAGATGAATTCTTACTAGCGTCGCGTCAAGGTCTTTGGTTTCCTGCGATCGCCCACGAAAACGGGAAGCGATTCTTCTTGGGTATGGAGCAGATTGATCTTGGAAAGCCAAGCTTCAGCCCACCCGTAAATTACACAGGAGACAGGGTATGACCAAGCTCAAAGACATTCTGAAGGACATGGGCTACATTGGTCATCCTGTAGCAAATCAGCCAGCACAGCCTGTAGACAGTTCTAAGCCCCCTAAGCCTAAGTCAAAGGTTCAACAATACCTCTGGGAGGCTGGATATAGGGGGATTCAGCCATGAGGAGAGTTGAGCGGATAGCAAAGGAACGCCGCGATAAGCTCGATATTCTGAAAGGTGCGATCGCCTCCCTCCCACTCGAAGAGGTGATACAGATGCATCTCTTCAGCGGTTTCCTGATTGCAGAGAGGGGGCTGGGTCACACGCTCGTGGCTCTGGCTCTGTCAGTCAAAAATATACATACCGCCGCCGATCCATATGCAAGCCCTCAAACCCAAGTAGGGACGCGATCGGGAGGGTTGCGATCGTGAATACTAGGGTGAATATTCAACACTGTCCCAATTGCCACAAATCGGCACGCTGTCCAGCACTTGAACTCTCCAGCTACCCCAGCCAACTGCTGATCCGCTGTGTCAGTTGTGGAGAGCCAATGGGATTTGTGGAGAAGCCCCGCTCTCCCATAGCAGAGTATGACGCTTGTCAGATCCTATTTTCGCATCAAGGCAGCGCTTGGATATGCGGTCTTGGGCGCTGCCCCATTCGATTAGGCAAGTTTCGCTTGCTTGGCGATGGTCAACAGCCGTTGTTGGAGCTGGAAAACCATCACTTGTTTATTCATGTGCCGATTCTTACCCCGTGCGTGTTTCCAGGCAATCTGATGGCGATCGCACAGTTTACGCAGATTCGGCACGTCAAGGCTGGCGATTAGTTCAATCTCTTCAGGCTTGGGAAGATTTACCACAGCTTGCTCTTGGGCTGGGGGGAGAGCAAGGATTGGGCTAAAGTGCCTCACCTCTAAGCGGCGCTGGGGTTGGATTGCAGGCTCTACAGCACCCTCCCAGACATCTTCTTCTGGCTCTGGCTGCGGTAGTGACGTTTCTAGTGGTGGCAGCGTGGGGACAATAATCTCTGTCTCATCTGGCAGTTGTTCAACCTGTGTATCCGGCGTATAGGCTGTGACTGGTGGACAGTAGGTAGCCATCCAGGTTGTGTGCTGCTGCCAGAAGTAATGAAGGATGCAGCCGCCAAATCCTGCGATCGCGATTACTTGGATGAGATTAGTTAGTGTGGCTTGAGCTAGGTCGTACATGGTTTGTTTCCTTTATGTTTGTGACTGGCGTGTAGTGAGCCAGCGATAGCGTTTATGGGCTTCGCACCCACTTGCGGCGTGTACCGTAACGCTGGTATTTTTCCCGGTTATTCTCACGGGTTGAGTACTTCTCGCCTCCGTTAGTTTCTTCCGTCCGGTTCCCAGGCTTTGAGCCGTAGCTCTCTTAGGGTTTTGCCTTTACCGCTGCTTGTCCGGTGGGCTGCTTGTTTTCTCTTGTCTATACATAATATAGCTATATTGATAGGCAAATGTCAAGGCAATAGCTAGGCAAGTGCTATACAAGAAACTTATGGGTAGCTGTTGATCTGGTGGAAAAGGCTGATAGGCGTTGTATAGGCAGTGTGCTAGGCTGAGAGAATCCAGAGCAAATCCAGAGCAAAGGAGTAACCCAGTGGCAGCAGAACAGTTCAACTTCCGGGTAGAGACGGAGCTAAAAAGAGCCTTTATAGAGAAGGCTAGGGAAAACGGCACTACAGCAAGTGAGTTGCTTGTGAGCTTCATGCAGGAATACTTGGGAATCGAGCCTACAAAGCCCGTACAGGCGATAATTCCGAACGATATAGACAATCGCCTATCTAAGCTAGAGCAGCGCCTATCAGCCCGTATAGAGGCGCTTGAGGGAAAGCTAGCAGCCTGATTGCTGAAAACGAGGCACTCAGGCGTAAATGCAGCCAGTTAGAAGAGTCTAGGCAATCGCCTATACAACCCGATTTAGAATTAGAAGAGGTTCGCGATCGCGTCCTCAAAAGCCTCAAGTTAGGGACACAGGCACCGCAATACAAGGCAGTGAAGAAGGCGCTAGACCAATTCATTAAAGAGGCAAGAAGCTAATGACCCAAGTGACCCAAGTAACCAACGAACAAGCCATAGAACGGGCGAAGCAATGGGCTGAATCAGAGCCGCTCGGAACCGTGTACTACTACGAAGAGTGGGACGATCCGGAAGACGACACCACAGCCTATACAAACGCCTATACCTTGCCAAAGTCCGATGAAGACCCGGACAGCTCGATTACGATCCATCGAGTGTCTGTCGTGAGCTGCGAGGTTGAGGAGCGAGACTCAGAATCAATACTCTGCAAGGTTGAGGCGATCGCCTTGCAGACTGACGATGACTCAGAAGAGGAATACGAGCATGATGTAAATGTAACCTACTGGCTGCGGATCTGGGACGGCTGCATTGAGTTGGAAGCGGTGGACTGAAGCCAGGGCAAATTTACCCCGGCTATAGCAACCAGCAACAGGCACCAGCAGACAGTCATAAAAAAGCCCCCGGCACTCTCACCGGGGGTTTCTATGCAGGGTGAGGGGCGATTATCTACTGAGAATCCAAAGCTGTCCTGGTAGTTTTTTGAGTTCGATATTCACATGAGGCTTGTCAACTTGATAGTGATTGGATCTATCGTCAACACGTTTGAGTTCCAACTCGTGTTGAACTTTGACAACTAAAAACCAGTCATCGTCAAAATCTTCATTTTGAAGCCTGATATATTCTCCTTCTCTAGGGATAACAAACAGCTCTGTACACAAGGGGTCTTGGCTGACTTTTTCTTCAAACCAAAAACATACACTTACTTTTTCCATTTTTCACTCACCGTAACTTTCCCAATATTGTTTGCATATTTGCTGGAATCTGCGACCAACCTTTAAACCACAAACAGCATAAATTACATCGGGACTCCTAATGCCTAACGGGATGCAACGCTCTCGCTAGCTGTCTTCTGTCAGTTCCTTGTATTCGGTTAATGCAGCTTCATAGGCTTTGTTCTTCCCTGGCTTGGCATCCCACAGCATCTCGATGACCTTGGTTTGGCTCATTTCGTTTCGCAGTTTTTCAACTAGCTCTTTTGCCTCTTGAAATGGGAGTTTCAACTTGGTGAAACGTTTCGAGGGCGTTTCGGAAGTCTCCTCTGAGTCGCTAAAACGATTGCTCTGAGCCTGTTTCGGCGTTTCGAGGGGCTGTTTCGGTGTTTCGAGCGTTTCGGACTCCATTTCGGACGTTTCGGGCATTTCCGAAATCATTTCGGGTTTCGTTTCGGGTTTCGTTTCGGAACCCTGAACCGTCGAAACGTCCGGTTTGGGTAACTGGTAGTTCGGGACGGGGTGCCACGACTGCGATCGCGAATAGTAAAACACCCGCCCTGTTACACCCATCAACCTCTCTATCTTTTGCTCAGCCCCGGCAGGAGCAAAGCCTATCTCTGCGGCTAAACCGTAAAGCTGAATGGAAGATTCATTCAGCAATAACACTCGTTGGAAAGCTGACAGGGCGGATTTGGTCTTAAACCCCATATCCGAGACGTAAGGCGACTGGCTGATTACCCAGACAAATCGCCCCACCCCCTGATCGGCGTGAATCTCTCCGGAGGAAGAGACTCCTACAATGAAATCCTTCAACCGCTTCATAAAGTCGCCTGCACATTTCTGGCTGAACGTCACGAACTCATCTATGATCAGTAGCTTGCGAGGGGCGGGGGAGCTATTGAAGCGGATCACTATATCGCCAAAAAGCTCAACTACTACCTCCACGTCTACAGCAAAGCCTCTCAGGTCTAAATGACACCGCTTGTCTGGATCGATGGCTGTCCAGTAATGGCGCTCACTGGGTTCGTCTTTCGGATCGATTAGCCAGATTTCAAAGTCTGGGTGAAGGCGTTTTAGATTGGCGATCGCGGCACTGACCACAACCCCCTTGCCCACTCGCGGCGATGCAGCGATGATCGTAGATTTCGGCACCTCTGCCATTTGTAGGGCAAGATCCACAGGCTGTAGGGTTTGCGTAGCCTTGAGGGGTTGCTGGGTAGTTGGTTGGAATACTATCTCTGGCTGGATCACTGGCGTAGGAGACTCTACGGGAGCGCTAGGGGCTTCCAAGGGTTTTGTAGGCAGCGTAGGTTCAGATGTCTCTACATGGTTGCTAGGCGCTTTTAGGGTAACGGGTTCAGATGCCTGTACATGGCTGCTAGGCGCTTGTGTAGGCAAGGGCAATTTTTCCACATCTTTATTTCCAGCATAAATATCGATAATCCGTCCCTTTGGTAGCTCAATCGGCTGGTGTTTCGGTAGCTCGATGATCCGGGGTCGCGCTTGGGTCTGCGACTGGGTAGCTTGCAGTTCATCGACGCGATCGTATTCAACTCGTGGATCAAGCTCGATGTTCTTCAAGTGATCACCCATATTCTCACGGCTTGGCAAAGCCCGGAATTGCCTGTATTTGCTAAACAGCCAGCGGTAAGCATAAAACCGCTTTCCCGGCTCCACAACGGCTAAGTAGCCCGAAACCTCATCCATGAATTCAAGTAACATTGCATATTCTTTTTGCTCGAACGGATCGAGGTGGAAGATGAGGTCTACCTCTGCGTTCTGAGATGCGAAGTACTCTTCACGCTCGGTGCGATCGCCCATTGCCGTCAGAAACTCTATGAAGCTCCCCCGAATGAAGGGCAGCGGGGCGAATTTGTGGGAGGCGTTCATGTCATCTAAGACAGCCCAGCTGTAGCCTATAGCGGCAATAATCCCCCCGATGGGAGCTAGAGGGCTGATGGCATAGCAGAGCGCCCCGGCTGTGGTGGCAAGAATGCCAAAGGATTTAACGATGTTCATCCCAAGGCGATCCTCTTCCGCCTTGCCTAGCAGCTGTTCCCGGCGTTCAACCAGCCAACTCCCGACATTACCCGCCTCTAAATGCTCGATGCAGGGATATTGACTGCGTAGGTATTGTGTTTCTTTTGTAGTCAAGGGTATGATGTCCACAGATTTGCTCCTAGTCTTTATAGCAAGCCCCCCGGCTGTCCGATCGGGGGGCTTGTTGTTTTTATCGTCTAGAGGTGTCTTTCCAGATGGAGTAAGCAATCTCACCTACTGCCATCGTGAAGAGATTCACGAAAAAGCAGAGGGCGATCGTACCGGGGTCGGTGTATCGGAAAGGATTCCTTCCGCCAAAGGTCGTCACGAGGTCGAAGATCCAGAAAAAAAGCGCGTACAGTCCGCCCGAACTACGCTCTCTCATGCCAGACCGCTTGTAATCCTTCCACAACGCTCCTACAACGTCGATCGCGTTCTTAGGCTTCTCAGGCAGAGTAAACTGCTTACTCTCCTCAAACTCCTGCTTAGCCACCGCTGGCGGCTTGCTCCTCAGTGTTTTCGCCTCCTGTACCTGAATGAAGGCACTAATGGCTATCGAGATCCAGAAAACGGGATTGAAAGGCAGCAGCAGCCAACCCTGCCACCCCATCCAGCTCGATTCAAACCACCAAAACATCGGCGTTCCGCGAAAAAGGGTTTGCCAAACGTTGTCACTCGATGCCACAATCCCGGCAATAAAAGCCAGCCCTGCCAGCGCTTTGGTTCCCGATCCGCCACGTCTGAGGAACTGGGCTAAAACGTGGGCAACAAAGCTGGTGGGGATTGCAAACAGGTCTACTATCCAGCGTGCGATCGTCTCCACCCAGTCTCGCTTGGGTCTGACACCCGTTTCTTTCTCCTCTGGGGTAGTCGGGTTAGCGGCGGTGGATTTTGCTGGCTTGTTAGCTCCGTTCATTTTCAAATCTCCTATTTAGATGGTGGGTTGTTGCAGATTGGTGGGTAATGAGTCTTCCAGAGCCACTTCCGGTTTTGAATCTTGCCGATGCAGGCTCCAGCCGAGTCATAAACGAACACTGTTTCGTCTGCTAGGAAGCCCGTCACGTCTGGCTTGGGGTCTTTTTTTGGGGTGTCATAGTAGCCCCTGAGCTTGAGTTTTTGCCCGGTGGGTAGAACGCCCGTTCTCTTCAGGGTGTCTGCTGTCTCTTTGCGCTGTTCGATGCGCGATCGCTCAATGTCTTCGCTGGCTTTCACTTCAGCCCTGGCTTGCGCCACATCCCGATCCAGTTGGGTAGCGGTATTAAACGCCTGGAATTGGCTGGGCAAACGCAGAAACAGAGGGGAGGCGATGAGGGCGGAACCTACCAGGATTAAGCCAAATTGTGCTTGATGCTTGCTGTCCATAAATCCTCCTCAAAAGCCCCCTAGCTCCAGCGCTAGAGGGCTTGTACGTTTTCGATTAGGAATCCTTCAGGTACTCGGTCAAGGCTTGGATCAGCCCCTCTCTGTCATCCTCTGGCAGTTCGCAGGCGGCGCGAATGTATTCCACGAATTCGGGGTCTTGCTCCCAGATATTCCAGTCATCGCCCCCGGCACCCACGATGCAGCTATCGGCACAGCTGACCGAGTTACTATCGTCGTCCCAGATAGGTCGCATAATCACATAACTGGCGAGGGTCGCCCTCAACATTTGCTTGCCTAGTTGGCTGATACCTTCGAGACGCGCTCCATAACGCTCTTGAAGCTGGTCTAAGGTGCCACCGCAGCCGGGTGTGTAACTGGTATAAAAACCGAGTGGTTTGGCGCTTGATGAAAGTGTCATGATTTAGATCTCCTTCGATTGATTTAGGTCGGTCGGTTGGGGAGAGACAGCGCTGGGACTGTGCAATTCGTCAGCGCTGGCTTTACCCGTGATGCGGTCAATTACAGAGCCGTAGAGCTGTTGAGAGCGCTGGCGATATCGCTCTTCTCTTAACTCGGATCGGGCGTTGCGGTATCGCATGAATTGGGAATCAGGCGCTTTGTCTTCCACTTGCCACTGTTTGAGCCATTCTGTGATCGCCTCATAGTCTGCATTCATCAGAAGAGCTTCTATTTGGGCAGCGCGGGTAGATGACTGCTTTTCAAGTTCCCCACGATACTGATCCGCCCAGTCTGATAGCTCAGCCATAGTTTCCTCGGTAGTGAGATAAGGGTGGGTAAATTTTCCCTGGCTTTGCAAGAGCATCCCAAACTAACGGAACCAACGGCTTGATGCAAGGAACGCTGCAACTGCGATCGCGGCTGGGATTGCACCTATGCCCGTAGACGCTGCGAGAGCTGCTGCTGCAAGGGCGGCGGTTGAGATTGCAACGGTGTGATCTGCGTTCATGTCTTTGTCCTTATCTTTTGGTTTTCTGATGTCTGCAATGGGAGAGGGTTTGTCTACTTCATGGAGCGAAACACGCTCATCGCTTCCGTTGCTTTGGTTTTCACGTTGGTCGCAAACGTACTGCGATCGCCGTAGCCATTGGTGGACAAAAAATCTGAAGAAGTATCCCCCTCTGCTACCTTGTGAGCCTCTTGCAATCCGTTGGAGGCAAGAGCGTCAAAGTACCGATCCAACTCCGTTCGCATGACGGAGCCGTGAACGTTCATGAAGCCCTGAATTGTGCGTCGAGCCGAGATAGCAGCCAGGGCGTGAATAATTGGCTCAATCTGTAGCTGATAGGTGCCTTCAAAGTCTTTCAGGGATTGCAAGACACCTGTTACAAGCTTTTCTTTGTCCAAGTCGCTCAATTGGTTCGTAGGAGCAACTGAGAGGGTTTTGGCTTCTGGTAGCGCCCCGGCAGCTTTAGCTCTCAGAGATTGTGCGATCGCCTCGAACTGGTCTTCTGTGATTTCCTGCACAGAGTCGAACGTATCTGGCAGGAGTGGCTCTAGAGCGAAGCGTAATACTTCTTCTGCAATGCCTAGTGTTTGAGCGGCTTCTGTAATGCTGATCATGCTGTTTCCTCTGTGTAAACTTGTGCAAACTTCAACTTGAACTGATTCACTGAGAACCGATGTGGATAGGCTTTGATTTCCTGCTTAACCTTTTCAGCTCTCCTCATGTTGGTCATGTAGCGCCCGATCAGAGACACAACCCAAACCTGATAAGGACTCAGAGGGGCTTCTCGGTCATAGGTGCCATCTTCTCTTTTGGGATACTCAGCCCTATAGTCTGAAAGCTTCCAGAAGGCTATTTCCTCCCAATTTTTTATGGTTCCCCGGTCTACATTAAGCGCTTTGCTTAATTCTGTTTTTGTCATGTGACAATTGCAAAACAGACCAGGCGGATCGTTCGCTAAAGTCCCGCGATATCTGCGTTTCATGGTTTTAAGACAGCAGTAATCCTTTATCCATCACCCGTTCCCGCGATGCAGGGGATCGCTTCTATCGCTACCCTCAATCTTGCTGTGGGTCTGGGGTTGAGCTAGATCCAGCATCAATTCACGGCGCTATTTCATCAGAAATGCTTGAAGAATTGATGCTGGTCTTCTATATCTGCTAGCATAACAGCATAGCTCTATAACAGCAAGCATGTTTTATGTTTTTCTTTTAAAACAGGCTAGCTCTATAGCTCAATCACTAAAAAAATGTCAAGCTTGAGTCGTAGAGCTATAGAGACTTAAAAGATTGACAGAAAAGAGCGCTAGATTATCGATCTATATCTCAGAGGGCTTACGGACTAAATTCAAAATGGCTTGCACGGCAAAACAGACCAGTATGAACCAAGTCTTAGTGGACTTCATAGAAGAGTGGACTAAGGAAAATGATCCGTTTAGACAGCAACTCCCAGCACCAGACAAAGTGCAGGGGTAACGGATGACTGAATCAGGGAGCGATCGCATGAGAGCTGGTGGCGAAGCCAATGGCGACTCAGAAGAAGGATTCAATCGCCACTTTGCCACCAGCGAAGAACAGTGCATTAAAATGGGCAAGCTCAACGGCTGGACATTCATCAAAGCCAAGCCAACCAAGTTCCCAGATCCAATTCTCAAGGTGGAATGCTTTTTTGAGGGCGAACAAACCAGCTTCATGGAGGATGACTGACATGGACGAAACCCGAATTATCTTTCAGGCAGAACCCGATCAACCGGGATGGGAAACTCGGTTTGATCCAATGGGAGGATTTACCCGATACTTGACCGAACACCGTGATTTCAGCGGTAAGGGCAAAATCCCCAAGGTGGGGTATCGTTTCCCCGTGTTCTTGCGAGATGAGAGCGCGGCAACCAAGAGAAACATCGGCTCAACTCACTACCGGAAAGGTGATTGGGTAGTAACCAGAGTTGAGCGCTATCCAGCCGGATCTCCTGACTGTTCTTGCAAGGAAATCGCGATCTGCTACTGCTCTTTTTGCCCGATAGAAGCTGAGTTGGTGGCACTAGAAGAAGCTAAGGTTTCCGTCGATTCATTCGGTGGCGACAAGGAAGCTTATCAGCGCTGGGTGGGGCAATCTTGCAAAGTAACGGATTGATCAAAGGTGGGGCAAATTTGCCCAGCTTTCTAGTGAGCAAAATGCTTGCTAAGTAGTTATCAGGGTTCGGAAAATTTGCCCTAGCTTTGACTAGACAAAGGTTACAAGGTGATCGTAGAGTCTTATCAGCCTTTGTAGGCTGCCTTGAACCTTAGTAGGCTTAGTTTTTCAGTCTTTGTAGACCAAAGCTAAATCCCACCTCTCTTCCCGGAAAAGAAGTTAAGAGATGGGATTCAAGACCCGGAAACTCGGAAACCAATTGGAAGCTGGAAAACCGAGAATCGAGTAGAAATTTTGTAGTTTCATTGTACTCGGTCTTTTCAGTTTCCATCAAGTGCAAACAAAAATGGAAACGATATGACTACGAAAACAACAGCAGCACCAGCACAGAATACCACGTTATGCAGCAAGCATTATGAGGAGTTGATCCAGAAGCGCGGCTTGAATCCGGATTGGGTTCGGGCTAACTGCCGCTCTGTGTCTATGGCAGAGGCTACAGAGGCGATAGGATATTCCTCTAAGTCAGCGGGTCTGATAATCCAGGGAACTGGATGGCAGGTTCAGTTTAAGCCTGATAAGCTCTGGATAAGCGATAGCGCAAGCGCTGCTGCTAAAGCAGATCGCGACAAGGAAGCAGGGCGAAAGAAAGCGCCTAGATACAGATCGCCAAAAGAATACGAGGGAGACTATGACGCAATCCTGCCCAGCCATCCAGATATCAAGGACTATTGGCACAATCTAGAGGCGCTCAAGGCTCGTTGCTGGCAGGAAGACGAAAAACCCTACATTGTCATCACTGAAGGTGCTTTTAAGGCGATCGCGGGTTGCTCCAACGGCATTCCTACAATCTGCTTGCTAGGTGTTGAGATGGGTCTGACGAGCGCTAAGGCAGATCCGCAGGGCAAGCGATACCTAGTACCCAGCCTTGAGCGTCTAGCCCGTGCTGGCTTCAACTTCATCATTGCGTTTGATGCAGATTGCGCTGAGAATGGGGCAGTGTTGGACGCAGAGAAAAAACTCACCCACCAGCTCAAGAAATTCGGGGTAGACTGCCTCTCAATCACAGGAGATTGGAAGGTAGAGGAAGGCAAGGGTATGGATGACTTCATCCAGCAAAATGGGATCGAGGCGTTCAGGGAGAAGCTAGCCCATGCGTGGGACAGAAGCAACATTGAGGAGGATGAGGGGACAGA
>CBDTXL010000110.1:0-13432 GCA_965364435.1 uncultured bacterium
TGCGTAAGTTACTTTAGACTGTTTTACGTCTTCACTTGTCCAAAGTCCAGTAAGTAAAAAAGATATAGCAACTGCCTTCTGAAGGCAGAATTAGGACTTCCATAACTGGTACATCAAGTAGGTTAGTAGGGTGCGTCAGACGATGAAACCCTGATGATATCGACCGATAACTTAGTCTGACGCACCCTACGACTTGATTTTAGTGTGACACTTGCGTAAGTACTGAGTGTCAAGCGTTGACATACAGGAAAAGAAGCTACACCCCGTCTGTAAACAAGACGGGGTGTAGCTTCTTTTCAGAATCCCCTTTTTTCAAAAAGGGGAGATGTCAACTGTGGGCGCAACTGGGTATAAATCACAAACTCGATAGAACCTCCCGTGCGGCTTCCAAAGTGCGGTCAATATCTTCATCTGTGTGAGCCAGGGAACTAAACCCCGCCTCAAACTGAGAGGGTGCCAGATAAACACCATGCTCTAACATGCCGCGATGGAAACGGCTGAACTTCGCTAAGTCAGACTTTTTAGCATCCTCATAGTTGTGAACAGCTGTACCCGTAAAGAACAAACCGAACATCGCGCTGATTTGTCCACCGTAGGCTTCATGACCCGTTTCCTTAGCAATTTGCAACAGACCGTCTGATAGCTTCTTGGTAATTTTGTCTAGTTGTTCATAAGTACCCTGTCTTTGCAGCAACTCCAGCGTCTTAATCCCGGCTGTCATTGCTAGAGGATTACCGGAAAGCGTTCCCGCCTGGTACATCGGCCCCGCCGGTGCCACCATTGACATAATATCTTTGCGCCCACCGTAAGCTCCCACTGGCAAGCCGCCGCCGATAACCTTGCCCAGCGTCGTCAGATCAGGTGTGACCCCAAATTTTTCCTGAGCGCCGCCGTAAGCAATTCGGAAGCCAGTCATCACTTCATCAAACACCAGCAACGCGCCATACTCCTGGGTTAGCACCCGCAAGCCTTCCAGGAAACCAGCATCAGGGGGAATAAAGCCAGCATTGCCGACGACGGGTTCCAGGATTACACCAGCAATTTCCTCTGGATGTGCTTCAAATAAAGCTTTGACGGCTTCAAGATCATTGTAAGGAGCCGTAACGGTGTTGCTCGTGGCGGACTTGGGCACACCGGGGGAGTCAGGCAACCCCAAGGTGGCAACGCCAGAACCTGCTTTGACCAAGAGCATATCGGCGTGACCGTGGTAGCAGCCTTCAAACTTGATAATTTTGTCACGCCCGGTGAACGCCCGCATCAGGCGTATAATCGCCATACAGGCTTCTGTCCCTGAATTAACAAACCGCACCATTTCAATGCTAGGAACGGCATCAATAACCATTTCTGCTAGCACGTTCTCTAGCAGCGAGGGAGCGCCAAAGCTGGTACCTTTTTCCAGGGCGTCGTGTAGGGCAGCAATTACTTCCGGATGGGCATGACCGCAAATCGCCGGTCCCCACGTTCCCACATAATCAATGTACTGGTTGCCATCAACATCCCAGATGTAGGCACCTTTGACTCGGTCAAAGACGATGGGTTGTCCTCCCACTGATTTGAACGCCCGGACTGGAGAATTTACGCCTCCCGGCATCAGCTTTTGGGCAGCGGCGAAGATTTGTTCTGATTGGGTTGTTTTAATTGTGGTATTAACCAAGGTTGTCTCCGTAGTAGGACGTATAAAAGTCTATCTTTCGATAGGGGTTCGTCTTGTTTAGAAAACCTATGCTTGTTAATTATCTCACTTAGCATAAATTGAGATTATGTTATACAAAACAAATCAAGACTTGCCTTCAGAGATTCGCGATCGCTTATCCGAGGCTTTACAGGATTTGTACCGAGCTGCCTACAACTCTACAATTCAGTGGTATGGAGAGGCGGCAAAGGCTCATAAAGTTGCTGCCAGTGCGGTGAAAATGCAGTCGGCTAGAGATAGGAGCGTCCTGGTTTAAGGACAAGATGAGTGAGCGCACTCGTCAGCAATAGACCCGCTGACCCATCCCCAATGGTATCTTAGGACGGATAAGTCATTGCTGGGAACCTCCGCCTGTATGTTGTCTGCTCCTGAACCGAATTCATTACACCAGGCCATCCCCGTTGCTGAAATTCGCTACGATGAGCGGGGACTAGTGCCAGCGATTGTGCAGGACTATTTGGATGGCACTGTCTTGATGATGGCGTGGATGAATCGGGAATCGCTGCAAAAAACCCTGGATACGGGAGAGACATGGTTTTGGAGCCGATCGCGTACCCAACTATGGCATAAAGGTGAAACATCAGGTCATCTTCAGAAGGTGCGATCACTTCGTTATGACTGCGATAGTGATGCTTTACTCATCGGCGTTGAACAACTAGGCGATATTGCCTGCCACACGGGGGAACGTAGCTGCTTCCATCAAGTAGAGGGGGAAAAGGCACCCCCCCCAGCAGATACATTGTCTCAGGTTTTTGAGGTGATACGCGATCGCCGCGATAACCCAACGCAAGAGTCTTATACCTGCAAGCTTTTTGCTGGAGGGGATAACAAGATTCTTAAAAAGATTGGTGAAGAAGCTGTCGAAGTGGTGATGGCTTGTAAAGATGATGACAAGGAAGCGATCGCTGGGGAAGTCGCTGATTTGTTTTATCACACTCTCGTTGCCTTAGCTCACCACGACGTTGATTTAAAAGATGTCTATCGCAAATTGCAACAACGCCGCAGGTAGTTATTGCTGCGGCGTTGCTCGTTGAAGGATGATTTTTTGAGGGGTAAGCCATGCATACCCCATCTTTCTATTGATTAGGCAGAAGTTGGCTGGTGTAAGCGTCTACCTCAAATGCAGGTGTGCGCTGGCTGTAGTCTATTTCAGTGCCAGTAAGGGATTCAGCTAGCTTTTCAAAGGATTCGGAACGCCAGTTGCGCTCATGGATGGGTTTGGACTGCTCACCCCGGAAGTAAGCTTGCGTACCTAAGAGAGCAGCAGCAACGAAACCAACGATAAATAAGGCCGTCAGGATAATCATGGTAGTTCCTCTTCAAACTTTGTTTCGTTTTGTAACTCTTATGTAAATAAAGGTAACAATTCATTGCAATAAACGTCAATATTCGGTATTTACCCTAGAGAGTAGGGTTAACCTCACCTTGGTTGCCCTGTTAAGTACGCGGGATGGAGTTGGAGCTAGAGGTTGGTGCGATTAGTCAGGATTTCGTAGCCATCTTCAGTGACTAGCACCGTATGCTCGAACTGAGCTGCTAGGGAATTATCAACCGTCACCATAGTCCACTCATCTGGTAACAAGCTCGTGTCCTTAGAACCTGCACTCACAATTGGTTCAACCGTTAGAGTCATTCCAGATCGGAGCTTAACATTGGGTAGCTGACGGGTGCGGAAGTGGAAAACGCAAGGTTCTTCGTGCAGAGTCCGTCCAACCCCGTGACCTGTTAAATCTTCCACGATGCTAAAGCCATTGGCTTCTACATGGTCTTGCACAGCGCCTGCAATATCCATCAGATAATTTCCGGCTTTTACTTGCTCAATGCCTTTGTAAAGCGCTTCCTCCGTTACACGAATTAATTTCGCGGCTTCTGGAGAGACTTCACCAACTGCAATCGTGATGCAAGAGTCGCCGTGAAAACCTTGGTAGTAAGCGCAGGTATCAACCTTGAGAACATCACCAGACTGAATCGCTCTTTTGGGGTTGGGAATGCCATGTACAGCCTCATGGTTAATGCTGGTACAGAGTGTGGCGGGAAAGCCTAGGTACCCTTTGAGACTAGGAACTGCGTCCATTTCCCGGATGCGCTTCTCGGCATAAACATCTAGGTCAGCCGTCGTCATACCGGGCTGGACTAGTTCGGAAATCTCTTTCAAGACTGTTGCAACTATCTTCCCTGCTTGACGCATCATTGCGATTTCACGTTGCGACTTGATTTCGATGGCACGGCGTTGCTTCTTTGCAGGGGAGGGTTGAGGGGACTGGGAAAGGAGTTCGTTGAGAATGTTCATGGATTTTGAAATTGCTACATCAGCATAACTTAGCCTACCCTAGCATCTTGTGCGAAATGGTAGGGCAAGGGGTTACCATACTGACAGTAGAAACGACACAGGAAACTCGAATGGGCGGTAAAACTTCACTGGCTGGTGTCACAACCTACATTCCACCGGAGTGGAAAAAAGAGCTGGAAGAGTGGGCAGAGAAAGAAGAACGCTCTGTTTCTTGGATACTATTGAAGCTTATCGGTAATGCGCTTGAAGAGCGGCGTCAGAAAGCAGCAACTGCAAGTAGCGAAGAACCAGTGAGTGTGGCAGGTAAGCACCAAATAGCATCCAGATAACCTTGGGCGCTATTGATGCTGCTACCCTTGAATATAGTGCTGGAGACTAATGGATCAAGCAGAAATTAACAAAATCAGAAAACAGCACATTGCTAGACAATGGCCTAAGTTTTTAGAGTCTATATCTCCTAAGTTTTTAGAGTCTATATCTATTGATGGTTTGCGAGGATGGCAAGGACAAACTATCAGTTTTGATTTTTCTGTATGTGCGTTGGTTGGTGAAAATGGCACTGGTAAAAGTACTTTTTTAAGAGCCGCATTATGTGCCTATGAAAATCAAGTTGAGGGAAGTAAGTTTTATCCCTCTGTTTTTTTTATAGACACCTATTGGGACAAAATTACAGATGTGACATTACGTTATAATTTACGCCAAGGTAATCAGACAGACTCATTTCAATTTACCAAGAAAACAAACCGCTGGAGACCTTAAAAAAAAAGGCTTCAACGTCATCTGTTTTTCTTTGATATATCGCGAACATTGCCACTAGATGCATCAGTTGGTTATGCTAAAATTGCAAGACAAGCGGCTGATGAAATTGCAAACTATGAAGTACTTCCAGATTTTAGAACACGCCTTTCTCATATATTAGGACGTGAATATACAAGTGCCAGTTTTGCTACATCAGATGTTGATCAAAAAAGAGAAATAGGACTTTTATCAAGGGAATTTGGTGAAATTTCACAGTTTCATCAAGATGCTGGTGAAGATGCTACCCTTGATTTGATAAGAAGCCTTCAATCGATACCTGATACCTCTTTACTTGTCATTGATGAGTTGGAGGCATCTTTACATCCAAAGGCACAGCGACGGCTAGTACGCTTCTTGCTTTGGCTGAGCCGTCAAAAACGAATTCAAATCATTATTTCCACACATAGCCCCTATGTACTAGAAGAGTTACCAGAAGAAGCCAGAATTATGCTTCTACCAGGTTCGCAAGAAACGAATATTCTTTATGGAGTGACTCCAGAATTTGCCCTGAGTCGTTTAGATGAAAATATCTATCCAGAATTATACGTCTTTGTTGAAGATAGAGAAGCTCAGATATTTCTGCGTGAGATTTTAGCAAGCGACTCTAATTCATCAGAGCTACTTCAACGTTTAGCCATTACTCCAGTTGGTAGCGCCAGTGTTGTTAAGGTTATGGGAGATTTGGCACGAAATAATAAACTTCCATACAAATCCATAGCCATAGTTGATGCCGATCAGGGACAAACTCCTAACTGTATTACTCTTCCAGGCAATGCAGTACCAGAACGTGTGGTTTTTCAGGGGCTAAAAGATTTAGAATGGTCAAACCTTACTGAACGGTTTGGAATCGGAGCTGGTACACTTCTAACATGTCTCGAAGATGCAATGTTAGAACCTGAGCATCATAAATGGACAGCAGTATTGGTGTTTGTAAGTCTTTCATGGCTAACCTCTACCACTTGAACACGGATAATCTGGTTTTAGCGATGGCTCCCCCCATCCCCCACAACTTCTCCTCATCCTTAGGCAACAATCTGTATACCATTGTCTGTCAATGGGAGAAGGCGAGAGGTTTTCAACTTAAAATGGTGGACAGCTTGAACCAAGATTTCCTATGAGTATCACTCTCACTCCTGACCAAGAGCGCTTTGTTCAAACCAAACTCCAAGCGGGGAAATATCGCTCTGTAGAAGAAGTTCTTGAAATTGCTCTGCGATTACTGGATGAATATGATCGCGCAGAAGCTGAATGGGTCGAGGATGTGCGAGAAAAAATTGATGCTGCGATCGCGGCTTCAGAGCATACTCTACCCATTGAGGGCGAAACTTTTGTTAACCAAATTCTAGAGCGGTTTCGGCAAGCACAGCAATGAGTCGCTACGTTATCAATATTCTCGCCACGCGAGATCTTAATGAAATTGCCGACTACTTTGCTGAAACTAGCCTCGAAGCAGGTGAGCGGTTTTTCCGTGAATTCAACCGCAAGTGTCAACAACTTGTTGCCTTCCCAAACAGTGGTAAGAGCTATGCAGAAATCCGCTCCGATCTGCGAGGATTACCCCTTGAAGGTTACGTCATTTTCTACAGAGTTTTGAATGATGGTATTGAAATTCTGCGTGTTGTGAGCGGTCGTCGCAACTTCCCAGCTCTTTTTGAAGAGTCAAACTAGATGCTCTTCCCCATCTCTCAAAAACCGTAAGTTGAATAATTTGTAAACCTGGAGGCGATCGCGCCCTCATCCCCTACTACTGCTCCTCATCCTCATCTGATTCATCCAAGTACAGCTGAATAAACTCCTGTGCCGCAGTCGGGTTAATCTTCTGAAGCCCCTTCCTTATTTCGAGGATTGCATCACCGGATGGATCTCTGTTTTCATTCACCCAACGGTTAATACTGGAACGCCCAATTTCCATCGCCACCGCCAGTTTATTTTGGCTAATACCATAGGCTTCCAACACCCGCTTTAGCACTGTACCCGCTTTTCCCATGCCTCTGATTGTGTCAAAGGCTCATGACCGCGTAAATGTTGACAAAGATCGACATCTGGATAAGACTAAGAATGTCGCACTTTGTCAACATTTTTGCCAAATAGAAAAGCAGGAACACCCCAATGACTGAAGACTTTATTACCGACGCCTCCGAAATCCCGGACCCTGAAACTCCTCTCCCAGCGATCGCCTCCCCAGAACCCAACCGACACCCCCTCAAAATCCTAATCATCAGTTCTCCCACAGGCGTCAATAACACCATTCACACCTTCTATCGCCTCGGCTACGCCGAAGTTAGCGAATGGAGCAAGCCACAGCCTACCCAGAATCCTGGCGAAGTGATGAGCGTCCTCAGCCGCCGCATCCGCATCGACTAATTGCTACACAGCACAACCACAGATTTAGAAACTAATAGCGTCAGTGAATTGAAAACCTAACCCCCCAACCCCGCAACCCTCGCAAGGGAAGGGGGAGTCTTGCTCCCCTCTCCTGCAAGGAGAGGGGCTGGGGGAGAGGTCACAACAAGCTCACAAACTCATCCAAAATCCCCATGCAACCGCTACGCCACCGCATCAACCCTCAAAATTTCGTCATCACCCTCCGGCAAATCACCAAATACCTGAAAATTAACCCAGAGCGCATCCTCAACTGGATAAAATGGCACAACGTCCTCTGGGTTCATATCCAAGGAAAAGGTGGTTACTTCGTCAGTTACCGCAAGCTTGAACAGTGGATTACCGTTTGCCGCAGCCTAATTCACTTCTGCCCAAACCTGGAAACCCTCAACACCCTCTGGTCACTCATCCTGCAAGAAGCTGAACGGTACACCAAACAAGCACTCTCCCAACTCGAAGCCATCTGGCAGCAACGACACGCCTATCTATCCAACCGCCAACAGACTTAGAAACAAATCTAGAATACTAAAAAGCCTCCTAGAGTTCCTTTAGCTTTCATTTTTCCGTAACTACGATCGCCTAATGCAGAACAATGCAGGATAGCAACTTGGTAGTTCAGTCTAGTAAACAGCAATACAACCAACGCGATCGCGAAGCGCTGCGGCGTACTTCGTTGGAGAAGCCGAAGCGTCGCGCAGATCGCATCCTAAATCGGTTGGTAATCTGGCTCTTAGCTGGTATAGTCGCCTTGGCTGCATTGTGCCGATCGCCTGAGCCTGCGTGGGCAAAGCCCTTCAAAAGCCAGCGAACCGAGGTACAGCTCATCAGCGAAGTCAAAACTATCCAGCCAGGTAAGCCCTTCTGGGTGGGGCTGCAATTCAAGACTCGCCCAGGCTGGCACACCTACTGGCGCAATCCGGGTGACTCCGGTGCTCCCACTCAGGTTAACTGGACACTCCCCAGTGGATTCAAAGCAGGCGAACTGGTGTATCCCTACCCAGAGCAGATGCCGATTGGGCCGTTGATGAATTTCGGTTACAAGAGCGAGAGCCTTCTCCTGACGGAAATTAAACCACCAGCAAATTTGCCCAATCAATCAGTCATGCTGCGGGCCAAAGCATCCTGGCTGGTCTGTGAAGTGGAGTGCGTGCCAGAGGAAGCCACCTTTGCACTAACCCTGCCCGTTACCCCGAAGCCTCCTACAGTTGATTCCACCTGGGTAAATGCGTTTGCTAAAACCCGGCAGGCATTGCCTCAGCCGTCTCCCTGGAAAGTTACCTTCCAGCAAGAGCAAAACAATCTGTTGCTTCGGGTGGATGCACCGAAACTTCAAGCCGGACAAATTGAACAAGTTTCATTTTTCCCTTACCAAGATGGTGTTATTACAAACGCATCAGTCCAGACCGTTGGCTTCGATGACAAGGGATTGACCTTGCGGGTTGCCAGAGGTTACCAGACAACGCTGGATAAGGTCGAGGGCGTGCTGGTTTTGCGGGAGAAGCTGGATACTCAAACCAAGACTCAGGCGTTCTCCATTGCAGCGCAGGCGGCAGAGGCTCCAGTGGCAAATTCCCCTGCTAGCAATCCAGCAACCGTTCAATCCTCCCTCTGGCACACCCTGCTATTAGCTTTGCTTGGGGGCATCTTGCTGAATCTCATGCCGTGCGTGTTCCCGGTGCTGTCGCTCAAGGCGTTGGGAATTGCTCAGAAGGCGCAGCAGAGTCCCCAACAAGCTCGGATGCACGGTGTCGCATTCACAGCAGGAGTGCTAATGAGTTTTGCCGCAGTGGTCGGCGTACTGCTGATTCTGCGAGGACTGGGACAGCAAATTGGCTGGGGCTTCCAGCTTCAGTCGCCTGCGTTCGTCTTAGTGATGGCTTATGTGCTGTTCGCGGTGGGACTGAACCTATCTGGGGTGTTCGTGGTAGGAGCCTCGATCATGGGACTCGGACAGGGATTGGCATCTAAGTCGGGCTATGTGGGTGAGTTTTTTACTGGGGTGCTGGCAACGGTAATGGCAACCCCCTGCACGGCTCCATTTATGGCTACGGCAGTGAGTGTGGCGCTAACTCAGCCTGCACCAGTAGCGATCGCAATCTTCCTCACCCTCGGTTTGGGACTAGCGTTACCCTATCTGGTAATTAGCTTCACCCCAGCTGTGCGGCGTTACCTACCCAAGCCGGGAGCCTGGATGGAGACCTTTGAACAACTGCTGGCATTTCCCATCTACGGAGCAGTGGCATGGCTGCTGTGGGTGCTGACACTCCAGACAGGAACTGATGGTCTGGCAGTGGCACTGGCTGGTCTACTCTTGATTGCCTTTGCCGGATGGCTCTACCAAAAAACCCAAATGACTCGACAGTTGTGGCGGCGAGTGTGCCTGGTAGGTTCGCTCTCGACGATTGTCCTGGCACTTACCCTTACCCCGTTACTAGGAAACTCTCCTGCCCCAAGTTCTCAGGCAATTAATTCTCAGACAACCAACCCATCTAAGGCTCAAGGTTTGGCATGGCAGCCTTACACACCTGAACGATTGGAGGCACTGCGTCAGTCGGGTCAGCCTGTGTTTGTCAACTTCTCCGCTGCCTGGTGTGTTAGCTGCCTGGTGAACGAACGGGTTGCGCTGAATCAACCAGAAGTGATTGCTGCCTTCCAACAGAAAAAAGTGGAGCTGGTCAAAGCTGACTGGACAAACCGCGACACGGCTATCACCAAAGCCTTGAGCAAGTTTGGACGAAGTGGCGTACCGCTCTACGTCCTCTATCCGCGTGGATTAGACCGTGGGGAACCCGTGATTCTGCCACAGGTTCTGGCTCCCGCAATCGTGCAAGATGCCTTGAAACAGGTGTCATCTTAGAGTTTATTTTTGTTAACTTGATCGCAAACGCAAGAGGATGGTATCCAAAATGAGACAGTACATGATTCAGAAAAGCCTTCTGGTTGGTGCGATCGCTACCGTAGTAGCCCTCACTGGCGCTTGCAGCAACACTACTCCAACTTCTTCCAACTCAGGAACAACCAGCCAAACTGAGTCGAGCGCTCAGCCTGCAAGCAACCAGCCAGCCAACTCGACCCAGGCAAGTGCTACGACAGTGCGCGTTGGGGAACCAGCACCCGACTTTACAGGCGTTGACAGTAACGGTAAAACCCATCGCCTTAGTGACTTTAAGGGCAAAACGGTTGTTCTGGAGTGGACGAACCACGAGTGTCCGTTTGTCCGCAAGCACTACGAATCGAACAATATGCAAAAGTTGCAGAAGAGTGCCACAAGCGACGGCGTTGTTTGGCTGTCAGTTGTCTCCTCTGCACCCGGTCAACAGGGTAATGTTAACGGTCAGAAGGCGAATGAGCTAACAAAGAGCCGCAATGCTGCTCCGACAGCTGTCTTGCTTGACTCAGAAGGAACAATCGGTCGTACCTACAATGCCCGCACAACGCCCCATATGTTTGTCATCGCGCCAGATGGAAAGCTTGTATACGCGGGTGGGATTGACAGTATCTCCTCAAGTGACAAGGCAGATATCTCCAAAGCACAGAACTATGTGACGGCGGCGCTGAAAGCTGTGAAGAGCGGTCAGCCAGTCAGCAAACCGATGACCCAGCCCTATGGCTGCTCAGTGAAATATAAAGCATAGACTTTGTTATTTGTTGTTGGTTGTTTGTTAAAAAATTACAAACAACCAACAACAAATAACTCAAAATCCCACGTACTTTAGTCGCGGGATGAGTTAATTCATGCTTCATCTTTCACACTTGGTCAATCAGTGAGTTTGTGCTTTTTTCTGGTTCCAAATCCGATTCAAATATTGCAAAATGGCAACCCCAATGATGATACTCAAGGCAGCAGCTAGCCAAAAGCTATGAGCGATAAGCCCTTTGGGCATAGCTTCGCTTACCGCCTCAGACTGATCTAACGCCCAACCACCCAGAGGGGGGCCAATAAAATAACCGATCGCCCAACATTGAGAGTTAATTGATAGGTAAACACCTCGCAGAGATTCAGGAGCTAACTCTACGACGAGGCTAGAGGCAGAGGGAGTATAAGCAACAGTAGCGATCGCTAACACTCCCAAAGCCAAAATTGCCCAGATAATATGACCCGTTGAGGCAACGCCCGTGACCCAGATCAGGACGAATCCCGCCCCCCACAGCAACATGGAAATGGTCAGGGCACGCGGACGGCTGAAACGATTCAGGGCGCGGGCAACAGGCAACTGACACAGCGCCGCAAAGGCAACATGCCAGGTAAACAAGCCACTAATAATCTGTGGTGAAAATCCCCCTTTGGCGGTACCTCCTGCTACGAAGTTTGTGAAATACAGTGGCATCGTGCTTTGTACCTGAGCGAGGTAGGTTGTGAACAGGATATTGACCAGAACATATACCATGAGATGGCGATCGCTCAATGCCGCAGCCCAACCGTTACCTACTGGTTTGGGATGATGCTCATTAAACTTACGAGTTTCTGTAATAGCGGCATACACTACCGCAAAGAAAACAACGAAGGAAATGCCATCAATCACAAATAGAGCGCGATAATTGCCTGTCGTTGCAACCAACCCCCCTCCTAGCACCACCCCCATCCCCAAGCCAAAACTATCTGCCAAACGGGTGATTGCAAACGCTTCGTTGCGCTGCTCAATCGTCGTCAAATCCGCTACCGCCGCTTCTGTTGCAGGCCAGTACAGACCAACTCCCAAACCGATGAGCAAGTTACCGATAATAAAGGTGGGAAAGTTGAAGCTTAATGCCAAGATGACGGAAGCCACAGCAGAAATCGCAGCCGAGAGCAATAGCGTCCGCCTGCGTCCCCAGAATTTAGAGTCGGCAAAAGAACCCCCCAGAAAGCGACCAACTACCCCAGTTATGGAACCACTACCTAGACCAATCCCTACCGCCGTTGCCGATAAACCAACCTGATTGACGAAAAATATCGGCGCATAGAACAGAGTAAAACCGGTGCCAATTTGGGATAACAATCGACCCGTAGCGAGAATCCAAACCTGGTGACTCAGTTGCGGTAACCAGGAGAAAAGCTTGTGATTGCCAGAAGATTTCATTCAACCAGTCGCTAGGTTCAAGTCAAGTCCTTAACTATATACGAGCTTGAGCTAAGACGGATGAACCAACGCTCTAACCTAGGGAGTGGATTCTTGGCTCAACATCACAGGAGGACACGACCGTATAGGACAATATGCAGTAGCCAGACCCCAAGTAATGATCGAGGTTGCTGTGACAGCATTTTTGTTTGTAACTGATTTAGACAATACCTTAGTGGGCGATGACACTGCCCTGAAAGAACTTAATCAGAAGTTGAGTCAACATCGGCAAGAGTACGGGACAAAGCTGGTTTATGCTACGGGGCGATCGCGCACTTCCTACCAGCAACTCAAGAGCAACAAATCACTCCTTGACCCCGATGCTCTCGTAACAGCGGTGGGAACCGAAATTTACCTGGACGTAGCTGAAGACACTTTCGACTCAGCCTGGGCAGAAAAACTCTCCCAAGGATGGAACCGCGAACTGGCGGTAGCAACCGCTGCCCATTATGCTGACCTTGTTCCCCAGGAAAGCTCAGAGCAACGTCCCTTTAAAGTGAGCTATTACCTCACTGAAGAAGCGGCAGTAGAAGTCTTGCCTCGGCTTAAATCACGGCTGCAACAGTGCAATTTGGATGTCAAGTTAGTCTATAGCGGCGGCAAAGACCTCGACATCTTACCTCGCAATGGCGATAAAGGGCTGGCTGTACAGTTTCTGCGGCAGAAGTGGGGAATTGATGCTACGCAAACGGTTGTCTGTGGTGACTCTGGCAATGATATCGCCCTGTTTAGTGTCGGTGAAGAACGGGGCATCATTGTTGGGAATGCACAGCCAGAACTCCGCAAGTGGTACGACGAAAATCCAGCACAATACCGATATCTAGCTCAGGCGCACTGTGCGGGTGGTATCCTGGAAGGTTTGAATTACTTTGGTTTCCTTGAATAGTTGCAGGTTGTAGGGCGAGCAGGTTGAAGGTTAGTTTGGGTTGAATCTACCCGGCGGGTTCTCCGAAGGAGTACAACATACCTATTGCACGCAATTAGAAGTTAGGATTTGGAACCACAGATGTAGGCGCTTCGCCTTCCCGAAAGCGTTGCTCGGCGAAGCCTAGGGTACACAGATGTAGACGCGAAGCGGCTTGCCGTAGGCTACACAGATGAAATCGGATTGGAAAGTTGATTTGGATAGACTGCGTGCTAGAGGTCTAACTTTCAACCTTCAACCTTTCA
>CBDTXL010000111.1:0-13419 GCA_965364435.1 uncultured bacterium
GAAGACATTCTCGAAACCATTTATGGCATGGGCTATCGGCTGAAACCTGCTCCCAAAGAGGCGGCTTCTGGCTCTAGGGCGTGTTTTCAAACTTCCCTGTCAGATTCAGATCCCCCCCATGCCCCCCTCTTAACAAGGGGGGAGAATTCAGTCAAAATCCCCCTGCCCCCCATCCCCAAAGGGGACCCCATGCCCCCCCCTAATCCCCCCTTGGGAAGCAGGGCGGATTTATTGTCGTTAGAGAAATTTGGGGAGGTGGGGAAGATGGGGGAGATGGGGAAGATGGGGGAGAAATTTCTACTCGGTACAGAAGGCTCAGGAATTTTCTCTGATGACCATGAATTAGCCCTGCCCTTGGGAAGGGGGGACTTTAGAAACGAGGGGGATTTAGGGGGATCTGGGGGTTTGAAAACAGCCCCTAAAATTGCTCTCACCCAAGCAGACAATAGTAAGAAACACACACCCAGCGCTGAGGATATAGCGACCGCAAACAGAGTCCTGGAACGGTTCCGCGATTCCTATAAAAAACGAGTTGCAGCGCAAGTTGCTGTGTTGGAGCAGGCGCATGCTGCTCTTTTGGCGGGAAGCTTAGATGAACAGTTGCAGCAGGCGGCAACGCATGAAGCGCATAAACTGGCAGGTTCGATGGCGACATTTGGTTATCCTGAAGGGTCAAAGCTGGGACGGGCAGTAGAGCATCTGTTGATGAACGATCGCACCTTGACCCCAGCAGAAGTCTCCCAGTTCTCCCAACTGGTGGCGGCATTGCAGCAGGAGCTTACCTTATCTCCCGTCACTTCAACGGCTTCGCCCGTTCCTACGGTTCACAATTATCGCGTGCTGGCGATCGATGACGATGCCACACTCATGGAGAAATTACTAGCACAAGCCCAGTCGTGGGGCATCCGTATGAAGGTTGCTCCCGATCTGGCAACAGCCCGCTCGCGTATTGCTTTGGCACCCCCTGACGCCATTCTGCTGGACTTGAGTTTCCCGGATACCGAGGAAGATGGGTTAATGCTGTTGAGAGAATTGGCACAGCGATCGCCTAATCTCCCGGTTATCGTCTTCACTGGACGAGATAGCCTTAGCGATCGCTTGGCGGTGTCACGCTTAGGCGCACGGCAATTTCTGCAAAAACCTGCAACAACTGAACAAATTTTTCAGGCTATCACCCGTGTCTTGCCTCAAGCTCAAACATCAGACGCCAGGGTGTTAATTGTCGATGATGACCCTATGGTGCTAGCTGCTTTATCAGCATTGCTAACTCCTTGGGGCTTACAAGTGCTTACGTTAACAGAACCTCAACGATTTTGGGAGGTGCTGATCGCAACAGAGCCAAACTTAGTCGTGTTGGATGTGGAGATGCCCCTGGTTAGTGGGCTGGAGTTGTGTCAAGTGGTGCGGCAGGATGTTCAATGGGGCGATTTGCCGATTTTACTGGTAACAGCCCATACCGATGCAGAATCTCTTCAGCAAGCTTTTGCTGCTGGAGCGGATGACTTCATTAGTAAGCCAGTGCTTGGACCGGAACTCGTCACGCGGGTACTCAGCCGGATTGAACGGACGCGAACACGTACAGTGGGGGGAGTGCGATCGCAAAGCGTGCGCAAAGCGCAATCGCAAGAGAGCAATTGTGCCACAGGAGTTACGCACTTGAAGGGGATTGAAAGTGTAGCAACGTAGCAATAGCGACTTTTGAGAACCAAACCAGGAAGCAGAAATAGCGATGAGAATTAGAGAGCGATTTTTGCCCTACGGAGTTGCGATCGCCTCGACTGCGATCGCCCTACTGCTGACACTATGCGTCGAACCCTTTCTGCTCCGAACCATTGGAGCTTTTTTCTACATCACCATCATTGTGAGTGCCTGGGATGGCGGCTTTCGACCGGGGAGCGTTGCAGTTGTCCTTTCCACACTGGCAATCAATTATTTCTTTATTCCTCCCCGATATCAACTTTGGTTCGAGCGACCAGAGGATGTATTTCAACTAGCCATGTTCCTCCTGGTTGCCTTTACGATCAACCTACTCACCAGCAATTTTCAAGACAGCAAACAAAAGATTGAGCGACTGGGCCAAAAATTAGCCACCGAAAATGCCGAGCAACTGCGGATGGCTCTGTCTGCGGCACAGATGGGGATGTGGAATTGGGAGATAGCAACGGGAGAAATTAATTGGTCACCGGAGCATGAGCAGTTATTTGGATTGACTCCTGGAACGTTTGATGGTAGGAGCGAAACCTTTAATGCTTGTCTACATCCTGACGATCGCGAGACAGTCAATCAGGCAGTGCAACAGGCGCTGCAAACGATGAGCAGCTACCATTGTGAGTTTCGTGTGGTTTGGGCAGATGGCAGCATCCACTGGATTGAGGGACGGGGACAGGCATTTTATAACGAAGCAGGGCAGCCTGTCCGAATGACAGGAACAGTAATGGCGATCGACGAGCGCAAGCAGGCTCAAGGGTTGTTGGAGGAGCAATTTGAGCAACAACGCTTGGTGATGGAGGTGACCGAGCGTATTCGGCGATCGCTGAATTTACAAGACATCCTGCAAACGACTGTCGATGAAGTCCGGCAATTCCTTGAGTGCGATCGCGTCACTATTTTCCAATTTTCCCCAGGCTGGGGTGGAGCTATCGTGGTCGAGTCTGTGGCAGATGAATGGATGGCTATTTTACCACTCCAGATTTACGACCCTTGCATTGGTGAAGAGTACGTCGAATCCTTTAAACAAGGCTTAGTCACCGCGAAAGCTGATATTTATACTGCTGGAATTAGTCCCTGTCACGTTGAATTCCTGGCACAATTCCAGGTCAGGGCAAATCTGGTTGTTCCGATTATGAAGGGAGATGAATTGTGGGGGTTACTGGCTGCTCACCACTGTGCTGCGCCTCGCCAGTGGCAATCGTCAGAAATCGACCTCCTGCAACAGTTAGCCGCCCAAGTCAGCGTTGCGCTTGGGCAATCTGCTCTGTTTGAACAGGTACAGACTGAACTGGCGGAGCGCAAACAGGCAGAAGCAGCCCTACGCCGAAGTGAAGAAAGATTCCGCCACATGGCAGACAATGCACCTGTCATGATTTGGGTGACGGATGCCACTGGGTACTGCACTTACCTCAGCAAAAGTTGGTACAACTTCACGGGTCAAACAGAAGCAACAGGACTAGGTTTTGGTTGGTTAGATGTGGTTCATCCGGAGGACTTTGAATTTTCTAGAGACGCCTTCTTAAAAGCAACCGAGCAACACGAAACATTTCAGTTTGAATACCGTTTACGACGCCAAGATGGTGAGTACCGTTGGGCAATTGATGCTGCAAGTCCTTGGTTTGGTGCCGATGGTCAATTTCAGGGATTTATCGGCTCGGTGTTGGATATTAGCGATCGCAAACTTGCTGAACAAACTTTAGCAAAAGAGCTACTCCGTATCCAGACGCTCTTCAATACCTCATTCGATGGCATCGTTATTTTAGATTTCCAAGGAAATGTGATCGATGCCAATCCCCGATTTGCCCAGATGATTGGCTACACACCGGAAGAAACTGCAAGGCTCAACGTTGCTGACTGGGATGCTCAGTTCACCTATGAACAACTTCAGCAATTACTGCATGACTACATCAGCTTAAAAAGTGGAGTGTTGGAAACTCGCCACCGACGAAAAGATGGCTCGATATACGATGTAGAGATCAGCTCTAGCGTTGTGGAATGGGAAGGGGAAATTCTGCGATTCTGCGCTTGTCGAGATATTAGCGATCGCCAACTTGCCCAAGAAGCCTTGCGGCAGTCTGAAGAACGCTATCGAACGCTGTTTGAGTCCATTGACGAAGGCTTTTGCGTTCTCGAAATGCTGTTTGATGAAAACGACACACCACTCGATTACCGCTTTTTGGAAATCAATCCACAGTTTGAGAAACAAACTGGACTCGAACAGGCACTGGGTAAAACGGCGCGTCAGCTACTCCCCAATCTCGAAGATCATTGGTTTGAGATTTACGGCAAAGTAGCGCTAACGGGCGAACCGCTTCGCTTTGAGCATGGCTCCGAAGTGATGAACCGTTGGTTTGACGTTTACGCCCTCCGCGTTGGGCAGCCGTCGAGCCGAAAAGTTGCCTTAGTTTTCAAAGATATCACTGAGCGCAAACGAGCTGAGATTGCTTTAGTGCAACTGAATGCCGAACTTGAGCAACGGGTAGCGGATCGAACAGCAGCACTTACTGAGGTAAACTCGCGCTTGCTGGAAGCATTGATGGAGCAGCAACGCACCCAACTCATTCTCTTAGAACAGGCGCAACTGCTGGATCTAGCACATGACACAATCGTGACCTGCGACCTGAATGGTGTCATTACCTTCTGGAACGAAGGAGCCAAGTATATGTACGGCTGGACTAAGGCAGAGGCATTAGGTCAGCAAATCCATACATTCTTACAAACTCAGTTTCCTAAAGTTCTGGCAGAAATTGAGTCGGAACTGCTAGAACGAGGGTACTGGGAAGGTGAACTAATTCATACTCGGCGGGATAATTCAACCATAACGGTTGCCAGTCGTTTGGTCATGCAGAAAGACGAGATGGGCAGACCCATCAAAGTGCTGGAAATCAACAACGACATCACTCTACAGAAACAAACAGAAGCAGCCTTACGCGAGAGCGAGGAACGCCGCCGACTGGCTCTAGATTTGACCCATCTCGGCTTTTGGGACATGCACCTGCCAAGCGGGAATATCATCTGGAACAATAATCACTTCACACTACTGGGTTTAGATCTGTATGACATCGAGCCAAGCTATGAGCTTTGGCGCAGTCACGTTCATCCTGACGATATTGATTGGGTTGAACAACGGTTTTTAGAATCGATTGAAAACCACACCGATTACACAGCCGAATATCGAGTGGTTCATCGTGATGGTTCCGTACATTGGTTTATGGCACGGGCAAGAGCAACTTACGATGACTCTGGGCAACCTCTACGCTCGCTCGGTGTATTGTTAGATATCAGCGATCGCAAACGCATCGAAGAAGCTTTACGCGAAAGCGAAGACAAGTTTCGTCAGTTGGCGGAAAACATCCAAGCGGTATTTTGGATGATAGATGCTCAAACTCAGCAAGTTCTTTATCTAAGCAATGCCTATGAAACTATCTGGCTCATGAGTAGTGAAAGTGTCTTTCAAAATCATTCAAATTGGTTAGAGGCTATTCATCCAGACGATCGCCCGCACCTGGAAACTGTATTCTTTGAACTAAAAAGGACAGGGCAATACGATGAGCAATATCGCATTATCCGACCCGATGGCTCAATCCGTTGGATTCGCGATCGCGCCTTCCCCATCAAAAATGAAGCCGGGGAGTTGGTTCGGGTTGCAGGCATCGCGGAAGACATCACAGAGCAGCAACAAATTGAGCAGATCAAGAGTGAGTTCATCGGCATTGTTAGCCACGAACTTCGCACGCCTTTAACCGCCATTAAAATGTCTCTGGGGTTATTGAAGACAGGGATTTATGACAAGAAGCCGGACAAGTTCCAACGGATGCTTGATATTGCCCTAATTGATACTAATCGTTTAGTGAACCTGGTCAACGACATTTTAGATTTGGAACGGTTAGACTCAGGACGAGCTATTTTGGAGAAAACCCCTTGTCAAGCGGCAGATTTAATGCAGCAGGCAGTAAACGGGGTTGAAGCACTTGCCACTCCACAACACATTACACTTACCATTGCTCCTACCGATGCAAAAGTCTGGGCGGCGGCGGATGCCATCATCCAAACCTTGACAAATTTGCTGAGTAATGCAATCAAATTCTCGCCTCCTAATTCCACAATTACCCTGAGTGCCGAGTGTCAGACGGACGTTGTTTTGTTCCGAGTGAGCGATCGCGGACGCGGCATCCCCGCAGATAAACTAGAAGCAATCTTTGGGCGATTTCAACAAGTCGATGCGTCCGATTCCCGCCAAAAAGGAGGAACCGGATTAGGGCTGGCAATCTGTCGTAGTATTATTGAGCAGCATGGTGGGCAAATCTGGGCCCAAAGCACTCCGGGCGCAGGCAGCACCTTTTTCTTTACCTTGCCCCTACCACCGGAGGAACTGTAATGACAGTCCCACAGATTCTAGTTGTAGATGACGAAGACCTTATCCGAGAACTTGTGCAGGCGTGCTTGGAAGATTTGGCAGGATGGGAAACGATGACTGCTGCATCCGGAGCGGAATGTTTGCAGATTGCACAGACGAAACAGTTTGATGCCATTTTGCTAGATATGTCAATGCCAGGGATGGATGGGTATGAGGTATATGAGCGACTCCAGTCCAATCCGATGACGCAATCGATTCCCGTGATTCTCCTGACAGCAAAAGTATTGCCTAGCGATCGCGATCGCTTTGAAAAGATGGGTGTTGCTGGGGTGATTGCCAAACCCATAGAACCGACAACTCTAACGGAAGCGATCGCTTTAATTTTGGGTTGGGATGAGTAATTCAGGACTTACACTCCAAACCGAGTTTGGAGCTCCTCCTTGCATTCCCCTTTTTAAGGGGGACTTTAAGAAAGGCGTAGGCATAGTGGCGTGGCAAAGCCTCCTCTGGTTCCTCCGTGATGTTAATAGCGAAGCTTCCTCTGGTTCCCCCCTTTTTAAGGGGGGCTAGGGGGGAGCGAAAAGCGATAGCGAAGCGCTGCTGCGTTCGCCCTTGGCGTTGCCGAAGGCTAGCGCAGATCGCAAACATTTCTGAATTCGAGATAAGTCCTAAGATTAAGCCTTCTTAAGATTTTCTTTGCAAATTAGCTCTAAATCTTTACCAGTTTTTTACTGTTGATATCTAACCTTCTCGTATGCAACTAAAAGTCATTGCATACGAGAAGAGGTGCATGAGTGCTTTTCAGGTGTTGAAAGATCTGAGCCAACTTTTCCAACATTCCTTCGCCAGCTCTAAACTTAGTCATTCCTCAACTGTTTGCCCAAGGCTCAAAATTTACAACCGAACAGCCTATTTTTGAAGGCTAATTAAATGATTGTGGGGAAAGTAGCAACTATAACGACCAAAACACTTTTACTGATTAACAGTGAACCCAACCTGCGGGAAGTGGTGCAAGCCTGTTTGATGGATTTGGGTGGTTGGAAAGTACTGACTGCTGGTTCTCTGTTAGAAGGTTTGCGCCAAGCAGTACTGCATCCACCTGATGCCATTATTTTGGAGCTTTCCAGGACTGGAATGGATGAATTTAGGGTTCTCGAACAACTCAGATCACAACCGACAACTCAGACGATTCCTGTTGTGCTACTAACTGCCAGAGCGAAATGGCTCGATTCACAACTCCTCCAACGATACCAAGTGGCAGGAGTCATTGCCAATTCACTCGATCCAGCTATGCTTCCCGATCGAGTTGCCAATTTACTTGGTTGGGATTTGAATTCTCCAGTGGATTAGAGCGACCATCTGCTGAGCTAAAACAGCATTTGCCACAAAATCGGCGTGAAGCGTGAAAGCCTTATCCAAGAATGCGAGAGTCCGGTTTCTAAGCCCCAAAGTAACAAAAGAGGGATGAAATCCGGGTGCTGCGGATACAAATTCTTGATGCTTTCGTTTTTGTTTAGAAATATTTCAATATCAAACAATTTTTTAATGACTTTGTACTTTTTACCAAATTTTTACTTTTTAACTTTAGGGTAAAACTCTTAGTAAATCAGCAACAGTAATCCTTTTTCAATCTGCAAACTGTTTCATTTTCTATCAACTCTATCTTTAAGAAACGGAGTTTTTATGACAAACTGTCCTTGTTGCTCTAATCAAATGCTGCGCCATATCCGGACAAATCAAACCTACTGGTTTTGTCGTCATTGTTGGCAAGAAATGCCCGCTCTAGCTCGTACACAACGTATTGACACCTTTGAGATGGGAGTTTACAGCTTTAAAAAATCCGCAAAGATTTGGGAAAGTTCTTTTCAGCGGACGCTCCAGACCTGCTAATTATAGACCTAGAGCTGCTCGGTTCAGCGGTGTCGAGTTATGTCAGGTGATGCGAAATTACTCCCTCGAAATCAACGAATTTCAACCAACTAATCACTAATTCGTCAAAGTTTACTCGAACTTTCCTTTTGTCCACTTCGTAGTACAATCCAGCCGACTAGGGCAAGGACGGCACCCAGAATCAGAAATCCAATATCCCAAGCCAATTGATTCGGACCTGGTTTAACGTGATGAATTCCCATGATTTGATGGTCAATGAGACCTTCAATGAAGTTAAACAACCCGGCACCTAGGAGTAAAGACCCGCCAAAGATTTTTGGTGACCAAGGCACATCACTACGCCCACCGGCACGCCAGAGCAAGGTGATGCCAATAACACTTAGCGTCCATGTGCCTAAATGAAAAAGACCATCCCACAGCGTGTTCACTTCAAGATTAGAGAGATTCGTTGCGGGGCGAACGCTGGTTACCATGTGATGCCACTGGAGGATTTCGTGCAGCAAGATGCCATCAACAAATCCTGCAAGAAGACCCGCGCCAATCAGAATGCCAGCAGCAACCAACAGTCCGCTACGGCTACGTTGCTCAAGCTTAGACTCCATACAGAACTTTACCCTCTGGGCTTTGGAGATTTTCACCCTAAGATTCGCATAACTAACAGCTAGCTGCTTCCACCCCTCGTTAGAGTTACGTTCAAACTGGGGAGAGAGCTTTTTTGATAAGTCCTCTCTAAATTCATCAAAAACTGTAGCTTTTTGATGCGTATCTGAAAACTATATTTTTGATTTTATGTCAATAAGAACTTTCTGATTTCATCAAATCTTTACAGTTTTCTCGAAAAGAGGCTGGTTATTTCAAGTTTCTGTAAAGACCACCTCTGAACAGATCCGTAGCGGCATTCTCTACTTAATAATTATTAACATCAGGACTTAAACAGTTCAGCTACCGACACAGTACCTTTCGTGAGCAAGTCCTGAGCATCTAACCCAAAAAGAGAAAATTGTTTATGAAACTCAGTCAACTCAGTACAGTCATCTCCGCAATAGCTATAGCCACGATGTTCGAGATGATTGGCGTTGTCAAACCGGCAGCTGCCACTAGCATGCAGCTAATTGGTCTAGACAACAATAACAATCTACTTTCCTTCAACCCCAATAATCTTACCAGTACTCGCCGTGTTGGAGTCACTGGAATTACTGGCAATTTGGTAGGCATTGACTTTCGTCCACGCAACGGTGATCTCTTCGGTGTCACGGATGCCAATAAAGTCTACACCATTAACCCAGATACCGGCGTGGCAACGCTCGTGCTTACTCCCAACGCGACTCCCTTTACGCTGAACGGAACCTCGTTTGGCTTTGACTTCAACCCGACTCCGGATGCTATTCGAGTGGTCAGCGACGCCAATCAAAACACGCGACTGAGTCCAAACACAGGTGGGCTAGCTGCAAATGCACCGGATGCGCCCCTCGCCTATGCCGCAACGGACGCCAACGCTGGGCAAGACCCAAATATTGTCGCTGCGGCCTACACCAATTCCTTCGCCCCCTCCCCGGACCCAACCCGGAGAACAACGCTGTTTGTAATTGATTCCGTCTTGGACACCCTCGCGATGCAGGGTAGCATGAATTTCCTCCCCGGTGATCCTTCACCTGCTGTATCTCCCAACACGGGACGACTCTTCACCGTAGGTTCGTTGGGTATCGACTTCGGTCCGTTCGGAGGGTTTGACATTCTCTCAAGTAATGGGGTGGATACTGCCTTCGCGGCCTCCGGCTCGTCCCTATACAGCATTAACTTGTCCACGGGTGCTGCTACGACCCTTGGCACTATCGATGGCGGTAACGTCAATATCGTTGGTCTCGCTGCCCGGTCTGTCCCTGAGCCTGGTACTATTGGCGCTTTGATTGGTTTCGGTGCCCTTGGTCTACTGGGTTCCTGCCGCCGTCGCGTCAAGTCGCTTGGTTAGGCAAGCTTCTGGGTGCTTGAGATGACTCGTTAATTGAGAATGACTTTAAAAAGAAGCCTTCTTTGGCTTTAAAAGCCTGAAATTATTGCTTTATGCAGAATTTCAGGCTTTCTTCTGCAAAAATTATCTATTTTGAAAGTGCTTCGGCTTGAGTGAGGAGAGAGACTTTCATTACTTCGTCGTGAGCGACAGTTCATGGAGTATCATATCCGATCCGTTTGGTGCAAAATGTCAAGATTAGCGATCGCCCTATATTTTTGCATAATCCCTCATACCAAAAGAGATATATATATTGAAAAGCCAATTAACATAGATCGCCCTAGCAGCGCTTTTCATTGACATCCTCCTAGCGAGAGAGATATGACTTGAAAAGCCAAGCAATGATCTAAATCCCAGGGACCTATTAATCATGTGGAAACCTTATCTAAAAACTGGCACATTGATTGTTTTATCAGGCATTTTGGCATTGGGTAGTTTTGCCTGTGGTAGCGACACAGCTGAGAATTCTTCCCCTGAATCGCCTGTTGCTACCCCAGTACCTGCATCTCCCAGTCCTGCTGAATCGCCTTCTCCAAAGCCAACGCCGTCACCAGGGAACAAAGCTACTAAAACCACCAAAACCCAGGCGAACAAATCCCTTACAGCTAAGGAGCCGAAGAAACCCCTTACAAAATCCGTAAACTACGAACGAGGGCTTGACATCGCCACGGGTGCGATGAGCATCAGTAAATCGGCTGTGTCCCGAGATGACTGGAACTTAGTGGCAAGCCAATGGCAACAGGCAATTAGTTGGATGAAAACTGTGCCAGCTTCTAGTAGCCAGCACGCAACTGCCCAAAAAAAGCTGAGTGAATACCAGGGTTTGTTAGCGGATGCTAAGCTAAGAGCCACTCCGCCGCCGAAAAAAACTACGCAGGGTGACATCAGTCCACAGTTTTTCACCCTCCCTATCGTAGGGCGAGTTCTGGGAATACCCGTAGTTGAGGTCACCTTCAATGGCACGCGGAAATTTGAAATGCTTTTTGATACCGGGGCTAGCAGCACCATGATCACCCTACCGATGGCACAGGCATTAAGATTGAAAGCTGAAGGGCTAGCAAAGGTGGGAGTTGCCGATGGTGCAACGGTGATATTACCTGTTACCTCTGTCAAGTCGCTGGAAGTCGATGGTCGCCTCAAGAGAAATCTGCGAGTGGTGGTTTCGCAAGGGATCGACGAGATGGGACTACTGGGGCAAGACTTCTTTGAAGGCTATGACATCTCAATTAAAGAAAATGTCATCGAATTTCGCCGCCGCTGACGATAGGATTAGCTGGTGGAAGGTTTGACTCGGCTCCAGATAAGTGGTGTCACTACTTCCTGTGAATAAGGATTTGTTAACCAGTTGCCTGTGCAACCGTTAAAATATTGCTTTTATCGGTATTTAGGCGGGTCTGGGGCGATGCACACTGTGAATCTTTCTTCCTCTACGCAAGCGGAGCAATTTCGCCACCTTCAGAGCCAGTTACGCGATCGCTGGCATAGCGTTGACTTCTTTGACCAGGATGACCACGATATTTTAGTGGTGCCTTCCGTCAGTATGGATCAGCGAGAACTCAAGAAGATTCAGGGCTTTCTGCACTACGAAGAACGGCTTTTATTTTCTTTGATTCGTCTGCGAAACCCCCGCACCCGGATAGTTTACATTACGGCACAGCCTTTGTCACCGATTGTGATTGATTACTATTTGCAGCTGTTGCCAGGAATTCCCTTCTCTCATGCGCGCGATCGCTTGCTGCTATTTTCGACTTATGATGGCTCCCTCAAACCCCTCAGCCAAAAGATTTTAGAGCGTCCTCGCTTAATGGCGCGGATTCGCCAAGCACTACGCCCTCAAAAGTCTTATATGGTTTGTTATAACTCGACGGATTGGGAGCGAGAGTTATCTGTGCAGCTCGATCTTCCCCTGCTTGCCCCCGACCCAGATTTACTGTACTGGGGCACCAAGAGCGGTAGTCGGGAAATTTTCGAGATGAGCGGTGTGCCTTATCCCGATGGTAGCCAGAGCGTTGAGAGTGCTGACGATTTAGCAGTTGGCGCAGCCGAGTTGTGGGAACGTCATCCAGAATTAAAGCGAATGGTGATTAAACTCAACGAAGGCTTTTCTGGAGAAGGGAATGCAATCTTAGACTTGAGACCGATGGCAGAAGTAGCTCCGGAGAAAGCCTCCCACAGTTTACGAGTGGCGGCAATTCATGAGCGAATGGAGCATTTGAGCTTTCAGGCGAGTAATGAGACTTGGGAGAATTTTTCCAGTCGCATCCCAGAGTTAGGAGCGATTGTCGAGGCATTTGTTGAGGGAGACGAAAAGCGATCGCCTAGCGTCCAGGGATACATTACCCCCAATGGTGAGGTACAAATTCTTTCTACCCACGATCAAATCTTAGGGGGACCAGACGGTCAAATTTATCTGGGTTGCAAGTTCCCTGCTGACGAAGCTTACCGGCTGCGCTTGCAAGACTTGGGACTGCGAGTTGGTAGGACTTTAGCCCAAAAAGGGGCAATGGAGCGATACGGAGTCGATTTTGTCGCTGTTCATCACCCTGAAAGCAGTGGTGCTAAGTGGGATTTGCAAGCCATTGAAATCAACCTTCGCAAAGGCGGCACAACTCATCCGTTTATGACCCTCAAGTACTTGACCAATGGTCGCTATGACCTGTCTACTGGTCTTTTTTACAGCAATCAGGGTCGAGAGAAGTATTACATTGCCTCTGACAACTTGCAAAAAGAGCGCTACCACGGATTGATGCCTAACGACCTGATGGATATCATCGCTCACCACCGACTGCACTTTGATGGCTGCACCAGCACCGGCAACGTGTTCCACCTCATGGGGGCACTGTCGGAGTTTGGGAAATTGGGGTTAACCAGTATTGGAGACTCTCTTCAACAGGCAGAGGACTTATATAACCAGGTCGTGAAGGTGCTCGATGAAGAAACTAACTTAAATGCTAATTCCACCTCTAATCTCTCATATCCCAGCACACCAATTGCTTGGAGCGGAGGCTGAGGACTTTAGCTATTAGCCAGGGATTAAAACCCCTGGCGGCTGAGTGGACGGGTGCAAGATCTCAGTAGAGGGAAAGCTTTAGATCTGTCATTATTCATCGATGATGGTCAAATCTACTGTGACCCGAATCTGAGACGTTGTTCTATAGCTTCACCAAGATAAGAGCGATCGCTTATATCTTGAGTGCCTTTTTCTACAATTCGATAAGAGCAAAGCCTACACCGCTCAATCATTAGAGAATCTTTAACTCTTTTGGGAGATTTTTCTATTTATTTAAGTTACGGTATCGTTAAATCAATCTTATTTTTATATAAAGCTTATAAATTGACAAGTTCCAAGACTGCAATCGTCTTAAACTACTATTTAACAACCCATCAACCTTACACATAAATCCTACAAAAATGAGCATCACTATTGCCGGTTACAACCTCATCGAAGCTCTTT
>CBDTXL010000112.1:0-13343 GCA_965364435.1 uncultured bacterium
CTTTGAACCAAAATCCGTTCGCAACACTTAGTCAATAAACCTCTTGCTCGCAATCCTTTCTTTAGGATTTGGAACCACAGATGGACACAGATGAACACAGATAAAATCGGATTGGAAAGTTGATTTCGATAGACTGCGTGCAAGAGGTCTATTAGCTTTTAGCAAAGTTTGGGCATTGCGCTAATTCACCCTAGCTCGGAAGCGAATGAAGCCATAAGAGTTAGTAGGATTACCCGGTGCGATCGCAGTTGGCAGTGTTGTCGGACTTGTGACTACTTTGACAACAACAGCCCCGTTTGTATTAGCCCCTGAACAGGAGGCAGGAGGTGTTATGCCTGGTGCAAAAAACTGACCGCGATCGGGTGGTTGACAAATAAGGCGATCGCATTATTTACTTGACCACTTCAGAGCGACGCCTTAGCATCAAATCGTTAGACTTGATAATCTTTTCTTGTTCAGAGGAATGAACTTTTGAGGATTGAGGTAATGCAGAAGGTAATACAGAAACTCCCGGTGTTATTTGGTCACAGACGCACTAGCAAATTTAAGCTATGGGTATCCGTACCGCAGGTGTTAAGCAGATTGTAAGTAGCGCTAAGCTTTTTCACTTGCTGAGTTTGGGTTGGGCTGGGTTGCCAAGGGTTAGGGTTGTTGTAGGCGTAGTAGGTTTCGACGCCATCAATGCCTAAGTGGGCAGCTACGGGAATCAGCTCCTCGGCTGAGCGCCGGTAGCGGGCTGGGTGAGCCAAGACGGCCAAGCCACCTGCCTGATGAATAGCAACAATCACAGCAGCAGCCTGAGCTTCGCTGTGTTGAGGTGCCTTGCCTTGTAGATAAGGCTTTATGCTGGGATGTTCTAGGTCGAAAGCATAACCCAGAATGTGAACGTTAGTACCCAGGAGGTCAGCTGTGATTTCAACGCCAGTCCAGAGGTGGGGGATTGGGGTGGAGGGCGATGATTGGTGCTGCCAGTATTGCAACCAGCTTTGTGCTAACTTGTAGCCCGCGAGCGTGTGGTGATCGGTGATCGCAAATCCTTTAAGACCAATGGCTAATGCCTGCTCTACCACTTCTTGTGGCTTTAGTTGACCATCAGAGTAGATGGTGTGCATATGAAAGTTGTAGACATGCGGACAACTATCCGGCTGAATGTTCTCCCAAACCTGCCTGAGCGCTTGCTGATTTTGTGCTGCTACCAGGGGTGAAGCGGAAGCTTGAGCAATGTTTACCGCCATAATTGCCTACTAAAAGTTGTGTGCGTTGATTTAGCAGATGCTACCTTCAACTGCGAAAGATTGTACGTTTAGAGGGGAGAGGTGAGGCTAATAATTTCAAATTGTTAATATTACTTTAGCAAAAGTTAGTCGCAATCGACCCTTGTATGTGGTTACTGGTAGGATGACCTGTGTGTCGTAAGCGAGACATTTTCTCTACCCACCAGACATTGCAAAGGCTAGAAAGAGTTGAGAGTTAAGCATCTTGAATTCAACCCTTTCAACTTTTTGCGCCCAGTGCCCACTGCCTACTCCCCATCTTCACTCAAGCTCCGATCTGCGCGACGCTTCGGCTTCTCCAACGGAGTACGTAGCAGCGCAACGCTCTCGCCTGCTGAGTTGCGAGTCTTCCAAGCCATCTCCAACAGCCCAGTCCAGCGCTTTTGCATCTGTTTGGGTGTGCAGTTCAGGGCTTTGGCAATCTCTGGGTCACTCTTGTGAGCTTGTTTAAGCGACAACAGCTTTTGCTGTTGGTTGTCGAGTTGCCCCACAAACGCCTCCCACTGCTCGGATGACATTCCCAGCTTTTGGTCAAGGTCTGCCCCCAACCATTGGTGTACCAGCTTCCAGTGGGAAGAGCGAGAGAATTTTTCCACATGGTACTTAAAGCGCTGTTGGAGATAATCGCGCTGGCGGGGTGTCAGACCGAGGATTTCGTCGATGTCAGGTGCGGCGAGGTCTTGCAATTTTAAGATCAGGTAATCCGCACAGTCGGAGTGACCCTGAGACTCCAGGTATTGCACCAGTTCCGAGACAACGCGATCCCGTAATACCGCCTCACTTGGGTCAGTACTTTCAGCGATGAGGCGCGAACGAACCTGTTGCATCGCCGGTGAGCGGCTTTGCTCTACGGCGTCCTCGCTCCTAGCAAACTCGACCGCCTGTTCAATATCCAACGGGGTTTCGCTAGGCTGGCGTTTGGCAAAGCTCTGTGCCCTAAGTACAATCAGTTGCTGGCTATTGCGATTGGACAGGGTAATGCGCCGCTTGGCATATTGCTCGGTAAACGCCATGTACTCTGCTAGTTCTAGCTGGGTACGGGGAGTGTAGTCGGCATCTACCTGATTTTCCCGCCGAAAGGCTTTGAGGGACTCAGCGTAAAAGTCTTGCAAAAAGTCCTCAATTAAGTTGTAGCGAGCGGAAAAGCTTAACTGGGAGTGAGCTGGTGCCACATGACGATAAATCATGACACTGAGGTTGCTGTGCAGTTCGACACGACCTTGCTTGGAACCCAGCCGATAGTACGACAGACACTTAGAGAGGCGGTGACGCGCCAGCGTGAGTTGCCAGGAGTGGATTTCACCAGAAACTTGGATGCGATCGCTCTTGCTACAAATCCGTTCTACCTCCAGGGCGATTCGGTTAGTCACCGCCTGAGCGCGGCTTGGTTGTGATCCCAGATGCGCTCGCAGTTCCTCCAGCAACAGCTCACTCAAAGCCTGGGTGTCAGTTTCTTTAACAATTTCCGGAGCGTGAAGGTTGCTCTGAGAAACTTGATTGAGAGAGTTGGCAGTTTTAACGTTCATGGTATTGCCCCTAAAGACTAAAATTACGAATTGCAACGACACTGACAGAGAGGGATGTTTTGGAGAGTGTCATCTATCAAGGCGTCACCCTCTGTTGTTGTCTACAATTCGACTGTAGACGGCTACCCTGAACCTTGGCTGGCCTGCTGTGCGGGAATTTAATAGTGGACTGTGAACCTCTCAGACCGGCATCTGGGCATACCGGCAACGCCTACCGATGTAAATCCCTGCTGTACCGATACTTGAACGATTTAAACTACCAGGATGATGAGGGCGTTACCGAACCGGTTTGAGTGGACAATCAACAAACTGGGTTTATTTCATGTCCCTCGTCCGTAAACCGCCGCCCATCGCTTGTATTGTGTAGTTTCTTACAGAAGAGAGGGTTGAGCTAGGGCAGAGAACTTCCCTCTCAAGGCGGAAACTCATGTCATACCATTTTGGTTTATCAAGAGCAGCATTTGAATTTCTCAAACTACCTACTGGCAAGACTTTCACGCAGCCTCGCCTGGGATCACCGCCCCTACTCCCAACTTTGACTGACCGGTGATGCCCAAGCTATTGCTGCTTCCCATCCCAGACCTTGGCGCACCATTACAGGCTCCTCGCCCGTCATGTCCAGAATGGTTGATACCTCAAAGCCCGCTTCCGAGCCATCGTCTACAATGATGTCCACCAAACTATCGAACTCGTCGAATAGCTGTGCCCGTTCCAGTTCAACCGTTGGGGTTTTGCCATTCTCATTTAGTGGATGCGCCGAGGTGGAAATAATTGGATTTCCCAACGCTTCCAGCAGCGCTTGACACACTGGATGAGCCGGGACTCGAATGCCACTTGTTTTTCGCTTGGGATTCATCACCAGTCGGGGCACTAACTTTGTTGCTGGGAGCAAGAACGTGTAGGGTCCTGGAATTAAACGCCTCATAATGCGGTAAGCTGGGTCACTCACCCAGGCATAGTGAGCAATATTGGACAAAGAAGAACACAGAAACGTCAGGGGCTTATCATTAGAGAGTTGCTTCAGACGCCTCACCCTTTCTACTGCGGACTTCACATTCAGGTCGCAACCAATTGCATAAACGGTATCAGTGGGATATAGCATCACAGCACCATCTTGCAGGGCGTCCTTAATTTCCTCTATTCGACGTATTTGGGGTGTTTCCGGATGCACAGAGTAAATAGTAGCCATCAAAATTCTTACTTCTCTCAAAAATCAACTCATACAAGGTTGCGAGTCATGAATGATGAATTCACTCACAACTCAATAGTCAAAACTTTATGACAAAGCTAGCGTACCTGGATTGTCAGACAGGAATTGCCGGTGATATGTGCCTGGGGGCACTCGTCGCTGCGGGTGTGCCTTTGGAGTATTTAATCGAAAAGCTCAAAGGATTGGGTATTGAGCAGGAGTATCGGTTACGAGTAGAAAGCGTCCACCAGAATGGTCAGTTGGCAACGAAAGTCCATGTGGACTTACTGGGTGAAGCCCAGCACCATCACAACCCTGATTACGACCACGGGCATCATCACGATCATGACCATAAGCACCACAAAGGGCATGATCACTCCGAGGATCTCACCGCAGACACCGGACACCAGAAACCTCACAACCACCCCGCCTGTGTTCATGCGCCGACACGGCACCTGCCAGAAATTGAGCGATTAATTACAGCAGCAGGGTTACCGCCACGGGTGTCACAGTGGAGCCTTGCCGTCTTCCACCAACTGGCAATTGCCGAAGGGGCGGTACATGGTATTGCACCCGATAAAGTTCATTTCCATGAAGTGGGGGCCACTGATGCCATTGTAGATATTGTGGGAACCTGTTTGGGGTTAGATTGGCTAGGGATTGACCAACTCTACTGTTCGGCTCTCCCTACTGGTGGTGGCACAGTGAGGGCAGCGCATGGTCGGTTGCCGGTGCCAGTGCCAGCTGTACTGAAATTGTGGGAATCGCGTCAGGTGCCGGTTTATAGCAACGGAATTGAGCGGGAATTGGTGACACCAACGGGGGCGGCTCTTGCCGTCACTCTCGCCACCAGCTTTGGTCCCCCACCGGCAATGACTCTCCAAAAGGTTGGTAATGGGGCTGGTTCGGCGCAGTTGCCGATTCCGAATATTTTGCGACTATGGATTGGGGAATCGTCACAAGAGTTGAAGGTTGGAAAGTTTAAGGTTGAAGGTGACGCTCCTAGCGTCGCTACCGCAACGCTTTCGCTATCAACCCAAACTAACCTGCAACCTTCAACCTTAGAAACCATCTCGGTGCTGGAAACCCAAATTGACGACTTGAGTCCTCAAGCGATTGGCTATGTGTTTGAGGCGCTATTTAATGCGGGTGCCGTGGATGTCTTCACTCAGTCGATTGGGATGAAGAAGTCTCGACCGGGTGTTTTGCTCACAGTGATTTGCCATCCTCAAGACATCGGGGCATGTGAAGCTGTTTTATTCCGGGAAACCACTACCTTGGGAGTCCGGCGTCTGACCCAGCAACGAGTGATTTTACTAAGGGAAATTCAGCGGGTACAGACCGAGTATGGTGAGATTCGTGTGAAGGTGGCTTGGAATGGCTCTCCCCACAAAACCATTACCAACGTACAACCGGAATATGAGGATTGTGCCAAGTTAGCAAGGGCAAACGACCGCTCTTGGCGAGAGGTGCATCAGTTGGCGCTCCAAACCTGGTATCGCCAGCACGGGTAACTCATCCAACCGAGATAGCGCAGGTTCTATGATTTTGGTTATTGTATTAGGGCTTTCACAGGGAAAATCTCAGGGCGATCGCAAATTGCTTTTTTCTTAGATCACCCCAATAGCGCGATCGCTTTCAATCTGCGAAACTAAAAAACCCAGTCAACTCAACTAACTGGGTTTTTTTGAATTTTCTAACTTTCTCGTTTAAATCCAGCAGGTTCTAATCAATGGCGTCAGCAGCGTCATCCAAAGCCCGCTGAGTCCTGTTAACATCTCTGCTGACTTTAGACTTGACCGCTGAGGCGGTATCTTCAGCAGCTCGCTGCGTGGTCTTTATGTCACTCTTTACCTTAGATTGAGCAGCATTGGCAGTCTCATCAGCTGCCTGTGTAGCATCCTTAGCCGCTTTCTGTGCGTTTTGAGCGTTTTCCTGAGCACCCTTCGATATGTCTTCGGTCACATTTTCAGCGGCCTTGCCGACATTTTCACCAATCCGCTTCACTCTTTCACCAAGAGGCGTACCACTCCGGTAGTTTTCAACATATTGCTCACCACTGTCAACACTCTTCTCTTCTATGTTCTTCCGAGCGTTGTCTACCAGACCCTTCGCCTTCGCTTGCGCCTCTGTAGTATTACTTCTGGGATCGACATCACTGTAGTCGTTCATCCCGCCTTTGTATTCATTCGTCACGGCGCTTCCAGGAACTTCCTCCCTGATTTGATCGGCAGTCTTTGCTGAGGCTCCACTACTGCAAGCTGTGCTAACAAAAACTAGGATACCGACCAGAAATACTGTCAAGATTCGATCCAGGCGAATACTTTTCAACCAATCAACAACTTTGTTCATAGAGTTCTTCCTCCGATTCATTTTGAGTAAAAGATTAACAGGCTTGTGGCTTCAACCCGCAATCCGTTTTTAGGGGTTTGACAAATTAAAATTTTTGTGTGTTCAACGAGCCATTTCGTCAAACTCATTGCCTGAAGATACAAGCCAATACTTCAGTTAAGGCAAAGCCTATTTACCTGACGCTGCGCTTTTATCTAGAGCTTCCTGGGCAGCTTCGTTTGCACCTTCGCCGATAAAATCGGAAGCCTTATCCAAAGCATTTTTGACCGCCCCTAAGCGATCTTGAATGCGATCGCCAACGTTTGACTCACGTTGAATTTGGCCACCCGGTTCAGAGGTTTCAAAATCTTTTAGGGTTTTTATTGGAAGTGATCTCCCTTCATCTGCTGGCTGCCCTTGCAGCTTAGGAGCTGGGTAGAGCGTCTCTTGGCTGGCAATTAGCTGCTTTGAGATGATTGGCAAGTCGGCTCTGTTACGATCAGATTTCGCGCCTTGGTTGCTCACCTTCGGATCAGGAGAGAGGTTATAGTTGGTGTTAGTGTCTCCACCTGTTTTGTAGGGATTATTGGCACCTCCAGCTTGAACAGGAGGGTTGTCGGGGCGTGCCCCTCTCATATCACCATTGTTACAAGCGGTACCCACGAAAAGTACCACTGTTGCCAAGAAAACTGTCAATATTTGCCTGAGTCCTAGCTGTTTGAAGAAAACAGATAACTTTTTCATCGATACTCCTTTCAGCCTCAATTAAGCTGAGTGTTTCTTCATGATGAAAGCTTCCCGCCTCATCCCCAGACATCAGAATTACGGCAGCATGGCAACGCTCCCGTTTAGAAAAATGGGTAGGGTGCTGTAGTTAGACTAAAGCTACCGAGTGTAACTCTCCTTTGTGCGGGGGAGTGATGGCAGTGAGCCTTCAATCACGCTTCTCAAAAGTATCAAGGGAAAAGCGATCGCGACATCTAGCAAAGGTGACATTCTTGCTGGCCTTAAAAAACCTCTATTCTCTAACTGTAGAGAGAGTGACAGAGTTCGCCTCAGCACCTGTTGTCAATGAAGATTAAAAGCCAGCAGATAAAATCACTGTCTTAGGAATCTTTGGAGGCATTAGGCGAAGTATTTTCCGTAGGCGTCTCCCTCTCTTGCTGAGCTGCTTCTATAGGAGTCCCGTCCCGGAGTTGAGAAAAAACTCGGTAAGTTTCTAGAGCCGCGTCTGACTGATTATCCGACATTTTACCATCCATTTTAATCAAATTGTATTGCACGTTCTCAGCATGAATTGCAAAAGTTATATTAAAAACTTCAAAAAAATTAACTGCCCACTTACATTCTTCTTCCGGATAATGCAGATAGTGTTGAATTAACTTAGCAATACGATTCTCCAGATGAAGGCGAGCATTGGGACAAATCAAAACAATTTTTAGCAGGACGATGACTAGAGTGAGAGAATGCCCTTGAGACATCAACAAAATAAACAGCTCTGAAGGTTTTCTCTGATTTTCCGTTGTTAAATAGTCAATAATTCTATTGCAGGTTCTCAGTAGCAATGCTTCATTCAGATGTTCTTGATTATGTCTCTCATATAGGGCTTCCATTTTTTTTGATAATTTTTTATTTAAAGCTTCGACAAAATCTTTATTTCCTACAGAAAATATCAAATATTTCTGTAGGGAAGACTTGAATTTTTTGTAATTAAGTTCTTTGGTTTGTTCAACAAAGATATTAGCCAAATTTTCATAACTAAAGGAACCCCGTTTAACCACTATCATTTTAATAAAACGCAAAACCTCATCGCCCAGTCCAGTCGGGTTATTGGGGATTTTGTCCTTTTGTACACTAGATTGGCAACGTGCCGTGTACATTGCTAAATCAAACTTAAACTTGTCTTTCAGTTTTTTTGAAAGCGTTCTTGCCGCCTCTCGCTGTTCTGCTGGGTTATCGGGGTTAGTATATTGGGGAACTAATAGATATGAGGTGTAACGATTACTCCAGTGTTCTTTGTCTGAATAGCCGTATTTTAAGATAAATAACTTAAGGTCGTTATAGTCTTTACTGTTAACAAAATGTTCTAACCAGCTTCTCAGGCGACCGAGACTTGGAGAAAGGGTTTTCTTACTAAGATTAGACTCAGAAAACAACTCAACTAGTTCTTTTATATAAGTATAGTTCCTAGATGTTTCCCAGTTATTAATGAGAATGTAACAAGACCTCTTAAGTGTATTACGGAAATCTTTCTCATTATTGGAGAAAAGGAGAGTAGATATTGACTGGATAGCGTCTAAATTACCCGGATGAGAATCATACTCTATAAACAAACGTTTAAACTCTTCTAATACTTGGGCTGGCGGCTGTTTCCTCACCAGCTCCAATAAGAACTGGTAAATCATTTCCTGAGCCTGCTGAGTATGTAAGCCTGACTTTTTTTGCTTGACGCGCGGTTCAGTTTGATGACCTTCTGATAGAACATTCCTGCTCATGTCAAGTAATTTAGGACATTTATGTCCTTCCTGAAGTGTAACAATAGAAAGCTGAGGTTACTCAGCGTCAATGCTGCTGGTCGTCTAGGCGGTAGGATTGAGGGCTTAATATTTTTTGAAGATAGCATAAACTAGTCATATAAATTTTTATGAAAATTTATAAAGACTCGAAGGTTAGCTTCTGGCTTTTTCCTTTATAGAACCATAGCGAAAGCGTTGCTGCAAGGTGAGGAGATAGGCGTAGCGAGTTTAGCCCGTCTGCGCCTGCTAGACTATGTCAGTCACCTTGCGGCAACGCACTGCGATCCGAAAAGTGGCTCTCTATTCTAGGGGTTCGGGGGTTCTTTTCATCAAGTATCGGTGGCGGCAGCTTTCGATGAAGCTGGAAGCCGCGCTTCTATTCCTCAGAATGAAGCGCGGTAGTTCACTTAAGGGCAGTTACCTAATATACTCTTGTTTTCATAGCTAGTTAGCTAATTCGCCGGAAGCCCAACACCATAGCGGTACTCCGCTTAGTGCTGAGTACTTAACTTTGAGACCTTTGTGTGGATCTAATTAAAGTTCTTTAGAACAATGATGAAGCTCAAATTCCTGCTGCTGTTTGCTGGGGTGATTGCAGCGACTGCCATTGCTGCTACTCCTCTAGCTGGTTTTGCTCAAGATTTACAACCCCAGACTAGACCCCGCCTTATTCTAAGCCAGGAACAACAAGCCAAACTTGAACAGGTACAGGAGAATGTTCTTACACAAATTGAAGCTGTCCTCACGCCAAGGCAAAAAGCTCAGTTCGCCTCTGCCAGAGTAAGTGGTCAAGGGCTAGGGATAATTCAAAATCTCTCAGATGTGCAACTGACTCAAATTCAAGGGATTTTTCAATCTTGGAATACTCAAATAGCAGACGTATTAACTCCAAGACAGAATCAGCAAATCCAGCAGAGTGGCTTAACCCCCTGGGCTTTTTTTTGGAGTTCTAGGGATTAGAATGGGGTCACTCGGCACCCATTGCAGCTGGCTTCTCTAATACTGGCTTCTCATCCAGGAACTTCTCAGTGCTGCCGATGAAGTGCTTCAGCCGGTAAACCGTTTGTTGAGCGATATCTGCAATCAACCAATCAAGACGGTGGGGAACCGCAGGGTCTAGCTTATAGCCATATTCGGTTAACAGTGATCCAAGGGTTCGCTCCACCGTTCGCTTTTCTCTGGATGTCAACTTCTCCCGTAGACTCCAATCCGCGACTGGGTGAAGGCCTTACGTGTTAAGATATTCCAGCTTTCCTAGCAACAGCTGCTATTGGAACCTCTACCTGAAGGAATAATTTATAATGGTATAGTAGGTTACTTTTCTAACGGGATGGGTTAGAGAGTACAGTATGATGATTCAAAGCATAGATACGGCTAAATTTACGGCTACTGACCTGGATCGATTCGCCCAGGAACTGAATCGAGATGGGATTTGTGTGATTCGCGGACTGTTCGATAGAGGACTGATTGAGGAGTGGGCACAAGCTTTTGATACTTTGTTTCGAGAGCGCCAAAACCGACCGGGCGGTTTAGCTCCCCGCGAACAATCTCGCTACTATCTGACGTTCCCCTGGATTCCCCCGTTCGCTGATGCGAATGTCTTTGCCAATCCGGTGATTCTGGGCGTCCTCGATCGCGTGTTTTATCAAGAATACAAGCTAGTCCAGTTAGGGGCTGATATTCCGGTGCAGGGTTCGGATTATCAGGAAACCCACCGGGACTTTCGCCCACTCTTCTCAGATCAAATTGTCACGCCACTCTACGCCCTAGCGGTTAACTTCCCGCTTGTCGAAGTAACGGCAGAAAACGGTCCGTTCCAGATGGCTCGTGGCACGCACGTCTTGCCGCGTGAAGAGGGTCTGGCAAAGGTTGCATCTGGCAAGATTCCGATAGAGTCCTTTTATATGAAGCCGGGAGATGTGACGATTCGCTCACCACTGGCACTGCATCGAGGGTCACCGAACCGGACAAATAGACCGAGACCAATGGTCGTCATGGGCTACGTAATGCATTGGCTACACACAGCGAAAGTGGATTTAACTGTCCCACGGGATTATTACGAGAGTCTACCGGAGCAGACGAGGGAATTACTGCGGTGTCAGGTGGTGGAGCAGTTGCCAGAGGATAAGGTCGAAACCTACATAAATTTTAAGTACTAGCACTGATACGGTTTTCAGCAGTTTTCAATATTGGGTTGCCATACAATGCTTCCTACTAGACCGAAATGGTCAGAAGGAAAAACCTTTCGGTATCGATATTTCTGAGAGATAGGTTCTATACCCAGCCGTTTAATGGACTGCGGTTGCCACAGCGAAGAAAAAGAGCGCAGTAAGATGCGGTCAAAGCGCACTTGTTTTTCTTTTCCTGTCAGGTGGAGCCTCATCAGGTTGATATCTGTGTCTTCTGTGTAACCCGGTTCACCGCTTCTCAAAACCGGCCATAAATCTTGATAACTACTGTCGATACTGGCGTTTTCTCTATTCCAAGAAGAACAAAAATTGAAGTCTCCCATAAGCACGGAATGCTCCGAGTTTGACAACAGAGGAAAAATCTCCGCCAGCTGCTCCGCACGTAAGAGGGCTGATTGCTTCATGCTTTCTAAGTGAACCGTAGCAACGTTAAAAGTTTGTTCGTTTACCGATAACTCGGCAACCAACAATTTACGGCTCATTAAAGTAGGCAAATTGTGAAGAAACATCCTGCGGATGGGAATTCGGGAAAGAAGGAGTACTCCATAGCCTTGAACAGTTAACCCTGTAGCATCAGAGACATAATAACTATCCCTTACCCATTCTTGTTTTAGAACAATTTTCAGAAACTTTGGCGTTACCTCTTGCAACCCAATTACATCAGCGTCACAATCGTGGACAATTTTCAGCAATGCCTCGCAACGTTCTTTGAAGTAGTATTTTCCAAACCACACATTGTATGTTAAAAACGTCAGTTCAGTTGCCGTGATGCTAGCCGTAGCATCTGTCTCTTCGTTCCAAGACTGTTTGCCAAAGTTGAATTTTTGGGGTCTCAGTTCTTCTACAAAAATTGAGTTCATTCTTGTGCAGACATTATACGGACTAAATAACAACCGGAGCCAGATTTGGTATGAAAAACGCTATATTTCACCTCCACTCCAAAGACACAAAGCGCACCAAAGATAGAGGATGAGTCCGGGAGAATTTGGGAAGATTCACGATCTATCCTCTATTTAAGGGCAGTACCGTCTGCCTCCTGGCGATTCTTGGACTGTACTCGTAAGGAGCTACTATGTATCAGACTGAGCCGACGCCTGAAGCGACCATTAAAACCCGAACCTACACTAATCCGGTCTATAAGGGCTATTTCGCCGATCCATTTGTTTGGGAGTACCAGGGCATATACTATGCGATCGGCACGGGTCCAGCGGAAGCGAAAGGACAGATGGAGGAAATCGCGGACGCGGCGCAGACCAACTCCACTGACGAACTACGTGTCTTTCCCCTCCTGCGCTCCGTTGACTTCCTGAACTGGGATTTTGTGGGTAACGCACTGCTGCGACCAGAACCCGCTTTAGGCGATAACTTCTGGGCACCTGAAGTCGCTTACTGCGATCGCATGTTCTATCTCTACTACTCGGTGGGGCACGAGGACAAGGATCATCAGCTGCGCGTCGCCACCAGTAATGATCCACTGGGCCCTTATCAGGACGTTGGAGAGCCGCTTTTAGACCCTAAGTCCTGCCCCTTCGCCATTGACCCGCACCCGTTTCAGGATAATGACGGGCAGTGGTATCTTTTCTACGCCCGTGATTTTCTGGATACAGAGGGCGGCGTGCGGGCTGGCACGGCACTGATGGTAGACCGACTGGAAGGCATGACGAAGCTAGCAGGGGAAGGGAGAGTTGTCTTGCGTGCGCGTTGTGATTGGCAACGGTTTCTAGCGAACCGCCCAATGTACGGTGGCATCTATGATTGGCACACTTTGGAAGGTCCGTGTGTTCGTAAATATGCAGGGCGCTACTACTGCTTTTACAGTGGTGGGCGCTGGGAGACCGACAGCTACGGTGTGGACTATGGAGTTGCCGATAAGGTCATGGGTCCCTACTCCGACGCGGGTAACGAAGCTGGGCCAAGGGTGTTGCGATCGCTTCCCGGTTATGTTTTGGGTCCCGGTCATAATTCAATTGTTCTCGGTCCGGATGGTCAGACGGAGTACATTGTTTACCACGCCTGGGATATAAACATGGAGGCGCGGCGGATGTGTTTAGATAAACTCATTTGGACGCCAGATGGTCCGCGCTGCGATGGTCCCACCTGGATGCCGCAGACCATTCCTGCTCGTACCCAATGAGTAAATGTGTACGGGAAGGCTGAACCCTTCCCACGATAAGCATTAGAGAAAAAGGGTCTACTGCGAAAGTATGCACTTATGCATAGGATTTTCCGTACTCTTGGAGCCTATCCGAAAAGTAGATTCTGTGAGATTTGAAACCGCAGATAAACGCAGATAAACGCAGATGAATACAGATGAATAC
>CBDTXL010000113.1:0-13224 GCA_965364435.1 uncultured bacterium
GCTCAAAAACAAGGGTGATGCTCTTATCACAGTTTAAATGCATAACAGCTTAGTGGATATCAAGTCACTCAAAAACTATCCTAGTTAAGGTTATGAGTTACAGCGATCCAGGAATCACGTCTCCTGTTATTAAGTTTGTTATCAATTAATTGGATTGATTGATAACAGAAATCACTATAAGCACCATAAGTTATTGGTTTACAGCTTAACGGTGCTGAGTGATTGGCTTGACTTGTTGGTTTGATTCGTTTATTTGAGTAATGGCTGATTTAACAATTGGGTTTGATCCAGGATCTTCACTTAGTAAGTTAGTTTACAAATTACCGAGTGATGACAATATGCGACTGCTAGTGATGGAGCCAGAAGTCATCAAGTTACCTCGTGAGAGTATTGACGCCTACTTGGCTGGCAAGGGAGAAATGGGGGTAGCGAAGCCATCAGACGAAGCTTGGGTAGAGTGCAGTAACACTGACGAATGCTATGCAGTTGGCTTTTTGGCTCGTTACTTCTCGTCCTTGCCAAGACTCGATCGACTTAAGTATGAGACAGCTCTCTATAAAGTATTGGGAGCAGTGGGGGCGATTGTAGAGCAGGCACATTTGCCTAGTAAGTTATCTATTGCCATTGCCTGTCTGCTTCCTTATGGGGAATATCAGGATAGGGAGCGGTTTGAAAAGCAGTTAAGGCAGCACTTAAGAAATTTCGTATTTCGGGGCAAGCGGCTGCGAGTTAAGTTAGAAAAGTTCGAGTGCCGTCCTGAAGGGGGAGGCTTAGCGATGTCTCGGCTTCAGCAAAATGGTCTGGAGTGGTTTCAGCGTCAGAAGCTTGCCGTACTAATGTTTGGACACAGAAACACGAGTTTGTTGTTGTTTGAGCGAGGTAAGCTGACAAAAGGCGATACCAGCAATTTGGGCTTTCATCAGTTGGTAGATAAGATTATCGGGCGAACGTCGGGTCAGGCAACCCTAAGTTTAACTAGTGCCATTTATGAATTAGGGTCGGATATTAGACCAGAAAACCGAGTAGTGAGGTCTTTAGTCAAGAGTACGGAAGCAAGACATGTCGATGCTGAGATCGAGCAGATAGCGAAGGCGATCGCCACCGCCAGAGTAGAGTATTGGCTAGGGTTGAAGGACTGGTTAGATAGCATTCTTCCCACTGGCTTAAATGAGGTCATTTTGTCAGGAGGAGCTGCTCTGTACTTGCAGCCGGAGTTAACAAGTTATTTTAATCGGACTTCTGTTTACTGGGGCATGGATTTACAAGAGCAAGTCAAGGAAGCGCTTCGCGAGCAGCGTCGTTCGAGGCAATCAGGGCGGGAGGCGTTGTCCTTTCGGCTAGTGGATGTGTATGGCATGTTTGCAGATTTTAGAGAGCGGGTTGAAGCAGTCGCATGAACAAGCAGTATGAAGACTTTAGGTTTCGATATCAACCAAAGCCAGAAAGTTTGGATGGTCAGTTAATGGACTATCTAAAAAAAGGGGATGGATCGCGTAAGACAACAGAGATGGTTTTGCAAGCGCTACGGGCTTTTTGGCTAGCCTTGGCTTGTCAGGAAGCAGGTAAATTGGATGACGAAGAGCTGCGTAAGTTGGGTTTGAGTTGTTGTAGCGCTTTGGAAAACCAGATTACTTACATCCGTCAAGTTATGCGTTTGCCTGTTACTTCTGCTACTCCTGTCGCCACAGTTCTATCCCTGCCTGGAGCAACAGTTGGAGCGTCTGGCGTGTCCGATACAACAAGCGAGAAGCCAAAGAAGTGCTTTGTGAATCCTTTGGGTGATAAAGCAACTGCTGAAGAAAGAGATTCAATATTTGGTTAAGGAGCAATAACAATGGCATTAATACATTTTATTGATGGGGAAAAAGGCGGGGTAGGTAAGTCGTTGTTTGCGCGTGTTATGGTGCATTATTGCTTGGATAGAGAATACCCTTTTGTGCTGGTGGAGGCGGATCGGAGTAATCCCGATGTCGGGGAGGTTTACCCTGATGTTTGCGAACAGATTATCTTTAGCGAGGCAGAGCGCAAGTCGTATGATGCTGACAAAATTTTCAAACTGGCACTGACAAAACCCGTGATTGTCAACCTTCCTGCTCAGGTAGCTGACATAACAAAAGAATGGATAGAACGCAATGGAATTCTAAAGTTGGGGGAAAAGTATGGCGTAAAAATTTGTAAGTGGTTTGTTTGTACAGGTGGCTATGATTCTGTAAAGCTATGTATAGAATCACTGAATTATTTTGATAACAAGATAATTCATGTGTTTGTGCGAAACTGGGGTTTATGTGAAGACTGGACACACGTTGATAAGCGGAAAGAACTTCAAGATTTAATCGCAAAGTACAACGTAGCAGTGATAGATTTTCCCAAGTTTAGCTATCCAGAACGAGACTATATGGATGAGTATCGCTGCACTTTTGAGCTTGCTCAAAAGGACCAAAGTGATGAAAGTTTGGATATTCTTGGCAAGCAGCGGCTCTATACATTTTTGGATAAGGCTTTTCAGGGCATAGATAAAGCAGGGATATGGAACCAAAGTGCAGCTTCTCAAGAAGCGATTGAAACATCTAGCAAAGGTTCAAAAAGGGGGCGTGGCAGCGCCAAAAACAAAGAACAATCTACGGCTGCTACACAGCCTGATGAGTCAGATCGGCAGACACAGGTTGGTGAGGGTGTTTCTTGAGTACTAACTATAAATTTCAGTTTACAAAAGTCGGACAGCATAGTGAACCTTTTGGCAATTACGATGTGACTTCTGGAGATGTCTATTTAGGGCGGTTGTATGTGCTGCCAACAACTGAGCCAGAGTTGATCTCTGCGGGGATTGATAAGCAGTGGTTTATCACTCACGAAAAGGGTGATTTTGTAGTATCAGGCTACATAAATGAAAATGGGGAGTGGTCGCTCTCAGCCCACCAGAGCTTAGAGCCAGTGCTATCTTACAGCTCTCAGTCAGCCGTTTTTTCTCTCGTGTTTAGCGAGTCGTACAGGTTGCAAATGCAGCAGCAACGTTTATCTCAATCGGAGCCGCGAGAGAATGAATTGAGCTTGGTGGAGGCTCTCAAACACAATGCGGTATCACCAACTTTTTCTTCTGTCGGGGATGAGAGTAGTAGTGATAAAGATGATGGTGGAGGCGATGATAAACAAGGCATTACTTCCAACGAGTCAGCCTTTTTATTCAGTCTTCCTGGTGTAAGAGAGTTGATAAACGGCTCTTTAGTTCTGGAAGATGCCGATGCTGTTCGCTCATCGGAAGTAGAGGAGGATGAATCAAATGTTGAAGTAGAAAAAATTGCTCAGTGGCGCGAGGCAGAGCCAGAAGATAGAGCCAAAGCTTTGGAGCGATCGAATGAACTCATGCGCGAGCAGGCACAGGAGAGATTGGTGATGCAGGTCATTGAGGCACATAGACAACTTACACGGCGCTCTGTGTTGGAGCAATACGAGCAAGAACTAGAAAATCCATCTTGGATGCTGGTTGTAGACGAAGAGCAGCACTTGTTTAGGCTCTTTTCACGCACCGATGGTCATACCGTGCTAGAGGCAACACTTTCAGGGGAAATTTTGAAACCTTTGTCTCTAGAAGACGCTCTCCAGTTGGAAGAAAACTTTCAGCTTCCCATTTTAAATGTGCGGCCTTGCAGATTTGATGAGAGAGACGATTTAGCAGAAATAGAGGAGAGCGCTTCTACGCCACAATTACCTGTAGAGAAGCAGGATAAACCAGAGATAAAAGAAGACAAACAGAAAAAGGGATTGGAGTTGTAATGGTGGCTGATACTAATCAAGATAAGACTTCTGAATTAGGCTGGTTAGATGAGTTGCTAGTCGATAAAAGCCCAGAGTTTCAGGCCAAAGTTTTGCGTTGGACTGTCAGGATGAATATCAAACCCAAAGAGCCGTTATTCCTGACCCTGGTCGCTATAGGTCAACTCCAGGCATTGTTGGAGGATAGTCCTAAGGACTTGAGTTCCCTTTTCGACCAGTGGTCCGAGCAGCTTTACGATAATCTTAAGGAGGCCGAGCGCGTAGCAGTCAAAGGGCAGCAAACTGCGATTTCTTCAGCTGTAGCAACCCTGCTGCGAAAAACTCAGTGGGAGCAGGCAACTAAGCTATCGGCTATTCTGCCAGCAGCAGGACTTCTTACTGTTGCTATTGGCTTTGGGACACTGATTGGATTAGGCGTTTCTGCTTGGCTCCAGAGTCAGGTAAATAAAGATCCTACTGGGTCGAGACAACTTACCTTGGAGCAAGCAGAATCTTTGCGCTGGGCCGAGAGTAAAGAAGGTAAGTTTGCCCGGAATTTGATGCGTTGGAATGCAGGGTCTTTAGATAATCTAGACTGTAAGAATGATGTCAAAAGATTGGGCGTTACTCTTGAAATTCAAGGGCGAAAAGCTACAGAAGGGTTCTGCACAATTTGGGTGGTTTCTCCAGAAAAGCGCAAGTTTATATCTGTTGAACGCAAGCAATAAAGTTGTCAAACGTGATGTAAATTCTTCACCTGAGAAATAAAGTTTTCAACTCGCAGAGTGCATTATCTAGTCTTTAAGGCTAGTAAGGGATAATGGGTCAAACCAATTACTCATTGCCCATTACCCATTACTGAACCCTACAAGTGATGTTTAAAAGTGCCTACCTGCTTAGCTTGGCGCTAATTATATTCCAGAACTCTTGTGGCAGAGCTACATTGGGAGGAATCGGGTGCAAGGTGAAAAAGTTAGCAATCTCGCGCTTTGTGTATCCTGCCCGGTTACAACCGATAGGTGTTACTAGGCATTCTATATCCGGATGATCGGTTGCCCACTTGAGAAAGCGTTCAATCGAATGCTGGATTGTTTCAAGTGGAATTGAGCGATCGCCTCGGTTTGCGGCCTCCAAGTTTTTCGTAGGAATGCCGTAGGAAGATCCGAATTGCCCGTGCATTACTCCTTCAGCTTGCCCATAAATTGCCCACTTACCAACAGTACCAACTTTATGTGGATACTGATTGGCTCCGAAGGCGAACCCGGCAGCGCCTGCACCGTGCCGACCGTTAAGTCGGTTTGGGCCTTGATAATTGGTGCCAATCACCAGCATTTGCCAGGGCTTTAGCTTAGTTACTTTTTCTGGAGTCACTAACTTCTTACATCCTTGCAATAAGTTCGCCTTTTTGCGGCGTTCTAAACATAGTACACCTGCATAGAGCAGTTGCGCGTGGCAGGTATAGTGCCTGGATTTATTGGGTTGGTAGTTGGGTTGGTTTATGCACCAGCACATCAAACCCGTTACCTTCCCTGATGCTACATTTCGTGATAGCTTTAACACTTGTTTGAGGTAGTCTCTCTCCCAAGCCTCAAGAGACTTTGTTTCTCTCCACCAGTACAATTTAATGAGCTTAAATAACCATTGGCGGTAGCTGCTTATTGACTCTGACAAAGTTTCAACCCTGAATCGAGCGGATTGAGTTGGCTTGTGAGAATATGGATTTCCTAGCCCTAACTCCTCAACAGTTTTGCCTCTACCGACGTACAGGATGCCGGGTTGAGAGAGTAGCGTTTCGTCATACTTGTGGATGTTAATCATCGCTTACTACCAATTTGTCACCCCCCGAAACAGCGATCGCTGCTTACATGCTTTAGTTTTGATAAAAAAATTTACCCCGACCTCATAAGGTCGGGAGACGGTTTTGTAGGACTGATTAGCCTTGAGCATTCAGTCGCTTGGCGCGTTGAGCCTTATGAGCTTTACGGCGCTCCCGGACGGCGTTCATATCATTTAAGCCGTACAGTTCGCTTGCGTAAGTGAGCAACTCCTTGATGGTAGTTTCCGCATAGTCAGTGCGAAACTGGGCGTTGTGGGTTTCCCAGTCGAAGTCTTCGCCGTTGAAGCGGGCTGCGGATTGAAGTTCGCGTCCGGATTCCTCTCGGAGAACTTCAATTACCATCAAACGCACCTTGGCGTTGTAGTCAAGGACGCGGTCGAGAGCTTTGGGTTCAGATGCGATGGTTTTGCGGGTATTTAGAGCTTGAGCAGTCATGTCTTTGATTCCTTTAATTCACTTGATTAACTGTTTACTGTCGTGAGCCAAAGCAGTAGATACTGCCTCTATTAAGTTGTGTACTGTGTTGCTCACTCTCACAAAAACAGCATCGATAGATGCAGCGAGAAAGTTCAGATTTTAAAATTGAACTCTCGATGTTTAGAGCAGCGATCGCTGATTTTTTCGCGCTTGTGATTAGAGCGTAAAAAAATTGCCTCACTTCTCCAAAGAAGTGGGGCAATGGCGCGGTTCTTTCAGAAGTCACAATTCTTTAATCATTATCAAGTTCGTCGATTTCGTAATCGTCGTTCTCGATTTCGTCAAATTCGTCGTTGAAGCTGCCAGAAGGAAGTCCGCCTTCATTGTGAGCGATTCGAGAGTTACGGATATTCCGGTGAGCCTTACGGCGCTCCCGGATAGCGTCCATGTCGCCTAATCCATACAGGTTGCGTGCCGCTCGCATTAATTCTTTGAGCGGTGTTTCTGCATAGTCAGCGCGAAACTGGGCGTTGTGTTCGTTCCAGTCAAATTCGCCTTCGTTGAAGCGGGCTTCGGACTGAAGTTCACGTCCCGATTCCTCCCGGAGAACTTCAATTACCATGAGCCTTAACTTCTCGTTGTAGCTGATGCAGCGCTCAAGAGCTTTGACGCGATTCTTTGAAGAAGCGGGTTTAATGCTCTTAGCTTGGGCTTTAGTCTTTGTTGCAGTTGCGTTAGCCATTTTCAGTTTTTCCTTTTTTTCAGATTGTCATTCACATCAATAGCAGCAGTCGCTGCCGTGCGAGTTTCAACTTTTCGTCTAACTCACTCCAAAAACAGCGAGAGCTGACTTTTCATACAACTCATCTTAGAAGTAGCGATAGCTATCAAGGTTTTAGTTTAAATTAGCTAAATTTAGCTTTTCAAAACTGCTGAATTAGGTAGAAAAAAATTACCCCGCCAATGTTAGGGCAGGGTAATCTTCAATTTGAATGTATAAGGCAGATAGGTGGCTAGTTCTGCGTTAGTCGAGTTCGTCGTCATCCTCCTCGGACTCGTCATCCTCTTCGGACTCGTCCTCAACATCCAGCAGTTCATCGTCATCATCGGACTCCTCAGACTCTTCTGAGTCTAAATCGTCCAATTCATCTTCATCTTCGTCGAAATCTTCATCTTCGTCGATAGGCTCGTCGTCCTCTTCCTCCTGCTCCACCTTATAGTTGTTCCGCTTGGTGAGTGAGTCCTGGTTGAATTTGACGAGGCCCTTGATTGCCTCGGTGGGGTCAAGGTCAAACACGTCGTACAAGTGTGCCATCATTAAGGCGATGACCTTAAGGTCGTATTTGAGAGCGTCTGGCTGTCCGAACAACCGTGGGAAAACCCGGTTATTCCACTTTTGCCAATCCATCTTACCGCCGCGCTTTTTTAGTTGAGCTGCAATGTCGAGACCTATCTTTTCCTTTGTGGCATGACCGACTTTCGTCACGAGCCGTTTGTCACGGGTTTGAAGCTTGACACCGAAGGATTTGTGGATGGTATTCCTGACAAGTGAGAGGAGTTCCTCGGCTTGTTCCTCGATGCTGCCTGTGGTTGCTGCGGTACGACGTGCAGCAGATGCTGTTTTCGCGCTCCTTGCTTTAGCACTTAGTTCTTGCTTACCGGCTTTAGCAGCAGTCGGCTGTACTTTCCCGTTCCCGTTTCCGCTTCGACTACTAAAGGGAGTTTTGTTAGTAACCATGAAGTTCCGTGTTTCTTAATTCACTTCATGGCTGAAGCCGCGTTAGCGGCCTTCGCTTTTCTCAAATTCTACACTATCGTTGCCATAAAAATAGCACTTGGGAAGTACTCGATACGTGACTATTGATTGATGAAAAGTGTAACGATTTTCTGACTGTAATGGAAGTGGTAACTTGATGTTTCAAGAATTTGTTAGTTATGCAAACCATCAATGATTGGCCTGCTCTGACCGATAAAGGTACTCCTATTGTTTGCTTGGAGTACTACTCAACTGACCGAATCAGAGTACTGAGCCAATTTTATAACTGGGGGAAAGAGAGGGGAATGCCAGTTTATTTCTGGAACCCTGGCTATAAGACCTTGCAGCGGGTAGTTAACATCGGCAGTAAGTGTATCTTGCAGAATACTGACATAATCCCCGATAGAGATGTACCGCAGTTTCTGTTGGAGAAAGGAGAGACAGGACTTTATGTTTTGGAGGGGATACTGGATTTGGATGAATCCGGTCAGGTAAGCCAACGGCGCTCTTTTCAATTAACGAATGCTTATTATCAGTCGAATTGGGCAACAAACCATCAGCATTGGGTCTTGCTCGAAACTTTTGTTCAACTACCTCTTGACTTGCAGCCCCTGATTCCGGTACTCTCTAACCCGCTGCCAGGGCGCGAACAGGTATACAACATTGTTGCCGATTTTTGTAGCCAGAACCGCAAAGTTTTGAGGGACAACAATGACCCAAACGTTCAAGCTCTTCTAGCGCGGGCATGTCAGGGCTTGCCTTGGGGTGAAATTGAATTAGTTTTAGAGCGAAGTCTTGCCTTTGCCTCAACAGTAGAAGAGATGACCACTCTTGTACTGACTCACAAGGTGGATAAGCTCAAGGGACGAGGACTTGAATTCATTTCCTCGCCAGATGTCCTAGATGCTGGTGGTCTTGATTTATTAGATGAGTCATTGAATAAAGTCGCTTCGTTGTTAAATCCAGTAGCTCTTGGTAAGTACCGATTAAAGTTTCCCAAAGGCATGATTTTGTGGGGCCCTCCTGGGACAGGTAAATCGTTGTCAGCGAAGCTGGCGGCAAAAAAAATGGGGGTGTCGTTGCTGGCAGCGGACTGGGGCGCAATCATTGGTTCTCCCAGACCTGATGAAACCTTGCGCGACTTGATAAAGCTGACGGAAGCCCTGGCACCAGTTTGCCTCTATTGGGACGATTTTGACAAAGGCTTTGCTGGGTGGGACAACAATGCAGACGGTGGTGTTTCCAGACGATTGTCCGGTAAGCTCCTGACCTGGATGCAGGAGCATCAATTTCCGATTTACATCGTGGCTACCGTCAACCGTCTGGGGATGTTGCCGCCAGAGTTGATTCGACGCTTCGACGATATTTTCTTTGTTGATCTGCCGCATGAAGGTGCAATGTACGAAATCTTTAACGTGCATCTGAAGAAATACTTTCCCCAGTTTCGTAACTGTGGCGACCAGTCGCCTTGGACTGACGACCAGTGGCGGATTTTGCTACGAGATTACCGAATTTGCACCCCAGCAGAGATTGGTAACGCGGTGAGAAAAACGGCAGAAGATATATATTATCGCAATAAGTTGCAGGGTATTGAGCCTGATGAATTGAAGGTAACATTGAAAGACCTGCAACGCCAGCGCTCTTTGTTTACTCCGAGTTTAATTCGTGACGAAGACCAAATTCTCGCTATTCGTAACAAAGCAGCTTACGCTCGTCCTGCTTCTGGTCCTGATAAGTCTCGCTTTTCAATCCCGCCCCAGGAATTATTTGGTTGATGAATACTGGGAATATTGAATGAGCGATCGCCCTCCGCGCACACTTCGCGATGCCGAAGGCGGTTCGCTCCGCGACCATCGCTCCCTTAAGCCGTCTCTAAAATTATCTCTACTCCTCCTCATAGGACGAATCATGTTGCTCTATTCCTGGGTCAAAAACAATCGCATAGTTGGCCTCTGGTACAAGTCGGCGTAGGATTTTCATGTGTTCGTGGGCATCGTTCCAGCGACGAAAGCGACCAACTGTAAGTCGCTGCATATGGGGAAGAAGTCTGACGAGACACCAAGGGCTTAAGCGTTCGAGGTAAGTAGTCATGATTTACTCCTGGTATTGGCTGCGGGTTGAAATGTTAATGCACGTTGAATGAGGTTGGAGAGGGTGGCGCGAGAGGCATCGTTATCTTGCGGGTGAAGCACCCAAGCACTGATGGGAGAGGGTTGAAAGGTTAACAGGTAGAATTTGTCATCGGTGACGTAGACAGCCCAGGCAGCTTGTTTAGGTTGCTTGCGGATGCGGTAGTCTTGTCGTTTGAGTGCAGTGCGGATCACTTCAATTTCTTGGGCGATACGCCGTCCTGAAGCCTTGCGGTTGTTGGCTTTGAATGTTTTCAAGGTTTGTAGATGGCTCTAAACAACTAAAGCCACCCTACCCAGAGGATGGCTGGTGAGATAATGTCAAACGGGCATTTACATTGGGTGAAAGTTGAGATTCTTACTGGTTGCGTTTAGGAGAACACAGCGCGTTTAAGAGTTGTTCTGGAATGTCCTCGTAATGCTCCAAGAGGAAGTCCATTAAGGCAAGATGGCGCAAATCGGCTGGTTGCGGACGGCGGTAGTTTTTACCCCTTCTAAACCAGCGTCGGACGGTAGACATGGAGCGAGAGCAGATAAACGCGATCGCTTCGTGATTCACTTGCCATTTGGCGTAGAACTGTTGCGGAGTCATTCCCAGTTGACAGTAACCGTAGAGGTCGATTAGGGTTTGTTCACGTTCGGTGAGGGGACGGGGTTTCATGCGGCGTCCTCCAGGGGTTCGAGGTTGTTTTCCCAGGCGATATCGGCAACTTTCCAAGGGGAACTGGGGGAGAGGGCTTGCTGATAGCCTTTCTGATACATACAGAGGCTGTCAGTTCGATAGCTTGGTTTTACCATTGTTAGAGTCTCCTTATCTTTGGGAGCCAAGAGCCAGCGTCGGCTGTAGGAAGGTTAGGCGCTGGCTTTGACTTTTTGGGAGTTTTATTTAAATACGGCTATTTATAATCCTTTCTAGGAAAGCACTTAAAATAACCGTGCTTAAAAGATAGCAAAGCATACGGCTGTTTTCAAGTAAATACACGGCTATAATCACTTCGGAGTTACAACTAATGAGAATGCCCAGACACAAAGGCATCCCGATGGATTGGGATGAACTCAAAAGTAAACGTACTTTGACGCTTACTGATACAGCATGGGCTGGACTAGAATCCCTAGCTCAGAAGTTGGAAATTAAGAGCAAATCAGACTTGATTGAGGCAATCGGGCGTCAGGTTATACCCTTAGCCGAAGCAGGGATTACACCAGAGGAGCGACAAGCTATAAAAAAGCATTAGGGGAGCTTATCTCCCTCTATCAAGATGAGTTAGCGGGACGGGGACTTTACCAACAGCGCAAGGCGTCAGGCGATCGCATTCAGCAATTACAGCAGCAGATTGAGGCGTGGCAAGGGTTGCTGGAGAAGTTGGGAGGCAGTGAATGAGCGATGCCGTTAGCGAAGCGAGGCGTTAGCCTAGGCGGTTCGCTCCGCGACGATCGCGGGTTTGAAAGCAGCTATCTTCTTTGTAGAAGCGCTACCTTACCACTGCGCTCCTGTCAAGTCCTCCACAGGAAGAAGCTCGTAACTGTGGATGGTCACTAGACGATAATCAGATTCTGGAAATCCAAACTGCACCACTTCAAACGTAGAACTGAAATGAGCTAGACCATAAGGTAGCATTGCCCGATAGTTGTGATCGAACCGTCCCTGCTGCCGCAAAACGCCCTTGACATAAACCAAGGCGTCTTCCTCCCAGTAGTCCTTCATGTTCTGCTGGGTGGCGAATTCAGCCGAACGCTGAAGCATTTCAATCAGGGGTTGGTTTACCCAGTCCTGGCTATCAGTCTCCAAGTTCACCAGCGACATCGGCTTTTCCGACTCCCTCATCCTCTCTAAGATTCGCAGCGATTGAACGTCAAAACCAACCCCAGGGCCGAAAACCAGGTTAGAGACTTCCGGACTGGGGGGCTTTTCACCACCCGTTTGCGCGAAGCTGCCCAGAATTTTATAGGGTCTACCGCCGTCGCCAGGAAAGAATATTTCTGTTGCCTCTTTGCGAAACTGCACGGCCCACTGAGCTAATTCTTTTTTACTTCGCCTCAGTGCGATCGCTACTAGTTCGCTGGGTGCAAAAATCTGTATGGCATTGCAGGTAAAAGCTATCTGACACCGCGACAAAAATAACTCATCCATTTTTCTTACTCTGTCCGTTACCTGTACTCTTGAAGTCCCGCTGTCTGATTTCCAATAAAATAGCCGTGTCTTGTTCAAGTACTCGACCCAGTGCAATCAAGTCGTCATCCGTCGGGCGTTCCCCGGAAGCTATCGCTTCTATCCGTTCGATAGGTAACCGCGCCTCTTTTGCCAATTCCTCTTTATTCCAGGCTTTGACCAGATCCGCCATTGTCGGCAAGTCTTTGGCTGATTGGTCTGGCTGTGGGTACTTTCCTCGAACCCTCAGCCCCTCCTCAATCAAAATCCTCACCATTGACGAGAGCGATCGCCTCTCAATGTGGGCCATCTGCTGAATGATGCTCCGGAGTCCATTGATATCAACGTTCAATCGATCCCGACTGCTTGGCATTGGCGCTCAACTCTAGCATCTCATGTGCCAGTTTAGCCCAATTGAATAATTTTCACTCAGGCTGGGACTAAGTGGTTAACTATTATCCTATTTGATTAAAAGTGGTGACAGTTGTGTTATTATAAGTTGGGTGGGGGTGAGTGTTTTGGAAACTCCCCGCGAATCCCTCATAACGTATCGAAAAAACGCCGCCCTGGAGTGTTAACGGCACTTCAAGGCGACTTCCACTCCCAAAGCCCAAGCCTATAGGAGGGCATACTTATCATGCAAGAACTAATCCCATTTTTGAACCCTGGTGAGGTAATTCTTACCGGGTCTATTTGGATTGGACGGGGGACCGGACGATGAGCAGAATCTGTGTTCCCCATCCCCAACCTTGGGTAATTTGCCGCCTGGGAGCCGATCCAGCGCGTCAAATTGTTCGACGATATCTGCGGCGAAATGATGCTGAGGCAGATCTCGCTTTTATCCAAGGAATCAATCAGCCAGGGCTATATCTTATTGCCTTTGATGTGATTGAAGTTGAAACTGACGACGAGACTTAAGTATCCCAGAAGGCTATCACAGGAACAATTCTGGATAGCCTTACTTCGACGCGCAAGGAGGCGATAAATAACGATTGATCCCTCTTCTATGATTCTCGCCAGAGAATATTTGAAACGCTGAGCTTTCGTGGCGAAGCCTTTGAGTTGAGCTACGAAAACGATATGAAAAAAGGCTCGGCGCTTATTCTCTCCCCAGAGTGATAGAAGAGGGTTATATCAATTTGCAGTCGAAAGCGTAACTTTGGTAACCTGGCTTATATTAACTCGC
>CBDTXL010000114.1:0-13080 GCA_965364435.1 uncultured bacterium
ACTTGCCTTAATTCAATCTTTCATAATACCCCATTTAAATGCTGAACAGCTTATCAGGTAAGCTGTCACATCACAGCCAATATAAAGCTGAGGTTTATGAGGATGCTGTAACGAGAACCTTGTTGTGGGTCTGCCAAAATCTCAAGACCTTCAATCCCAATAAGGGAAATTTTATGGCTTGGGTAAATTATCGGTTAGATATGATTTCACGAGAAATTCAACAAGAATATAAAGACCCATTAATTCAATCTATAGAAGGGAAAATTATTCGCAAAAAATATCAATTGAAAGCGATAATTAAAACAACTAAAAAAGCAGATTTAAACTCTTGGCTAATCCTAAAACTCAAAGGCTTAATCTCCGATAGTTATTTGAGCCTGAATGTGATTTTTATTTTGACCGTCTTATTGTTGTTATCCCAGTTAATCGCTCAGAACCCAAGTCTGGGAGACTCGTTATTGTTCAAGATATCTGAAGAATCTATTTCTTTGTCATCAAGATTATATGAACTCACGGGAGAATCCAAGACACTAGAGGACATTGCCCAACCCGAAGAAAAACCTTTCTTATCTGAAACCGTAAGGGAATATATCGAAGCCGACCCAGCTAAACTTTGCCAAAAGCATATCAGGGAGGACCCGCAAGCGACTTTTCAGGTCATAGCCTTAGCTAGACTCGATGGCAAAACCTGGAAAGAAATGTCTGAATCCTTTGGAATTGGTATTCCAGCTCTCAATAATTTTTATCAACGTCGATTGAGGGAATTGGCACCGGAAATTCGGAGATATGTCCAGGAACAGCCCGACTAAAAAGGAGGAAAGAAAAATGATAATTTCTACTAAAGAATCACTAACTTTCACAGTTTCGCTCTTAAGACCCGCACATCAGCTAGCCGAGAAGTTTTGCCAACACCAATCGAATCTCCAGAAAGCGGAACAGGTTTATCTCAATACGTTGGCGATATATGCGGTTAATTATCACTTGCAGTGCCTGGGATTTGAAACGGACTGGACTCATAGTGATAGCTGGGATTCAATAATGCAGACCTTCCTGGATGTTGCTGATTTGGAGGTGAAGAATTACGGAAAGTTGGAGTGTAGACCCGTGTTGCCAGATACACAAGTGATTTATGTTCCACAAGAGGTTTGGGAAGGGCGAATTGGTTATGTGGCGGTGCAGTTGGATGAATCGTTGAAAGAAGCAACGCTGCTGGGATTTGCCGAAACGGTGTCAACCCAAGAGTTAGCTCTGGGTGAATTGCGATCGCTTGAAGAATTACCGGACTACCTGAGCCAATTCAAGCAAGTACAAGCCGTCAGAGAGCAGGCCAATCTGAGTCAGTGGCTGCGCGATATCTTTGAAGTAGGTTGGGAGACGATAGAGGCGATTTTCGGATCACCCCAAGATGAACTCGCGTTTAATACCAGAAGTCAGTCCCCTGTCAGAACCAGTCCCCCGTCCATTCCTGTCAATGGCGTCAAACGAGGCAAGCGGCTCGATTTAGAATGGCTTGGGAGGAGGGAGCAAGTGGCTGTCTTCGTGGGACTGACGCCAAGGCTATCATCCCAATTGGACATCTCGGTGGAAGTGTGTCCTATCGGCGCTCGACCTTATCTGCCACGGGAGCTACAGATAATGGTACTCGATGAGCAGGGAAAAGCAGTGCTGCAAGCGGAAGCGGGAAACAGCGAGGGTCTTGAATTTCAGTTTAGCGGTGAACCTGGAGAGAGTTTTAGCGTTAAAGTCACTTTAGGTAATTTGAGCATCACACAAGAGTTTCTCATTTGAGAGAAGCGAACAGGGGGTGAGCGATGGACAAGTTAGTTGTGCTTGAGCTAGAGGGTGATTTGCAGACTCTGGGGTTTCGAGTCACCTTGGAAATACACTCACAGGGTAGTCTTCACCCCGTAAAAATCAAGGGTCACTTGCCTCCAGAGCCAGAGCTAGCTACCCACTTACAACACCATTGGCAGGAGAACTATCGTTCTTTGGGACAGCCAAGACGTTTGGAAGCGTGTTTACGAATCAAGGGCCAAAAAATTATTCACAAAGGTTCGATTAACCAGCGCATTGCCGAATGTAGAGAATCAGCTCTGGAGCTACGCGATAGCTTGAGAGCATGGCTCGACTCTGAAGCCTTTCGAGGCATTGACCGACGCTTACGCGAAGAATTAAACCGAGATGAAGCGATTCGGTTCTTGATTCGCACCGAAGATAAACAGTTGCACAAACTTCCCTGGCAGGAGTGGGATTTTTTTGAGCGTTACCCAAAAGCAGAAATCGCCTTGAGTGCTGTAGAGTTTGAACCCTCCAAAAAATCGCAGATAGCAACTTTCAAAGAAAAAGTCAGAATCCTAGCGATTTTAGGCAATAGTAACGGCATTGACATTGACGTAGACTGCCGGAAACTAGAGGCGTTGCCCGACGCTGAAGTAGAGTTTTTGGTAGAGCCGGAGCGTCGTCAGCTCAACGACAAACTCTGGGAGCAACCCTGGGACATTCTGTTTTTTGCGGGACACAGCGAAACTCAGGGAGAGACGGGTCGGATTTACATTAACCAAACCGATAGCTTAGCGATTAACGAACTCAAGTATGGACTTAAGAAAGCGATCGCTCAAGGATTACAGCTGGCGATTTTTAACTCCTGTGATGGTTTGGGGTTAGCTTATGAGCTAGAGCAGCTACATATTCCGCAAATGATTGTGATGCGGGAGCCAGTACCGGATAAGGTAGCACAGGAATTTTTGAATTACTTTCTCAAAGCCTTCGCCAATGGGGATTCTTTGTATCTAGCAGAACGGCAAGCCAGAGAACGATTGCAAGGTCTAGAGCAGGATTTTCCCTGTGCTAGTTGGTTGCCAGTGATTTGCCAAAATCCGGTAGAAGTCCCTCCAGATTGGCTGATGCTGCGAGGGCTTCCTGGGGAGCAGATTAGTTCGCCGCAAAAAAACCTAACCCCCCAGCCCCATCAGGAGCAAGGGAAGGGGGAGCCAGACTCCTCTCTCCTCTTAGGGGAGGGGGTCTTCATCAATTCGCCAACAGTATCACCAGCGGGAGACACTCAACCGTCTTCACTGAAAAGATTTGGTTTTCGCGCTGTGCTTTTGGCAAGCGTGGCTGTAACTTCCCTGGTAATGGGAACGCGCTACGTCGGGATACTAGAACCTTTAGAACTCCAAGCTTATGATTACCTGATACGGCAGCGCTCACCGGAACTGATAGACGAGCGGATTTTAGTTGTTGAAGTGACTAAAGAGGATGTTGCCGAACATCAGTATCCGCTAGAAGATGCTACGGTCGCCCAACTTCTTCAAAAACTGAAACAGTATGAACCGCGAGCCTTGGGCTTGGATATGCATCGCTATCAATCGCGAGGAGCAGGTCGCTCCGATTTAATCAGCCGTTTTAAGCAGAACCAGAAATTCTTCACTGTATGTGCTTCTGGTTCCTCTGACTCTAATTATGCTCCGCCGCCAGAATTTTCAGAACAGCAATTAAGAAACCAAGTGGGCTTCAGTGACGTGGTCGTTGACAGCTCTAACCTTAAAGACCGCAGGATTCGGGGCGATTTGGTGGTGGGCGAACAGCCGGAAGACAGCAGTCGTACTGTCCGTCGCCAACTCTTATCCTACGAACCCAGCCTCTCACCCTCTCCCTCTTCTTGTTCTACCCCCTATAGCTTTAGCTTCCAACTGGCATTTCGATTTCTTTATGAAGAGAAGATTCAACCAATGGAGGTTAATAGCAATGAAGAATGGCAGTTGGGGACAGTTGTATTTCATAGATTAGCGGCTCGTTTTGGCGGTTATCAACACCTCGATGGGCAGAGCAGCCAAATTATGCTCAATTACCGTTCCAATCAACCGGGTCAGCGGGTCACGCTCAAACAAGTTTTATCAGGAAAATTAGATAGTAATTTAGTCAAAAATCGGGTTGTTCTGATTGGTTATACTGCCCCAGTTGCTAGAGATAACTTTGATACTCCCTATGGACAAATGCCAGGGATATGGGTTCATGCTCACATGGTGAGCCAAATTCTCAGTTCGGTTCTCGATAAGCGACCGTTGGTGTGGGTTTTACCGCAGTGGGGTAGCTTTCAGTGGGGTGATACGCTCTGGGTTTTTGCTTGGTCGATAACGGGTGGATTGCTGGCTTGGTGTTTGCGTTGGCGTAGCCTCTCGGTTGGCGAAGCCGCCCCGAAGGGGCTAGGAAAATCGCTCTTGTACTTGGGACTAGCTGGTGGTGCTGCTACTTTGGTTTTATATCAAGTTTGCCTGGTCATCCTCACTCAGGGCGGCTGGATGCCCCTCGTTCCCTCAGCTTTAGCTTTATTTTCTACCGGGAGTATTTTGGTGATTTATCAGATTAGAGGTCAGATGCGATCGCGTTGCGCTGACGAGAGGCGTGAGCGCTCAGCTCGTAGCTGCTCTCTTCGGAGCGGCTCTGAAAGAGCTAGCGCAGATCGCTCACAACGAATAGATGAACATAGCAGGGACCAGGAATAGATTTGTGTGGTTTCAGCCTCTATTTTCATAATAGAAGTCACCCCCTTGGAAAATGTAGCGCCATCAAACCCGCGTCTCACAGGTTACAAGATTGAAGGTTTTGCCAAAGTTAAGAACTTTAAACAGCTATGCATTTGCACCCAACCCTTGTGAATCGACAGCACAGATAAGCCTAGCAAATGCTGTTGGGTTAACCACCGTCGTACTAGAGCGATGTGATGCGATCGCTTACTAACTTTCGGTTTATTACGTTTACCTACTTACGCTACTTTTTCCAGTTTGGACTTGCGCGACAAAGCACTGTGGGGCAACACTCGCAGCACTTCAGACAGTGTAGTCACCCCTGTTGTCACTTTCTCAATCGCTGCCACTCGAAACGAATCAAACTTGATTTCATCCAGGTAGCGGTGCAACTGAGTCATCGTCCCCTCATAAATCAACTGCCGTACTGTATCATCAACATTCAGCAGTTCCACAATCGCCTCCCGCCCCAAGTAGCCCGAATTAAAGCACATTTGACAACCCCTCCCCTCACGCCAGGATTCTACGCTGGCTTCTTCTCTTCGCAAACCCAGTTTCCTCAAATCAGCTTCAGTTGGCGTGTAACTTTGAGCGCAGTGGGGACAAACCTTGCGTACCAATCGTTGAGCGACAATTCCTAACAGCGCATCACTAACTAAACCCGGATCTGGACCAATATCTTTGAGACGGGGAATTGCACTAACGGCGTCATTTGTATGCAATGTAGTCAGCACTAAATGTCCTGTCAGCGCTGCCCGGATGCCCGTCTCAGCCGTCTCATTGTCCCGGATTTCCCCGACCATGATAATGTCTGGGTCTTGTCTTAAAATGGCTCTCAAGCCCGCTGCCAAGGTCATGCCAGCCGCTTCATGCACTTGGGTTTGGGTAATGCGGGGCAAGACATACTCCACTGGATCTTCTACCGTCACCACATTCACGTTTTCCTTGGCTACGAATTGCAGAGAATTGTAGAGTGTACTGGTTTTCCCACTCCCCGTAGGACCAGTAAGAATAATCATCCCCTGAGGTTGGCACAACCAGCTTTTGTAGAGGGAAAGCTTGCTTTGAGAAAAGCCTAAATCTTCTAAGGCAGAAAAGGGGTTTTCCCGTGGAAGTAAGCGAATCACGGCTTTCTCCCCACCGACACAGGGGAGAGTCGAAACCCGCATATCCAGGTTCAGTTGGGTTCCCTCACCAGAAGCATAGTTCTCTCCAATTCGTCCATCTTGGGGACGACGGCTTTCGGCAATGTCCATGTTGGACATGACTTTGAGGGCAACAATTGCCTTACGACTGACATCCGGTGGCAGAGTGGTAATATCTCGTAAAATGCCGTCAATGCGATAGCGGACGCGCAATCCTTCCGGTGTCGGTTCCAGATGAATATCACTAGCGCGGTTGCGTAAGGCACCGGAAATGATGGTTTTAATCCGCTTTATTTGGTCATCGGCTTTCTTGAGATAGAGTTCTGTGGTTTCGGTGATGTCTTCTGTCTCTGCAAGACCTGTGAGAGGATTGACTAGTTGTACTGAGCTGATGCCATTGGAGTTGAAGTTTTGGGTGAGGTGCCAAACGCGATAGCTCTTATCGGCAATAGGAATAATTTTAATGTCAGAGAAAGTGCGATCGCTCAGTTTTTTGATTTCCTCGTTTGAGAGAGAAACTGGGCTTCCTAGGTAATAACAACTACGCCAAAGCAACAGAGGAATCACAGGAGGCAAATCTGTGCGATTGGTCACCCCCCGAAAAAAGCGGGAGCTAACTTCTGCATCGAGTTTGTCAAGGTTAACAATTCCCTCCTCGTCTACTAAGATGTTCAGCGCCTCCTCACAAGTAATTTGTCCATTCCTTAATTGTTGCCAAGCGGAGTAAAGAGGAAGTAAAGTCTGCATAGTTTTTCTTGAAACGTTTATTTTGACAAAGCTGTATATATCTCTACGGTGAACCCCTATAGATACGTACACCCGAAGATAGCGACTCGCTAGAGTTAAACCCATCCGGACAGTTATCTTGGTCATTACATAGCTGACCTGTCGGTTGACTTTGCCTCTGCTGAGGATTTTTCTGGTTATTACCTCCGCACATACTGCTTAGGTTTAAAGTCCTACCATCTGTTGTCTCCATGTAGCAAACTGGTTTATTAGTGTCTCTTTGCACAACTGAGTTTTGGGAATTTCTAGTCGGAGAAAGGCTAAAAGCGCTCTGAGCCATAAATGGAATCAAAATAGCTGGTAGGGCAGCCATTGTAAGAAGAAGCTTTAGCATGACTGATTCAGTTAGTAAGTGTTTTTTTCTCAATAGTCGTTACCTAGCCCAAAGGAAAATCACATCGGTTGGTAAAATAAGGGCAGCAACTGTGCAGTTATGGGCTTTGAGAACGTTGCTGCCACTTATGAGGATGAAACAGACACCAAAACCGTTGACTTTCTAGGACTTTTCCCCTTTGATAGGGGGCTGAGAGATAAGCGAGTGTAATGGAAGAAATCACCCGGAAGACAGTACCTAAAAGACTTAATTCCTGGTACATTTCGATTGACTTTGATTACATAAATTCAAAAGAGTTGTAAGTTGATGTTTAAAGTGAGGGCTAAGCTTCCTTGCCCTCCTTCTATTTACTGTTTTGTTGCTTTGAAAGTAACAAGGACAGTTGCTGATCGTTCTTTCCAGTTGTCTCCGGATATAGTCAACCTTAGGGTTTTTCTCACGACAGGAGAGCCATCCAGTACTATATTGTCTGTCAAGATGCCTTGGTCGGTTCCTCCCTGACCTCCGCCAGGTTCTAATTCTAATAATTTAGCTTCAATTGGCACAGTAACAGGGAGAGGGCCACTGCTAGTGATGTTGGCGATGTTGTAATTGAGATTAGCTGTCTGACCTTGAGCCAAGCTTATGAAGGAGCTGCTCGTGGGATATTCCGGTGCCGTCACATTGTTGGCACTAAACCTGCCCCTCAACTCCAACAACCCCTCAAAGTTTATTGTTCCGGTGCGCTGATCTCTCTCAACATAAATGCTTTCAACGTCTATTTTGTAAACGTTTAGCGATTGATTACTACTAACAGCATCTAACGTAACGTTGTCAAAGTTGGTTTGTGGACCGGCTGATTTTAAACGAATCTCTAAATTCTGCCCTTGAGGCACGCTACTGGGAGTGGTGTAGGTTAAAGTTAATGGCACAAATTTCCCAGGTTCCGGAAGGGGAACCATAGTCTGATTGGCAGAAGCTAGTACAGTATTACCAGCACGCAACTCAACAGTAAATCCTGGAAAGTTTGTGAAATCACGCCTTCGCCCTACTTGTAGGCGCAAGGTGTATGTTGTATTAGGAGCTAGAGTGGCTGGAAGCTGTTGGAATACAGTTGCACTATTGCTGTACATTGTTTGATTTCCATCAGGTACAGAATCAAAAGATGTAGAAGAAGGATTGAATACTCCTGGGTTGCCAGTATTGATTACTGACCAACCCGTTATGTTTTCAATGGTAAACGACCCTTTAGGAAGAGAAGGTTGCTCAAAGCTAGGATTGGTTATTGGAATTGGTGCAGCATGAACTGAAGGCATTTCAATTGTGCCTAAAGCAACGAATGCTGTCCCGGCAACAAGTAAAAGATTCTTGACTCGCATAATGATACCGTTCCTTAATTAGGGTACATTTCTGCTTACGCAATTAGTTACTGACTACATCACAGTTGTGAATTAGCGGTTCCGTCAAACCTATTCATCTGTATTGCGATGTGCCTTGATTGCGTAAGTTCAAAACAGTTGTAGCTTGGTGTTTGAAGTGAGGGTTAAGCTTCCTTGCCCTCCTTCTATTTGTTAATCACTCCAAAATTCGGAGTTTTATACAAAATCCAGAAAATTAATTTTTGTAAATAAATGTAGAAAAACTAGAGAATTAAGCATGGGTTATTTATAGGATTTTTAATCCCCACCAGCGGCAATGATTATAATATTGAGGATTTGAATCAAGATGACTCGACAATCCTTGCCAATAGCGTTTGCGATCGCACCAGGACTCAGACTAAGGCGTGAACCCTAGCTAGAAGGGCAAGTGGCTGACGCAGGCAAAGAATTATGAGGTGTGACGGTGGGTGCAGTTGCAGTGAGGACTACCTGACCTTTGTCGTTAATCACCCATCCTTGCGCTTCCACAATTGGCGGTTTGGGATTGCTAGTTGCACTTTGGGATGTGACGACTTTTGCTGCGAGGGGATTAGAGTTCCTACTGCTGCTAAACTCTGATGGGGGATGTATATCCTCCAAAGCTTGCTCGTTGCTGAGCATCTCGTAGGGATGGGATGGCATCCCACGGCGTCCTGTGATGATAAATTGATTTTTCCCAGCTTCCCTCCCACCAGCCGCACAAGTCTGGTCAATCTGATTGGAGGCATCGATTAGTTCTGTTGGCAGGTTAGCTAAGCCTCGACTGGGGTCGATACCAGGGGTGTTGAGTTGTACGACGCCATTGAATTGAGGACCAAGGGCAGAAGATGCTGTGATATCACTCAACGGCGTGTCTTGTAGGCGAAACTCGGTGCCAAAGATGCCTTGAGCATTGATAATTACTCGACCACCGAAGCTGTCTTGGGCATTGGCACTAATGTCGCTATTTTCTTTTGGAATCGCGACTAAGTTGTCAGTGTTGATGGTGATATTCCCGCCAGTGATATTGCTTCCAGTAGCGTTGGTGCTGACGCTGCTGCCTCGGCGCAATATCAAATTACCTGTAGAAAGATTGATATTCCCCCCACCCCCCGAAGTGTCAGCGCTGATAGTTGCCTTGTTGTCGAGACCGATATAGTCAGTTTTAACGATTAATGAGCCTGCAATCCCTGAGCCAGTACTGCTGACAGTGACTTGCGCCCCATCTCGAACAATCAACTGCCCAGTTTTAATCTGCAAATCTCCAGCCGCTCCGGTCCCCTCAGTCCGAGCAAATACGCCACTGGCAGCACTATCTAGAATAAATATATTTGCCCTGGATTGAGCCTTTCGTTGAGCAAAGTTAGGGTCACTGCCAGAGAGGGTAACGCTGTCAGTGACATCAAGGCTGATGGTTCCTGCACGTCCGCTGCTCTGGCTAGTTGTCAAGATTTGCCCACCGTTCGTAGCGACCAAGGTATTCGCGCTTACCCTGATATTGCCAGCATTCCCATTACGTTGAGTCCTGGCATCTACTACTGCTCCATTATCTAAGAAAAGCGATCGCGCCTCAATGTCAATATTGCCACCGTTGCCCATCCCATAATTTGTCACAGCGCTTCCGATTCTACTTCGTCTAGTGCCATCTAAGACAGAATCACTGTTGGTGAGATAAATAGAATCAACTACCCGTATAAATACGTCACCAGCATCCCCACGTCCGTTGGTATCGGCACCTAGCTGAGCATTAGAGAGAGAGAGCGACCAGGCTCGGATGTTGATATCACCACCATTGCCCATTGATCCAAAGCCGACACCGCTCCAAATTGCTGTTATGGCTGTACCACTATCTCTACCTCTTCCGACAAGAGTAACGGTATCGCGCACGTTAATGTTCACGTCTCCAGCATCGCCACGTCCAGTGGGGAGTGTACGGTCACTATCGTAGCCAACGAAGGTTTGTATTTCAGCACCATCGGTTAAAGAGAGCGACCTAGCCATGATATTGATGTCACCTCCATTGCCTACACCTCCAGCTTCCACCTTGTTGAAGACAGCAGTATTTCTTCCCAGTGAGACAGAGTCATCAGCCTGCAAAAAGATGCTTCCAGAATTCCCTCGACCATAGGTGCTGGCACTCAGTAGAGCCTCATCAGTAATGGAGAGCGACCTGGCATTAATGTTAATGTTGCCACCATTACCCATACCTCCTGCTTTTACATCGTTGAAAACATCGCTATTTCTTGCCAGTGAGACAGACTCATCAGCCTGCAAAAAGATGCTTCCAGAATTCCCTTGACCAGAGGTGCTGGCACTCAGTAGAGCACCATCAGTAATGGAGAGCGACCTAGCATTAATATTGATGTTGCCACCATTACCCACACCTCCTGCTTCTACATTGCTGGAGATAACGCTAGGTCTAAATAAGCCAGAGCCATCAGGCTGCCTAAAAACTACTCCGCCGACAATAGTGGCGGTATCGCGGACATTAATATATACGTTTCCAGCATTCCCTTGTCCATAGCTACTGGCACTCACTTGGGCACCATCAGTAATGGAGAGCGACCTGGCATTAATATTGATGTTGCCACCATTGCCTACACCTCCAGGGTCTACATCGTTGAAGACAAGGCTATTTGCGATTGTGATTGTCCCTGTAGCATTGAGCGTAATATCTCCGGCTTGACTGCCAATTGACCCCAAATTTTCCCCTATCCCAGCAAAAAGGACACTTTCTCCTGAAATATTGAGATTCCGAGCGTTGATGGCAATACTGCCGCCATCCTCAGCGAGGACATCAATGCCAGCTCCATTAGTGACGGACACATCCGCTCGCGCTACGCTATCGGGAAAAATCAAACGCAGGTCATTGCCATTCACACTCAGTCCTACTGTTCCCGCTCCTGCCACTCCTCCCAGCTCAATCCGCCCTCCTTTTACAAATCTCACAAAGAGGGAACTACCATCCAGGGTTACATCTCCCCCCAGCAACAATAAACTCTGACCTTCATAGACTCTCAGAGAGCTACCTGAACTCACGATTGGTTGAGGCGGTCTTTGTAAAGATAGAAATCCACTCGGATCTCCAACAAGGGTCAGTAGACTCCCAGAACCTCCTGGGTTGGTTGCACTAAACTGTCCACCGTTAGGCCATACTAGAGCATCTACAGTCGTGGCAACAAACGAGCCTCTAGTCGCACTACCCACATCCAGGCTGGCATTAGGACCAAATACAATGCCACTGGGATTAATCAAGAAAAGATTGACACTAGGACTCTCGGTAAAGATCAGACCGTCAATTACAGAAGGAGAGCCACCTGTGACCCGCGAGAGAATATTCCTAATATTGGCAGTGCTTTGGAAAATAGCTGCCTCACCAGTATCGAGGCCAAACCGCCCAAAGCTGTGGAATAGATTACTGCCAACTGTTTTACCATCGGCTTGGGGTATAACGTAATCTGGTCCAGTCAACGTTCCCGCAGGTCCAAGGCTGCCATCGATGGTAATATTCTGCGCTAAGACGCAATTACTAGAGAAGGCGATCGCCCCACCTAATATTAAGGAACTAACTACACTAAGCTTCCAACACCCCTGTAATCCACTTAAAGTCTTCATAGAACCGTCTGTTTCCTACTCGCTCCACTCTTGCAAACTCTCTCATACTTCTTTGGAAAACTGACGCAAGCTTTCCGTAAAGTCGTACTAGCAACTTCAGTAGACCAAAAAGTTTCTCAGAAGCTTTCTTACCCTCCTTCTCTCTTAATCCCTCCAAAAGTCAGAGTTTTCTACAAAAGGCGAAGAATTAATTTTTGTAAACAAAATGGATAAAAACCAGATGATTAAGGTTGAGTTCTTTATAAGATTTTTAATCCCCGCTAGTGGCAATGATTATATTTAGAATTTGAATCAAGATGACTCAACAATCCTTGCCAATAACCTTTGCGATCGCCCTAGGATTTAGCAGCCTTCTAAGCTATCCCACCTTGGCGCAAATACAGATTAGCACCCTTCTCAGTCAGGCTCCACCCCCACCACCGCGCCAACCACCCACAGACAATAAAACAACACCAGCGGGAGGGGGAGGACTATGACTCGACAATCCTTGCCAATAGCGTTTGCGATCGCCTTAGGACTTAGCAGCTTTTTGGGCTATCCTACCTTGGCGCAGATACAGATGAGTACCCTACTCAGTCAGAACCCACCAGATCCACCGGTCACACCTCCCCCAGACAATCAAACAAAACCAGGGGGAGGACTCAATCCGTCTAACCCATCATGTAAAAGTACGAGTAAGCCACTGACGGCACTAATACCTGTTAAAAACCCAGTATTAACCACAAGAGAACATCCAACGTTCTTGTTTTATGTTCCCTATGCATCTGATGACGTTCGTGTTGGAGAGTTTTCGCTAGTCGTCGGATCAGAGGAGAAAACTCGGCTCTACAAAACTCGCTTTACCCTACCTCAGACACCAGGAATTGTCAGCATAACGCTACCCTCAGCGCCAGAATACGCACTTGAAGAAGGACAGTACTACCATTGGTATCTCAAGCTTTACTGCCAGTCCAACACAAGCTCTCAACCGAGTGTAGATGTAAACGGTTGGGTGCAACGGGTGCCACTGACTCCTGAACGGGAACGCCAAATCAACGCCGCAGCCCCGGATGTTTGGTATGATGCCTCGGCTAATCTCGCCCAAAGTCTTCGCGCCTCGCCACAGGATACTAGATTGAGGAATGACTGGCTCAATCTCTTGAAGTCTATTGGCTCGGAAGACTTAGCTCAAGAGCCATTGGTTGGTCCAGTGATTCCCCTTGAAACGAATAGGGAGTAGGGAGTAGGGTAGGCAGAATCTGGAATGAACTACTAGCCGTTACTTCGTTGAACGGCTAGTTTCTGTCGTTTCAACGATG
>CBDTXL010000115.1:0-12770 GCA_965364435.1 uncultured bacterium
GCCACTAGTACTTGCGATATGGCACCAATCCGGAGTTGTTTCACCAAACTCTCAAGATTCGCCTGTGCTGCAACCGCCGCCGCCTCATCAGCAACGACTAACTTGAGATAAATTTGTGCATTACGCCAGTCCATATCTGATCGCAGCAAATAGGCTAAAAGTAACATCAAACCGCCATTGGACTGCATTCCTCCCCACCACACATCAATCCGGCGGCGCAACCCAAAACCAAGCTCTTGGTTTTCTCTGAGAATCACTAGGTTACGCTTTGCCCCGTGGATTTCGGCAATCAGTTGACAGTAGCGATCGCGCCGAGAGGGTTCCTCACTGTCACCTAATAAAATCGTGTTGGGAACTAACGAACCTAACCCATAAGCTTCCACCAGTCGTTGAGCACCATCAAAAGGATTAGGGGCTGTCACCAAACGCACGAGTGCTTGTACGCCTTGCCGTTCCAAGTAATCTCGGATTGTCTGCTCCATCTTTGCCTGTTGGGCAATATCACGAGAACCACTCGGCAAAACACTTGATACTGTAACCAACCCTCGGTTATGGGTTAAAGCATCGGCAAATTCGATTAAAGACCAGCGTTTTGTCGGTGCCCCAGATAGAACCAGGATATGAGGTCGCCAGTTTTTTGTATCCGGTTGATGATCGATTTGGAAAATGCCCATCCGCATCAACTCCATCCAAATCCCGCGCCGGACATCGCCCCATGTCGTTTGCAGTTCCCGCCGTTGTAACCAAAGGTAAATGCATAAAACAATCACAGCCGCCACCACAGTAGCCACGGCGTTGATTAAAAACATGACCGCAATGCAACCTATTGCTCCCAGCAGCGAGAATACCCAATGAACGCGAAATGTCGGACGGAATGAAGGACTTTGCAAGAATCCCTCAATCGCAGCCGAGAGATTCAACACTAGATAGGTGGTGAGAAAGAACATCGTCAGTACTGGGGCAATCAAATTCAAATCACCAAGGCAAACGGCGGCGGTTGCTACACCTAATGTGACAGCCGTACCAATGCGTGGCTCGTCATCCCGCCCACTACCAGTACCCAGGAAACTCAACCAACGGGGTAAGATGCCGTCCCGAGCCAGTGCTTGTAAAACACGGGGAGCACCTAGAATGCTACCTAGTGCACTGCTAAGTGTTGCACCCCAAACCCCAAGTAAGATAGCCGGTCCCCACAACGCCATCTGTTGCATAATTAGAGGTTCTTCGAGCAGGGTTGTAGCGTCTGCCCGCATAGCTAAGAGGATAGGTAAACCCATGTAAATGACGTATCCGGTACCAACTGCTGCCAAGGTACCAGTAGGGATGGAACCGCTAGGGTCACGCAAATCACCGGACATATTTACTCCCGCCATAATCCCGGTCACGGCGGGGAAAAAGACGGCAAAAACTTCCCAAAACGGTTCTGAAAGTCGGTCTGGTGCACCCCACAGTTCAATCTGTGTTGGCTCAACGGGGTGTCCGAACACAAAGGCAATCAACGATAGGGCGATCGCTGCCATGATAAAGTACTGAGCACGGATGGCAATGCTAGCTGAGGTCAGTGCTAATACTGCCACCGCAACTGTAGTAATTAGCGCTACATAGAGCTGATTCAAGTGACTAAACGTCGCTACTACACTCTCAGCAAAACCAATGGTGTACAGGGCAACCGAAAAGGCTTGGGCGAAGTAAAGCGGAATTCCGACTGCCCCTCCGGTTTCAATCCCCAAAGAACGGCTGATCATGTAATAAGCGCCCCCTACCCGCACAACACGGTCAGTTGCGATCGCGCTAATCGACAGGGAAGTTAAAAAGGTAATTGATGTCGAAAGGGTAACAATGATCAACGTTCCCAGTAAACCAACATTACCGACAACCCACCCAAAGCGTAAATACATAATGACGCCTAGAATGGTGAGAATCGAAGGCGTATAGACCCCACCGAACGTCCCCAAACCTGAAGGTTTTTCCGTAGTGGTTTGGGCGGTAGACTGCGGACGACGACCAAATGGTAACTTCATTGGTTCTAGAAACCTGATATCACAACTAGTTTGGACAGCTTGCACCACACAGCCGTCTCTGTTGCCGCTCCGATTACAGCTTGGTTTAAGACATCTTGGGATATTGGTAAAACTTGAGCAACTTGGAAAAACTCCTCGAAATACTGGCGCTGTTGCTCCGTAAGCAGATGATAGCCTAACACTTCAAGATAACTGAGTGCCGATACAGCAGGTGCATACTCAGCAATTAATTCTCTCAGTTGAGCGTGTTCGGGTTGAGCAGAGTAGATGATGATGTTGCTATCAAGAAGCACGTTTTATCGTCCTGGAAGTGAACGATCCTGACGGGTTTCTCGCTGCCAAGCAACTGGATCGACATCGGATAGTGCTTGACAAGCGCTAAGTTTTTCTAATATCTCAGCCATTTTACGACCGCGTGACTTTGCCTCTAATTCTGGTTCGTTCTCAAGAAGTGTAACGTGGACTTGGATAAGTCGATTCCCAAATTCAGGTATCTCATCGATCCACTCTAGACGGCTTCCCTTCAACCAAGCCCTGAATGTTCTTAGCATTGTTAGATCGAAATTGTTTTTTTGACTAACTTCAAATCTACCTCATGATAGCTTGAGAGCTAGATTACAAAGACAAACTTACAGATGTTGGGTTTCCTTGGTCAACCCAACCTACGGCGATGAGCGATCGCACTTTGGGATGAGAATCAGACAGTTTCCACACTTCTTTTGCGCTTCATTATACAAGTAACCTTTCCATAGCCATAATCTTGACCTCCTTCTAGGGCAGATAAAGTTTGATGAGTAATGTCTTGAAGATCGCCACATTTACTTGTCCACCAGCCCGATTCAAGCTGTCGTGCCATGTGGCTTGGCATATCATCTTCTTCGTCAACATAGATAGCTACTTTTTCAAAACCTTGTTCAAGACTGTCATCATCACACATCTCATATCCAAGGCTTCTAAAGCAATCTATGAAGACCTCTAGAGATTCATCTTCTTGTTCACCTAGAGGCCAATAGTAAGGAGCAGTATCATAAGGGATTGGCCACCAAGGACGATGATCTTCGCCTGCTGCCCATGCAACACAGTTGTAGTTTGGAGCTTTCGGACTTGTAACGGAGTAGCTACTACTTCTCAAGCTTTGGTAGCGAAGCTCCAATGAAATACAATCTCCCATGTAACAATGATCAGCCGATCAATCGATCAATCCTTCCTGTCTTCCCCAACTAAGCCAAGCCTCTACAGCTTGCTCAAAGCTACTATTAGGACTAGTAGGATCTTGATCAGTAAGAGCTTTAAGAGCAACGAACCAGTGATCTGGTTGCTTAGCTAGAGACCGTAGAATTAGTGGCACAACGGCTTTTCCCATTGCGATTATCTTAAGATAATTAAAATTAGTAATCTTCTTAGTAATTGAAGATAATCCACAGGTTTCATGTTGCCACTTAGAAGCAAGCTCATTAAAGCGTTTCTCCAAGTTTATGTCTAGCTGAGGTTGCTGTATATCTAGCTGTTTAGTAAGGGACTCTCTAGATAGCTCCGACTGTCTGGATTGTAAATACTGTGTGGCGATATCTTCGGCTACTGAATTATCAAAGGACAATTCCTCCAATCTACTTTGCATTGGTTTTTCTAAAGTCTTCCATTCAGAAGTCGTTGAACGATGTTTTACAGATCTACTGTCACCCGCTAGCCAATCAGTAATATCTGGTTTCGAGAGTCTTTTAGAGGGACTGTTTTTAAAATCTTCTATTGTGAAATTCATGACACCTATATATATATCCTTATATAGAAGTAATTTCCACTTTAGGTCTAATCTCCTGACAAGTAAGTAACTTCTGCTTTTTCAAGAATCATCTTAATCTCTTTTGCCTTAGTTTCTGCTCTAGCTATTTCTTGACTTAAATTAAATAAATCTGAACCATCTAATGCTACAAAAAATTCTTTTTCATTATCATCTTGACGATAGGTAATTTTCAAGTTGTGAACTACTACAGCTCCAAGCGGTTGCTCATTAGATTCTTTAAAAACAGTTCTTATATCCGTTAATATACGAGATTCTAAATATACACGTTCATGATCCAAAAGTAATTTTGCTGCCTTTGCAGTTATGGCTAGTACACTGCTTGCTTTAAGAAAAGCAGCTAAACCCTCTGAAAATTTTTGCTTATCTTCCTGGTTTAAATTTGGTAAGGTTTCCTCATTATTTACAGCTTCAGCAATATCAATAGCTAATTCTTGGATTGATATTTTATCATCTGCTTCCTCCAACAGATAGTGTAAAGATGCAAGAAAAGAGATAATTTCCTCTGCGTGTAATAGTTTAATTTCCTCAAACTTAGATGATACAGCTGCTATAGCTTGCTTAGAATTGAGTGACAGTGGTAGTTCTTGCAGTGCTTCTATAAGCTTAGAAGATTGTTGCTCATTGAGAGCAATTAAATCTCTGACAGCTTGATAATAACGCTTCGGTATCTGAAATAAAGCCATTCTACTTTTGTAACGATATTAATTTCAGAGTTACTCAGATTAGGTTTAACTAACTTGCTATAGTATCACCTAAGTTTTGTCAATTCATCCACACCCATCAGTAGTTTGCTGTGGATCGGTAGCCTGGATTAGCAGGCGTACTCGCACCCTCACCTCCACAGCATGGAGCCGCCCGTAAAGTAAAATTTTCTTTACATCCCGCATCTGCTTACCCCTTCACCCCATGCTCTGCGACTACCTGGTACAAATCCTGACGGCTCGTGTCTACGACGTCGCCCAAGAAACCCCCCTAGAATACGCCCCAAATTTATCCGCACGACTCAATAACAAACTCCTGCTCAAACGGGAGGATATGCAATCCGTCTTTTCCTTCAAGCTGCGGGGTGCTTACAACAAGATGGCGCAACTGCCGCCGGATATGCTCGCACAGGGCGTAATTGCTGCATCTGCCGGAAACCATGCCCAAGGAGTCGCCCTTGCTGCCCGTCAGCTAGGAACGCAAGCGATTATCGTCATGCCAGTCACCACACCCCAAGTTAAAGTAGATGCCGTCAAAGCCCGTGGAGGAGAAGTGGTGTTGCATGGGGATACCTACGATGATGCCTATGCCTATGCCCGTCAACTGGAAGCAGACAAAGGCTTAACGTTTATTCACCCCTTTGACGATCCGCATGTAATTGCCGGACAGGGAACCATCGGCATGGAAATTCTGCGGCAATACCAGCAACCCATCCATGCCATTTTTGTTGCAATTGGCGGTGGCGGATTGATTTCTGGGATTGGGGCGTATGTGAAACGGTTGCGTCCCGAAATCAAGATTATTGGCGTTGAACCCGTCGATGCCGATGCTATGCATCAATCACTGAAAGCAGGACATCGGGTGCGATTGCCGAATGTGGGTTTATTTGCCGATGGGGTTGCAGTGCGGGAAGTGGGGGAAGAAACGTTCCGTCTGTGTCAGCAGTATGTGGATGAAATCATTCTGGTGGATACCGATGACACCTGTGCAGCGATAAAAGACGTATTTGAGGATACGCGATCGATTTTAGAACCAGCAGGAGCACTTGCGATCGCAGCCGCCAAAGCCTACGCAGAACGGGAGCAAATCCAGGGACAAACCTTAATTGCCGTTGCCTGCGGTGCTAACATGAACTTCGATCGCCTCCGTTTTGTCGCAGAACGGGCAGAGTTTGGGGAACGCCGCGAAGCGATCTTTGCCGTCACGATTCCTGAAGAACCAGGCAGTCTGCGTAAGTTCTGTGACTGTATGGGCAAACGCAACCTTACTGAATTTAACTATCGCATTGCCGATGAAAAAGCAGCCCATATTTTTGTCGGCGTGCAAATTCAAAATCGTGCTGATGCCGCAAAGATGGTTCAATCCTTTGAAGCTTGTGGATTCAAAACCCTTGACTTAACCGATGACGAACTCACGAAATTGCACTTACGGCACATGGTTGGCGGACGTTCTCCCCTTGCTCACAATGAATTACTCTACCGTTTCGAGTTTCCCGAACGTCCCGGTGCATTGATGAAATTCGTCGGTTCCATGAGTCCCGACTGGAATATTAGCCTGTTTCACTACCGCAACAACGGGGCAGACTATGGGCGAATTGTTGTAGGAATGCAGGTACCCCCTCACGAGATGGAACAGTGGCAAGCTTTTCTTGATACTCTAGGCTATCGCTATTGGGATGAGAACAAGAATCCGGCGTATAAGCTGTTTTTGGGGTAGGGTGATTTGATCACAGGCGGCTCTGATTTTTTAGAATAAAGCAAACAACGGCAGGTTTTGACTTTTTATGCAAACGCCACAAACCGGACAGACACCGGGAACCTTACTACAAAGTCTTTATGATACTGACTTCTATAGCTGGACGCAAGAACAAGCCAAACTCCTCAGACATCAGCAATGGAACCAGCTTGATCTGCCTAATTTAATTGAGGAAATTGAATCGTTGGGAAAACAACAACGTGCAGAACTAAGAAATCGTTTAAAGGTTTTAATTGGACATCTTTTAAAATGGGAATATCAAACAGTACGACGTAGCCGTAGCTGGTTAATGACGATTCGTGTTCAACGCCGCGATCTTCAAGAATTGCTGGAAGAAAATCCCAGTCTTAAGCCCTATCTTGAGGAAGCACTACAAAAGATATATGAAAGTGGTAGAGATTTAGCGGTAGGAGAAACAAACCTGCCGCTAAAAACTTTCCCGGAGAATTGCCCGTATACGTTAGATGAAATTTTTAGGGATGGCTTTTATCCGGGTGAACCTGCAACACATGATGTGATGGAATAATAGCGATCGCACTAAGATGTTATGCAGTATCGCACCACAACCTATTCGGGTTTCATCCAACCTTTAACGATAGCCTTCCCGACATTGACATAGGGGTTGTCTAAGAACTCTTCAATAGCAGCTTCACTACCAGCCTGCAATGCACCAACCACACGACGCTTGAAGCTGCGAGTAGTTTCATCATTAACGTAAACAACCTTTTCAGTCTCAGTAGCAGTGGGATTGGTTACTTCCAGCTGTTTCAAGAGCTGTTGAATTTCAGCAGCAGCTTCTGCAATGGTTTTCTTTTGCTCAGATGAATGAATGTGTTGGTTGGTTTGCTGTCGTGCATTATCTGAAACTTCATTGGCAACGTTCCCAATGTTCGCTCCGGGGAAGTTATTGTTGTAAGTTTTTGAGTTGGATTGATTGTCTGCTCCGGATTTCATGTGAGCTTCTACATTTCCTTTGGCAATTCCTTGAAGTAAGTTGCCCATAAAACTACTGTGACTGAGCTTTACAGATTTTCCTTCCATAGCTGACCTCATTCTCACTTATTGATATTGATTTTTAGTGTCATGTCCACTTAATAATCAGAGCGATATGAAACGTTTCCTCCAGCATCTCCCTGGATAAAGTTACCGTTGACATTACTATCCTTGACAGTTATTTGGTAAGTTTTCTCCTTCTCAGTCTCAATCAGACCGTAGATCACATCAATAACTCGCTTCAGATTTTCCTTGTCAGTTGTAGTAAACAGCTTCTTGTCGCCAGAGTTGAGAGTTATTAGAAAACCGTAATGTTTTGGTTTAATAAAGTTCCAGATTGCACATCCTATCCAGATTACACTCAACAAAACGCCTATTCCGCTGTTAAATACACCGACAATTAACGCTACAATTAAAACAGCTATAATAATTAGCCAAGGAATCGTTCCAATATCAACTTCTCCTTCACCAAACTCTGCGATATTGTGAGTTTGGTAAACATTTCTTGAAAAACGAACAGTTCTTTTAGTAATAGTAATGACTTTATTACGCTCTAAAGTAATGCTCTGATTACTTCCCAAGGGGTTGGCTGTCACCATTGGCTGTACCTAGTTAAGTAAAAAATAATGTTGCTCCGGGCTTAAACTCATAAGCTATGACTTACGCAACCGGCATATCCAATAGATGCTTGAGGTTATGTGACGACACCTCTTTTAGCGCTTAAGCGCCAGTACGAACCTAAACGATAACACCCTAATGTGACACTTGCCTAAGTCCTACTCTCCCTATGCTAGACCGCTCACTCAAAACTGAAAAGCGGAAAATGGCGGATCTTTGGTGAAAGCTCAGACAAGGCGGAGTAAGGCGGAAAAAGACGGATAAAGTCAGCTATAATAACCACTATTGTCTTACATCCCTAGTGATGAACATTCACGAGGTAATGCAATTTGTAGATGAAGCTTTTTATCTCAAGACAGGTAAACATCTGAATGACTTGCAGCGTGGAATTATTGAGGGAACACTGAAGCGCCAGAAGTATACTGATATTGCAGCAAATTATGGTTGTAGTGCGGGTCATGCTAAGGATGTAGGTTACGCACTTTTGCAAATGTTATCTGATGTCTTTGATGAAGCTGTTGATAAAAAGAATCTTAAATCTGTCCTAGAACGGCAAGGTAATCTGAATATTTCTTTGGGTAATAGAAGCATTAATGGTAATATAATTGGATGCATAAACGTTGGTGCTGAACACCCCAATAACACCTCAGATAGAAGTCAGCCTGCCACTCCTAACTTCCAGCAGCACAGCAAGAATAAAACTAAGATTAAAATTGATAAATTAAGGCAGTTTGGCTTAAGCAACGAGCAAATTGCAGAGGCGCTAGAGATACCTTTAGAGGTGGTTAAGCAAGGAGATGTAGAGGAGTGAATGTGTTGTAGTCATGGTTCTTGTTCCTCAAATAGGGGTGGTAAATCTCGACAACCAGTAACTACACGAAGAATCTGATCCAGTGAATGAGGTGATTGTGCAATGGATAAGCTAGAGCAGTATCGTCAGTTGATTCAAGAACTACTGACGGAATATGTGGCGACTCCGATCTCCAATGGTGCGATCGAATCACAAACGGTTTTTGATACCCAGCAGGATCATTATCAAGTGATGAATGTCGGTTGGGATGGGCATCGTCGGGTGCATGGGTGTGTGTTGCATTTGGATATTAAGGATGGCAAAATTTGGGTGCAGCAGAATACAACGGAGATGCGAGTCGCCCATGAGTTGACGGCAATGGGTGTGCCGAAGGAGGATATCATTCTGGGTTTTCAAGCGCCCTATGTGCGGGAGTACACAGGGTTTGGGGTGGCGTAGTGTCCACCAACGCTGTGGCGATGTTCTTTCCAAAACCCTACAGTTTTACAGGCGATCGCCTGCCAACACCAAGATTCTTAAGATTGAATTTGACAGCCGAGCAGGTCTTTGGGTGGTTAACAGCAGGTCGATGACTGGTGAATGGTTGAGGGGCGATCGCACTTCTGAATGGAGCCAGATGTCGGACATGGGAAGGGGCCATGAAAAAGCAAGAAAATAAATTCAGCCATCTTACGGCAATAGAAAGAATTTCCCTGTCATTTCCTGCAAAGTTTTTATTGGATAAAAACCTGCTTAAAGGTAAAATCCTAGACTTCGGTTGTGGCTTTGGTAATGATGTTAAATTATTAGAAACTAAAGGCTTGGATATTACGGGTTATGACCCTTATCATTTCCCGCACTACCCTAATGATAAATTCGATACAATAATTTGCTTTTATGTTTTAAACGTTTTGTTTCATGAAGAACAAGCTAAAGTCCTTATGGAAGTTTCGCATTTATTGAAGCCGGGAGGAAAAGCGTATTATGCAGTTAGAAGAGATATAAAAAAAGAAGGTTTTCGAGAACATTATGTTCACAAAAAACCTACCTATCAATGCATCGTTAAACTTCCCTTTAAATCAATTTATCTAGATGAGTCTTGCGAAATTTACGAGTACATCCATTATAATTTTCAACGAAATTCCTCGAATAATTGTATATTCTGCAACCCCCGTAATAATTTAGTTTTATTAACAGAGTCAGCGACAGCTTATGCCATGCTCGATGGTTATCCAGTGAGTAAAGGTCATGCTTTGATTGTACCCAAACGTCATATTGCCAATTATTTTGAACTCCCATTTAAAGAGCAATCGGCTTGCTGGTTTATGGCCAACCAAGTACAAGAAATTTTAAGAAAAGAATTTCAGCCTGACGGGTTTAATGTGGGAATGAACATCAATAGAGCTGCTGGTCAAAAGATGATGCACGCTAATATTCATATTATCCCTCGTTACCAAGGAGATGCCGTCGGTACTAAAGGCGGAATGAGAGATGTGATTCCTAAAAAAATTAGGAATTAGGAGTGGGGTTCCCCTGCTAAATCAGGGTAACTTCTCCCGTATCAAGGTCGTAGCGGCCTCCGACAATTTTGAGCTTGCCCTCGAGCGATCGCCCAGACAGAATCGTTGAATTCCGTTTCAATCTTTTAATTTGATACTGAACATTGGCAATCACAGCGTTATCAACCGGATCGCCTGATTCACCTTTTGTTCTGGCGATAGCCGGTTTGATGGCTTCAACAAAAGAACCAATATGACCGGGGAGACGTTCTCCTTGAACGGCAGCCGTGACAGCACCACAGCGTTCGTGACCTAAGACCATAAGCACAGGAGTGCCGAGGATAGCTACGGCATATTCTATGCTGCCGAGCACCTCCGGAATCACGATATTTCCGGCGACACGGATATCAAATAAGTCACCGATGCCTTCATCAAACAAAATCTCCGGAGACACCCGCGAATCAGCACAAGTTAGCAGAGTGGCAAAGGGATGTTGTGCCTGGGCAACTTCCTTCATCCGTGCTTGTGATTGATCGGGATGCCTGCTCTTTTGCTGCACAAACCGTTGATTACCGTCCATCAGTCGCTTTAGTGCAGCATCGGGGCTGAGAGGTTCAAGCGGGGCAGCGATCGCCCGGTCTGATTGTATACTCCAGAATGCACTTCCCGTAACAGCAGCCACCAGAGCCATACCGCCAGTTCCTGTTAAATTCAAGAAACTGCGGCGGCCCATCAAGCCATTTTTTTGATCCATGGTAATTGAAGAGAAGTAAAGCTTGCTTTGTTAAAAATTAGACGTTCAAAATAGGAGGCAAGACTGCTTCTGTCTCTGCTCGGAGTTTTGTTTTTTAATTCTTTCAGATTTCCAAAGAGACAGAAGCAACTACCTTACATTGACGCGACACATTGGGTCGATCGGATTTCCATCACATCGGAAATGTAGCAAGTTCCTCCAAACTTGTTGAGGATTGGCCGAATAATTTCTACAGCAGGTTTGATTTTATCCGGAGGACAGAAAGCAATGACATAGACATTATCCAGCATGGTGAAGTCTAAATCTTCGGAGCTGCCACTAAGCCCCTGTCCGGCGACGTTTCGGATTACTAGGTGTCCCGCTACTCCTGCTTGTTTTAACCCATCCATAATTTTGCCAAGTTCAAATGAATTCGCGATAATTTCTATTCGTTTTACGAGATGCATGATGTTATCTCCAGAACATATTAATTCCGTACAGATATAGAGGAATTCCCACAATGATGTTGAAAGGAAAGGTTACAGCCAGGGCAGTAGAAACGTACAAACTGGGATTGGCTTCTGGGACTGTTAACCGCATGGCAGCGGGAACAGCGATATAAGAAGCACTGGCACACAGCACGGCAAACAAGAGCGCGTCTCCCTGGGGCATTCCGATAAATCTGGCAATGAGAAGCCCAATACTTGCATTGACGATTGGGATCAGTATCGCAAAAGAAATGAGAAAAGCGCCCGTTTTTTGCAAGTCCTTAATCCTTTTGGCAGCGACCAGTCCCATGTCAAGCAAAAAGAAGGACAGGATGCCGTAAAATAATCCCTGAGTAAAGGGTTCTAAAACCTGCCAACCGTGTTCTCCAGTTAGAACTCCGATTACGAGGCTACCGACTAGCAGAAAGACGGAGCTATTCAGGAAGGCGTCTTGCAGGACTTCAGGCCAGGAAAAATCCCGCTTTCCCTGGTCAGCTGTGAAGAAATTGACGAGAATCAACCCGACGATAATCGCTGGAGATTCCATGAGCGCTAGGGCTGCAACCATATAACCATCATAATCAATTCCCAACTCGCTCAAAAAAGCTCCTGCCGTGATGAACGTTACGGCACTGATGGAGCCATACGTTGCCGCGATCGCGGCTGCATCATAGATATCCAGCTTCAGCTTGAGAATAAAGAAGGTATAAATAGGAACAAAACAGGCCATCAACATGGCTGCCAGCATGGTCAAGACCACTTCCTGAGTCACGCCGCTCTTAATCAGTTCCACTCCTCCCTTAAAGCCAATGGAAAATAGCAGATAAAGTGACAATAGCTTTGGGAAAGGAGCCGGAATTTCAAGATCCGATTTCACAAAAACTGCCAGCATTCCTAGAAAGAAACAAAGGACTGGCGGATTCAGGATATTAGAAACGATCAAGCTTGCATTCATACCCACTTCCCATCCTGAAAAAAAAACAATTTGAAAGAGGTTTTAATCATGACAAAACTAAACGCAATTGAAGCGGAAACCTCGAAGATTGCGTAGAACCACTGTATGACAATTGAGCAGCTAGAAAGTTATATTAAACCAGGGATTGGTGCAAGAAGTCTAATAATCAAAGGATTTATCCAGCGCGATCGCGCTCAGAGCGGTTGTGCCCGTTGTGTGGAAGGGGTCGAGTCGTGCGTAAGCGGTTCAAGATTTCCCAGGAGATGGAAGACTCGCAAGCATTTCTCGATCTCCTGGGCTTCCGCTTAGGGCATGAAAACAAGAATCCGCCCTAGAAGCTGTTTTTGGCGTAAGAGAGCTCAAAGGGCGGAATCTGGGTTCTATGGACAGGTCGTTAAAGGATTAGCACACTGAG
>CBDTXL010000116.1:0-12740 GCA_965364435.1 uncultured bacterium
GAGCTTATGCGGTTCCAAGCATGAGTACACCGATCTACGCCGTGTCGTATCCTGGCGCCATCGCATATGCGTTCAGGCTTACAGGCAGCGGACTTCCTGTTGGAGGTGTCGAGGTTGTGAAAAACCTTCGCGTATTCACGTTGAATGACTTTGCGGGAATGGGAATCGTTCCTGGATCGACTTACAACGTTAACGTCAGATTGATCTTCAACCTGAGCGAGCCTGCCGGACCTTACGGTAAGACATGTTCGTTGACGGTTCCTGGCGGATCAAGGATCAAAGCTGTTGAATTCAATGCAATCGCTTATCCTAATCCATTTGCCGAAAGCTTTAACATCGATCTTACCACATCGGTAAACGATAAAGTTGGAATCAAGATCTATGATATGGCAGGAAGGCTTCTTGAGGAGCGTACTGCTACGGTATCCGAAACTGAGTCAACAAGTATTGGCGACAGGTATCCTGCCGGAGTTTATAACGTCATTGTGACACAAGGCGAAGATGTGAAGACCTTGAGAGTGATCAAAAGGTAATTATTTTCGATGCCCATATGAAAGCCCTTCCGTTTGGAGGGGCTTTTTTTGTGATAAAATATTTGATGATTGACACTCCAATTTTGCATTTTTATCATCCTGCAGTTATAAATGGTCAGGTTAATGAATTGACTGCAAATTAATTATAGATAGTATTCTTACATCGTTTTCGCAATCTTTAAACGGAGCCATAAATTTATGTGTCATTCGTCGATTATTTGGGTTGTTAAACGATTTGCCTAATTTTTTGTTAAGAGGTTCTTAAGCTTTTCCCTAAATTACAGTCATTATTTAACCCAATTTAACTTTTATGATGATAAACTACAATCGTTTGGGCTGTGGTAGGGATACCTGGCTCAAAAAAGATGTGGGTGACATTCCCGGCTATCGGCCCAGGGGTGTTTCTCAAGCCATGCGAACGACATGGCTCACGAATTTTTTCCTATTGATCTTACTTTGCTGTGCCCATTCTGGAATTGCACAGTACTGTACTCCGGCACCAACCTTCCCGGATGGCAACGGAATTACAAATGTCAGTTATGGGTCAGTCAGCAATCCTACCACTGGTGAGCCGATTGCCTATGCCGACTTCTCTTCGCTTAGTTCAAGTCATGGTCAGGGAACCAGTGTGAATTTAAATGTGGAATTCTCCACAGGTTATATTTATGCAGTGCGTGTCTGGGTCGACTGGAACAATGATTTCGACTTTGATGACGCAGGTGAGCAGGTCTTCGCGGGAGAGTGTACTGCTGATATTCCGTCTGCAGTCCCTGCAGGATTCACAGTTCCGGCTGCAACGCCCCTTGGAACTTACAGAATGCGTATCGGAGGTGTAGACGAAGTGTTTGCAGGGCCAATCACGTCGTGCTACACCGGGCAATACGGTACTTTTGAAGACTATTCCCTTCAAGTTACCAGTCCGCCCGTATGCGGCACACCATCTTCGCCATCCTACACACTGGTGTCTTCCACAAGTGGAAACATTTCGTGGACGGCAGCTACACCGGCGCCTTCGTCGGGTTATGATTATGAGGTGCGTTCGTCAGGTGCGCCTGGCAGCGGCGCTGTGGGACTTGCAGCCAGCGGTGCTACGCTTGCAGGAGTCACTTCAGCTTCCGTGTCGGGATTGGCTACGGGAACGTCATATACTTTGTATGTTCGTTCAGACTGTTCCAGCGAGCAAAGTGGTTGGGTAAGTACAGGTTTTTCTACACCATCGGTCATCGCGATGCCATGGGTTGAAGGATTTGCTACCAATGCACTGCCACCGAACTGGACACAAACAGGTTATTCGGTAGATTCGTTTGGCGCGGGTGGAAATCCGGGCTTTGCCATTTACAGGAATTTCTGGACCTCTTCGCAAACGGGTACATTTACCACGCCGAGCGTTGGGCCTGTTGTGGCGAATACTTTTTTTACATTCGATTACAAACTGGCTAACTTCTCGAACTCCGCAACATCTCCTGCGGCAAATGCGGGAACGTGGACAGTTGCGATTTCAACCAACTACGGTGCAACTTTTACCACTATCGATACCTTTACCAATAATGGCTCTTTCGGATATCTGACCAAATCATATTCGCTTGCTGCATATGTGGGGCAAGATGTTCGATTCCGGATCTCAGGACAATGGTTATCGGGTGATTACTATATCAATTTCGACAACTTTGCGGTGCAGACACCACCAACGTGTTTTGCTCCGACCAATGTAAGTTATACTGCGACTTCATCAACGGGCGGCACTATTAGCTGGACTGCTCCGGCTACTGCGCCATCCAATGGTTATAACTATGAGATCCGTACATCTGGCGCTGCCGGAAGTGGTGCAACCGGATTGGCTGTGAGTGGATCTACCTTGGCAGGAGTAACATCGGCCTCGATTACGGGATTGACCGGAAGCACCGCTTACACCTTATATGTCAGAGGTAACTGCGGCGTCGGTGATACAAGCGTTTGGACCAGTGTGGCCTTTACAACGCCGCCTGCAAATGACTTTTGCGCAGATGCCATCACCCTGCCATCATGCTCAGGCGGGGCTCAGGTCGTGAACGGGACTACGATAAATTCAACAGTCGATTCAAACTATGTAAACTGCGGTGGGCCGAACAATGGAACATCTACGACAGAGCGCGGGGTTTGGTATAAATATGTTGGAGATAACATGCAGGTTACCCTGAATACATGTTCATCTACTACGTATGACAGCCGAATTTCGGTTTACACCGGAACTTGCGGTGCATTGTCATGCGTTGTAACAAACGACGATAACAATGCCTGCACCATTGCAGGTCTTTCTTCCGAAGTTACTTTTAATGCCGTAGCCGGGACTGAATACCTTGTATTCGTTCATGGATATCAGTTTGGAACAAGTTTGAGCGCTACCGGCAACTTTGCCATGAATATTACATGTGCCCCTATTTGCACCCCTGCAACGGTTAACGATGAGTGCGCTAACGCAACACCTGTTTCCGTTTCTCCAACCGGAGTTGCAAGCAGCAATTTGTGCGCAACGCCATCCATCGGTGTGGCTTTCCCATCTTGCGACAGTTCATTTGCAACATATTTTGACGCTTGGTACAGCTTCAACTCGGGATCAAATACCGTTCTTGAAATTTCTGCTATTGTGGGTTCAGGTCCGGTTGTCGGCTATGCCGTATATTCGGGAACCTGTGCTGCGCTGACCCAAGTTGGCTGTAACACCATAGGATCTGCATCAAACATTACACTTACTGCCAATACTGATTATCTGATCAGGGTTTATTCCAAAACCGCAGTGAGCCGTAACAGCTATACAGTTACTGTAAAAGTACCGTGTTTGCCTGCTACAGGCATCACGACTTCTAACGTGACTACAACCACCGCTACGATTTCATGGACTGCTTCTGCAAGTTTACCATCAAATGGGTACGAGTACGAAATTCGTACAAGCGGCGCTGCAGGAAGTGGCGCGACGGGGTTGTTTACAAGCGGAACTACAGCGGCAGGAGTAACAACTGCCAACATCACCGGACTTGCATCAGGTGGCGTTACCTATAGCGTATATGTGCGCGCAAGCTGTGCCGCCGGCGATAATAGTCCGTGGGCTGGTCCTACTACTTTCGTCACATTGTGTAATCCGATCACATCATTCCCTTGGAGTGAAACTTTCGAAACCACTTCAGCAAGCATCTCTTGTTTTACGGTAGTAAATGCTGCAGGAAGCGGCGCATGGGGAATATCTACGGTGAATCCTCGTACCGGTGCGCGATGTGCATCGATCAACACCGATTTCAGTTCGAGCAATAGTGATTATTTGATCACGCCTCAACTGACTATGGGAGCCGAGCCAAAAAGGCTTCGCTTCTGGGTTCGTTGCAACAGCACATTCGAACCGGATGAAATTGCGGTAAAAGTGTCGACAACTACGCGTGATCTTCCGGCGTTCACCACGACTGTCCTTCCATCAACACCGGTAAATACATTGACATATGTAGAGTATGTTGTTGATTTGACGGCATTTGTCAACCAAAACATCTTCATTGCTTTCGTAAGGGAGAATGATCCACAGGATGGTTGGGTATTATATATGGATGATGTCCTTGTCGAAAATATACCAACATCGATCACATCCTTTACGCCAGCAGAAGTCTGTGCTGCCGGAGGTGAAACGGTTACAATAACCGGGGTCGCGTTCACAGGTGCTACGGCGGTCAATTTTTATGGCACACCGGCAACTTCGTTTGTTGTCAACAGCAATACGACAATTACAGCCATTATGCCTGCAAATGCAGCTACAGGTAAAATTGAAGTTATTGCACCAACGGGAACCGCTTTAAGTGCAAATGATTTGATCGTTAATCCAATGCCAAATGTGAGTCCGATTACCTTCGATGGCGACGGAAACATGTGCGTTGGCGGTGCAACAATTGACATGAATAGCGCTACTGTATTCGGCCTCTGGTCTTCATCTGACGAAGATGTCGCTACTGTTGACGGAAATGGAATCGTAACTGCGGTTTCCGCCGGTACAGCTACGATCAGTTACACCGTTACAGATAATGGATGTTCTACGTCAGTGACCGATGTGGTTAATGTTACGGAGCCTATCAGTTCGACCAGTCCTGTAACACAGACTGTTGTAACAGGATCCACTGCTATTTATTCTGTTGCAGCCACCGGTGGAATCGCATCTTACCAATGGATGGTTAGTACGGATATGGGAGCCACATTCAGTCCCGTTGCGGATGGGCCGAATTATAGTGGTTCCAATACCGATACCTTGACCATTACCAATACACCGGCATCATTTAACGGATACTTCTATATGGTGCATATTGAACCAACTGGAGTATGTGATACTTTCGATTCTTCGCCTGCCATCCTAAATGTTGGCGATACAGGTATCGATGCCGATCCGTCGAACGTAACTTTGTGCAGCACTGGTACGGGAGTCGCGACTTTCACGCTTGATCCGTCAGGTGAAGGTTCAACACCAACATTCAGCTGGTTCGTAGATACCGGTTTAGGATTCGATTTTGACAGTCCGATTGCCGACGGCTCGTTTGCAAACGTTACTTTCTCAGGTGCTACAACAGCCAGCCTGACAGTTTCGAATATTACTACGGCAAACTCAGGATGGCAGTTTATTGCTGCCGTTCAAGGTCCGGCCAACGGCGCGACGTCGAATCCTGCGGTTCTTACCGTAAATGAAGGTGTCGTTTTTGGATCAAATACAGGAAATGCATTGATGTGTTCATCCGGTACGACCGCCAGTTCATTCACGGTTAATACAACTGGAAATGTATCTTCCTACCAGTGGCAATATTCCACTTCGCCAACAGGTCCGTGGACAAATGTGGCTAATGGAACGCCGGCAACACTTTCTTATAGTGTTTCAAATGTATTGTCCCCAATTGCAGGACAGTCAACTTTGACCGTCAATAAGATTGCAGGTACACCGGCTGGCATATATTACTATCAGTTGATTGCCAACGCATCCGCACCATGTGCAGCTGCAACATCGGCAGCATTGTCACTAACTGTCGGCAGTCCGACTATCGCAGTAACGCCACCATCGGCTACATACTGTGTTCCGGGTACTGCAGTATCGCTTACAGCGAATGGCGGTGTATCATATAGCTGGTCGCCAGCTACCGGTTTGAGCGCCACCACAGGAGCAACGGTAACTGCTTCACCGGCAACCACCACCACTTATACAGTAGTCGGCACCGATGCCAATGGATGCACATCAAGTGCTACAGTTACTGTCACAGTTGGAAACGGTGTTACCGCCATCGCAACCGCAACACCAGGAACTGTTTGCCCTGGCGGTGCAGTCCAGCTGAATTCGCAGGGACTTGTGCCATTCACGACTTCTACAGCTAACCTCTATACATTCTCAACCAGCACGGGTGCAGCATTGAACCCAATGACAGGTGCGACGAATGTTGGAGTAGCACCAAATGATGATACCGGAATGGCTGCCACAGGAATTGGATTTACATTCAATTTTAACGGTACCAACTATACTGATTTTTCTGCTTCTCCGGATGGATTTATCCGAATGGGAACGACTACAGCTGCAGATCAGTTTACAAATTCAATGACGAGTGCAACAAACACTCCGAAAATTGCGCCTTATTGGGACGACGTTGCCCTTGGCGGAACAGGCCTTGGCGGATATGTGAGGAAACTGGTCGTCGGAACGGCCCCAAGCAGGATCTGTATCGTAGAATGGAATGTCACCATTCCTCGTAACACGACGGGAACGCCAAATTCCAAATTCCAATTGTGGATGTATGAGACGACTAATGTCATCGAATTCCGATACGGAACCATGGCTTCTGCCTTTATGAGTGCCACTGTAGGTATTCGTGGTACAGGCACAGGAAATTTCCACAGCGCAACGATATCATCGAACACTTCAAGTACGGTAACGGCAAACGATGGCAACAGCGGTCAGCCAGCGTCCGGAAGAATGTACAGATATACGCCTGGAAACCAGCCTGTACTTACATATGCGTGGACATCGGTGCCTGCCGGATTTACATCAAGTGCAGCAAACCCTGTTGTCAACCCTTCCGAGAATACGCAATACAACGTAACCATAACTGCTGCCTCTGGTTGCAGTGGCACAGGATCAGTTAATGTTGTAATCGAAACGGGTGCAGCAATTTCCACGCAACCACTTCCACAGCAAGTCTGTGAGGGTCAGCCTGCTACCTTTACCGTTGCAGCGACCGGACCTGGGCTTACGTATCAGTGGCGTCTTAATGGCAGCCCTGTAACAGGAAATGCATCTGCGACAACCGCTACGCTTTCGATTCCGGCAACTACTTTGGCCATGGCTGGAGATTATGATGTGGTTGTTACCGGAACATGTGGCGCACCGGCTATCTCGAATGCCGTTGCATTAACCCTTAATGCGTTACCGGTCTTGTCACCCTCGGCATCATCAGCATGCATCGGAGGCTCTCTGACTCTTTCTGCAAATGCAACCAATGCTGCTTCGGTTTCCTGGTCGGGTCCTAACGGATTTACATCGACCGACCTGAACCCGGTAATTGCGTCTGTTACCAGCGCAAACTCCGGTGTGTACACGTTGAATGCTATCTCTGCCGCAGGATGTTCGACATCCAAAACTTTAGCCGTTACGGTTAACGCGCTTCCTGCAGCGATTGCTATTGCTCCTTCATCAGCGGCATTATGTTCCGCAGATCCGGCGCAATTGCTTACTGCAACCGGTGGAAACGTTTCAGCATTGTCTGAGAATTTCAGTAACGATGCAGCTGCCTGGACACGCGTAAACGCTCCAACGTCTCCGGTTGCTTCTAACTTTACGATCCGCACATCGCCATATACATACAGTTTCACCAATTATAGTACAACCAACGGTGGAAAATTCATTATGGCAAATGCAGATGTGGGCGGAAGCGGTTCAACAACCAACACGCAATTTGTTTCGCCGTCATTCAGTACAGTTGGATTAAATTCGGCTACTTTGACGTTCGAGCATTTCTATCAAGCTTATTCGGGAGACGTAACGGTGTTGTTACAGATATCAACAAATGGCGGATCAACATGGTCGACTTTGGTTGATTATAAAGGAACCACAGTTGGAACAGCTACAGTACCTGCTCCTGCATCAGTTAGCTTGAATGCTTATCTGAATCAGTCGAACGTAATGATCCGATACAATTATGTGTCGGTATGGGGCTTCTATTGGGTGATCGACAACATCCAACTCAATGGAACCCAGTTGCCAATCTGGTCACCAACCGCCGGATTATTTACGGATGCGGCTGCGACTGTTCCATATTCGGGAGCTGCTTCATCAACCGTATACGCAAAACCGGCTAGTACAACGAGCTATTCTGCAACTGTGACTTCCGGAGCAGGTTGTACCCGTACTCAGTCTGTGAATGTTGCAGTAACTACTGCGACCACATACTATGCGGATATGGACCTTGACGGTTTCGGAAATGCACTGATGCCAATTATGGCGTGTGCTGCTGCACCGGGCGTTGTTGCTAACAGCAATGATTGCGACGACAGTTCTGCAACAGTTTATCCGGGTGCACCTGAAATCGGTTACAACCTGATCGATGACGATTGCGACGGATTGATCGACGAAGGCTTCCCGCCTAAAGTGACTACTGTTGCTGCAGCGACCTGCGGAACGACACTTGCGACCATCGATCAGATGATCTACGCCGGACTTGTATCGGGCGCACAAGGATACCAATGGAGAATAACCACGATTGCAGGTCCGAACGTCGGACAGGTACAATTGCTGGATACTCCGCTTCGTCAAATGAAGCTGACACAATTGGTGAACTATGCGTTTGGCGCGACCTATAAAGTGGAAGTTGCAGTGTATATCGGTGCCGGACCATGGCTACAGCCATATGCAGCATCGAACTGTAACATCACAACTCCGGGCGCAACTACCCAGCTTACAATTTGTGGCCAGACATTGTCGAATATCAACGACATCATCTATGCGAACAATGTTCCGTTTGCAGCGGGGTATAGATTCAGGATCACCGATCCACTGAACCCTACAAACACGCAAACGATCGATCGCACGATCCGTGATTTCAAACTGAACATGGTTACGGCGTTTGTTGTACAATACAACAAATCTTATAACGTCGATGTTGCCATCAAAAACACCGACGGCACCTACCTTCCTTACGGAGCGGTTTGCCAGGTGATGACTCCAATGTTCCCTACAACGGGAATCCAGGATGTTCAGTGCGATAACGGTCTTGGCGGCGCTTATGCGGTTCCAAGCATGACCACACCGATCTACGCCGTGTCGTATCCTGGCGCCATCGCATATGCGTTCAGGCTTACAGGCAGCGGACTTCCTGTTGGAGGTGTCGAGGTTGTGAAAAACCTTCGCGTATTCACGTTGAATGACTTTGCGGGAATGGGAATCGTTCCTGGATCGACTTACAACGTTAACGTCAGATTGATCTTCAACCTGAGCGAGCCTGCCGGACCTTACGGTAAGACATGTTCGTTGACGGTTCCTGGCGGATCAAGGATCAAAGCTGTTGAATTCAATGCAATCGCTTATCCTAATCCATTTGCCGAAAGCTTTAACATCGATCTTACCACATCGGTAAACGATAAAGTTGGAATCAAGATCTACGATATGGCAGGAAGGCTTCTTGAGGAGCGTACTGCCACGGTATCAGAAACTGAATCCGTAAGCTTAGGCGACAGATATCCTGCAGGTGTTTATAACGTCATCGTCTCTCAAGGTGAGGAAGTTAAGACACTCAGGGTCATTAAGAGATAAAGTTAACTTCTCAAATAAGAAAGCCTCTCCAATTTGGAGGGGCTTTTTTTTTATATTTTTTTAGACAACGCAGTGAATTTCATCGAGTAAATCTGCACTTAATCGATGCAATTCGATTTATTTTGCTGCCATTATCTAGCTTTAAGTCAATCCCTACCACTTGATTATTAACCACTTAGTTTATCTAAGAAAATTTTCATCATCATGAAAAAAATTACTTTACCGGGTAGGGGCGTGGCCAATCAGATACAATACGGCCGAACAAATCAAATGTGGAAAATGACTTACGTATGTGCAACGCTCTTATTTGCCATATGGCCATCATTTAGCCAGGTTCAAGTATTCAATAACAGCGGCTCATTTACAGTTCCCAATGGCATCAGTTCAATCACAGTAGAGGCTTGGGGCGGGGGCGGTCGGGGCGCCGCGAGAACCAGTGGTGGAAATGGGACACAGTCCGGCGGTGGCGGTGGCGCTTATGCACGATCTGTTCTGGCTGTGGTTCCAAATACAACTTATACGGTAACCGTTGGTGCGGGAAGTTCAACAACTGCGGCAGGTGGCGACAGTTGGTTTGGCTCCCCAACTACGATATTGGCAAAGGGCGGAAGCACAGGTGCAAACAATGCGACTAGCGCGATCTCCGGTGGTTTGGCTTCCGCGTCAATTGGAGATGTGACATTTAACGGTGGCAACAGCGCCGGGGCAGGTGGCGGCGGATCATCTGCGGGATCGCTTCAAGCCGGAACTGCAGCAACTTCAGCAACGGGAGCTGCTGCGCCAACCGAGGGCGGAAATGGGGGGAACGCTGCTACACAGTTACTGAACATTAACGGCGTTGTGCCCGGCGGCGGTGGCGGTGGCGGCGCTAAAACCCTCAGTGGATTGGTTACATTGCCTCCGGGAAATGGCGCGGCGGGCAGGATCAGAATTTCATGGACTTTTCCGGTGCCTGAAATCGTTCAACACCCATTCGCGGCCAACCTTTGCGCGGGCCAAAATGTAGATCTGACGGTTATCGCAATCAATGCCGACTCGTACCAATGGATGAAAAACGGAGTTGCCATGGGTGGAGAAAATTCGCCAACATTATCGTTAACCAACGTCACTGTGGCCACGGCCGGGGTTTACTCCGTCATGGTCTCAAATGAATATGGCACAGTCACTTCGAATTCAGCCATCGTTACGGTATCACCGCTTCCTGCGGTTACTCCAATCGCTAACGCGACAACAATTTGTGAAGGCAGCCCCGTGAATCTGGCAGCAAACGTTGCATTGAATTCTCTATCGACCATCACATTAATCAGTGAAAATTTCAATGGGGCAACCAACACCTTTTCAACATCGAATGCAAGCCTTGGAGGTACTCCGGCTGATGCGGCATGGACGCTTCGAGACAATTTTTACGGAACGCTTACGCCCGTAGCCATTTTTATAAGTAATGACGGCAGTCGGTTTTATCTCTCCAACAGCGCGGCTCAAGGGGCAGGCGGGATAACCAATACAAATCTTCAATCTCCGGGATTCAGCACAATCGGTTTATCGACATGTATGTTAAGCTTCTTTCAGAATCATCAGCATCAGGGAGATCAGGTTGCCCGCGTTCAGGCGTCCACGGATGGATTCACCTGGACCAATGTCAATGCAAGTACCTCAACCGTTGGAACCTCAACCGGATTTGTCCAAACGAACGTTTCGTTGAATGCTTTTGTAAATCAGCCGCTTGTTTATGTCAGGTTTCAGTTAACCGGCACAAATGATCTGTATTGGGCAATCGATAACGTAACGGTTTTCGGAACCACATCCGCGACACCAGTTTATTCATGGACGTCCGATCCGGCCGGATTCGTATCTTCACTGCCAGCGCCGACAAACATCATTCCTGCAGAAACGACAACATATTTTCTGACCGTCTCAAATCATATGGGATGTGTGTCTCCAGCCGGATCGATTACGATCACGCTAAATCCAAATGTGACGTATTATGCCGATTCTGATAATGACGGATTTGGAAATTTAAACGCACCTCAGGTTTCGTGTTTTGGCCCGCCACCGAATTTCGTGACAGACAATACGGATTGCGATGATACAAATTCTGCCATCCATCAAACTTTTCCATTTTATGCTGATATGGACAATGATACTTTTGGCGCGGGAGTTTTAATAGATGTTTGTGCAGCAGACGGCAATGTGCCGCCGGCCGGTTTCTCACTCACCAATTCGGATTGCGATGATAATTCCGCCACTGTGTTTCCGGGAGCGGCTGAAGTTGGATACAACCTGATTGACGACGATTGCGATGGCCTTATAGATGAAGGTTTTCCGCCAAAGGTGTCCCAGGTTTCCCCAACTTTATGCAGCACAACGCTGCCTGCGATCGACACCTACATTTACGCGTATCTTGTTGCGGGCGCCCAGGGTTATCGTTGGCGCGTGACCACGATGACGGGCCCCAATGCTGGTTCGATCCAGTTCCTCGACACGCCGCTTCGTGCCATGAAATTGACGCAGCTTGCCACGTATGCTTTTGGGACATCGTATAAGATTGAGGTTGCGGTATATTTTGCCGGTTACCTGCAGCCGTTTACCGCCTCAAATTGTACCGTCTCAACACCATCGATCACCACACAGCTTGCCTCGTGCAATACAACGCTTACGCTGATGTCGGATATTATATACTGTCCGGTGATCGATTATGCGAACGGGTTTAAATTCAGGATTACCGATCCGCTCAATCCTGGAAACACGCAGGAACTGGAGCGGCCCATCCGCGAGTTCAGGATGAGCATGATCACGGATTTTGTTGTCCAGTACAATAAAAGTTACAATGTTGACGTCGCCGTAAAAAATACCGACGGTAGCTATCTTCCATACGGAAATCTGTGTTCGGTCCTGACTCCTTTGTTCCCAACTTCCTCAATTACGACCGCGCAATGCGACAACGGTTTTGGCCTTCCATACGCCGTCCCTTCCATGTCTACATCGATATACGCTGATTCTTATCCCGGTGCAATCGCGTACGGTTTTAAACTTACGGGTCCGGGAATGCCCGCCGGCGTTGAAGTAGTAAAAAATCTGAGAGTTTTTAGTCTGAATGATTTTTCCGGACTCGGCCTTGTTCCGGGTGGAATGTACAATGTAAACGTCCGAATGATCTTCAACCTCACCGAGCCGGCAGGGCCGTTTGGCAAAACATGCTCATTGATTGTTCCGGGCGTTGCAAGGATGGCGGAGGTTTCCCTCGACGCCATCGCATTTCCAAATCCGTTCTCGGAACGTACCAATTTACAACTGCTCACGTCAGGCAGGGAATCCATAACAGTAAATATTTTTGACATGATTGGGCGCATGATCGATTCCCGGGCAGGATCAATTGAAGAAATTGAATCATTAGAATTTGGCGGAAACCTCCCGGCTGG
>CBDTXL010000117.1:0-12656 GCA_965364435.1 uncultured bacterium
CGAGTTTAGTGAGTTGAGTCGCCAACGTTGACTTGCCACTGCCTGGTGGTCCAATCAGAAAGTGGCAAAGCAGAGGTGAGGACATGGGTAATGGGTAATGGGTAATGGGTAATGGGTCATGGGTCATGGGTAATGGGTAATGGGTCATGGGTCATGGGTCATGGGTAATGAGTTATTACCGCTTTACCACTCAAGAATTCACGACCAAGAGCAAAAAAGCAAAAAGTACCCTCCTGTGGTACTGTCACTCCTCATCTGACTATGCCAACATACCGGCAGGTAGATAGTTCAAGGCAGTTCATAGACTTCTTGCATAAAAGGCAAACAAGAGGGTGATAAGTACTATAGCTATCTAGAACACCGATTCACTAATAAAAACATAACCCCCCAACCCCCTTCTCGCATCAGGGAAGGGGGAGTAAGAATTCCCCTCAGGAGCATCTCTTGAAGGGCTAAGGGAGGGGTTCTTCTAGGATTACTGAATCGATGTTCTAGCTGCAATGGACTTTTACAAGAAGTTTAATAAATAAAAAAGAGGAAGAGTCATGGCAACTTTCCATATTTCGGGTCGCGTAATTGACTGCAAGACGGGCTGCGGAGTGGCAAAGCTCCGGGTTGAGGCATGGGATAAAGACTTAATTTACGACGACTTGGTTGGCAGCACGATTACAGATGAGCAAGGTGCTTTCCAGCTTGAATTCGACGAGTCGTACTTTCAAGAAATCTTTCTAGAGAAGCGACCAGACCTCTTCTTCAGGATATTTCAGGAGAATGAGCTGATTAAGAGTACTGAGGATTCAGTTTTGTGGAACGTGGCAGCTGGAAACACTGAAGTCTTGATTGAACTCGGAACTGGGGAAACTGGGGAGATTGGTCCGCTGATTGGAGAGGAGCGCAGCCAAGCAGCAACCGCACTTCGTATAGATGCCGCAGAAAAACAACAGGAAGCGTTTATCACTGACCATCCCAATAACGGTGACGAGGAGCGGTTTGCCGATCAGAACTACATCGGTAGTTACACAAAGGGGCTGCCGCACGATGGGGTGGGTGAGGTAGACCCTACAGCTTACTGTGCCCTAATTAAGGCTCTCAAATCTGGGCAACAAGCTGATTTCGATGTCATTCCCCTGGGTTGCACCGTCCCAGAACGGGCACAGATCAGATTAGTCTGTCCCCAAGCCGCCTATGCTTACCAGTTTGAGGGACAAGATTCCCACGGTCTGACGATGCGTCCAGCTCCCGCCTTCGACAGTGCGGAGGAATCTGGTGAGATGGCGGAGGTCTACTGGCAGGCACTCACCCGCGATGTGCCGTTCTCTCAATATGATACCGACCCTCTGACGATCGCAGCGGCGAATAGCTTGTCGGACAACTATTCAGATTTCCGGGGACCGAAAGAGAACGGTCGCGTGACGACGGGCACCCTGTTTCGAGTCAATACTCCAGGCGACCTGGCTGGTCCGTTTGTTTCTCAGTTTCTGTATCAGCCCTTTATCCTTGGTGCCCTCCCGGTTGAACAACGTTACCGTACTACCACTGAACGTCTCGACTACATGACGGATTTCGATGAATACCTCAAGCTCCAGAACGGCTGTGTGCCAGGAAATGATTCATTGATTGAGGGAACGCGCTTCATCTACAGCAGCCGTTCATTGGGTGAATATATCCATCGAGACCCTCCGTTGTCGCACTTCTACTATGCCGCCTCGATTTTGCTGAACTACGGCTCAGCGGCTCTCGATCCAGGTAATCCCTACATCAGCAACCCGACCCAGCAAGGTTTTGTCACGTTTGGTCTGGCTGATCTGACGGATATCTCCTCCAGGATAGCCGTCGAAGCCCTGAAGGCGGCTTGGTACCAGAAGTGGCTGGTGCATCGCCGTCTCAGGCCAGAGGTCTATGCTGGCTGGATCGACAACATCAAGTCTGGTCGCGACACTGATTACCCCGTCAATGAAGAAATTCTGGCTGATACCGATCTGCTGGAGCGGGTATTCGATCACAACAAGGCGCAAAACCTGAATTTCGGTAGGGGTAAAACTGGCAGCTACCTGTTGCCGATGTCCTACCCCGAAGGGTCGCCTCTCCACCCCGCATACCCATCAGGCCATGCGACCTATGGCGGTGCTGGTGTTACGGTGTTGAAGGCAATCTTCAACGAAGACTTTGAAATCCCCAATCCTCTGGTTGCCAATGACGATGGTACGGCATTGCTACCTTACTCAGGGACGCTCACGGTGGGGGGCGAACTGAACAAGCTTGCCTCTAACGTTGGGTATGCACGAGACTTCACGGGTGTACACTGGCGCACGGATGGGACTGAAGGGCAACTGCTGGGTGAAGCGGTTGCGATCGCGTTCTTGCAAGACCGGATACGAACCTACAATGAGGACTTCCCTGGCTATACGCTCACTAAGTTCAACGGTCAGAAGATTCGCATTAATCCGGATGGTACAATCACCAACCTTTGAGAATCGCACTCCTTCATCCCTAGTGGCGCTGACTGACTTTAAGAGTTAGCGATCGCTAGCCCTAGTATCGCCTTCATACTAATTAGCCGGCTATTGAGGGCGTATACTGTGTGCGTTGCTACAGAATGACACAATTATTTGGTCGAGCTGTATTTGTAGGGGTTAAAACAATAAGTTCCACTTCGTCGGGTAGATGACTAGCCACTACCCGCATTTTCTTGAACAAGAACCCTACCGCTCACTACACTTGTTGAATTGGAATCTCAATCCAAAACTCAGTACCTTGCCCTGGGGCGGAAGTACAAGTCAGAATGCCCTTGTGATGCTCTACGACAATCTGGTAGCTGATAGACAATCCCAAGCCGGTGCCTTGTCCCACAGGTTTGGTAGTGAAGAAGGGGTCGAATAGTCGCGCCTTCACTGACTCACTCATTCCGGGGCCATTATCAGTAATTTGAATAACGACGCTTTGGGAGTTTTGTGGGAGCAATGCTCCCGTGCCCGCACTTTTGTCTGTGTGGTTCCCATTGAGCAGAGAAACAGAATTTTGACTTGAGTCAGAACTGTCTAAAATGCTGGTGCGGATGGTGATCGAAGGGGAGGGGTGTTCCTGATTTCCGACTAAAGACTCCTTGAGGGCTTCAATAGCATTGCTGAGGATGTTCATAAAGACTTGATTGAGCTGTCCTGGATAACACTCTACGTCTGGCAGGTCACCATACTCTTTGACAACTTGAATTTCACAACTGTGATCTTTGGGTTGCAGGCGATGTTGCAAGATTAACAGAGTGTTGTCAATACCCTCATGCAAGTCAACTTTCTTCATTTCGGCTTCATCCAGCCGCGAGAAGTTCCGCAAGCTAAGCACAATCGAGCGTATGCGGTCAGACCCTCGTTGCATTGAACAGAGGAGTTTGGGGAGGTCTTTGGCGATAAAGTCAATATTAATTACCTCAGCTTGCTCCACAATCGTGTCAGCAGGCTCCGGGTAGTACTCTTGATAAAGACGCAACAAGCCTAGTAAGTCGTAGAAGTAAGCGCTGGCGTAAGCGAGGTTGCCGTGAATAAAGTTGATGGGGTTGTTAATCTCGTGGGCGACACCGGCAACCAACTGTCCTAAGCTAGACATTTTGGCGCTATGCACCAGTTGGGCTTGGGTGGTTTGCAGCTGGTTAAGGGCAAGCTCTAGTTTTTGAGCTTGCGCTTGGGCAATCTCGGCAGTTTGACGAGCTTGGGCATAGAGTTCTGCCTGATCAAGGGCGATCGCTAATTGAGCAACCACTGCTTGTAGCAGTTCCACTTCGCTATTATCCCAGGGCCGTGGTTTGGTGCAATGACCGCAGGTAATCACCCCAATTTTCCCAGCCTGAGTCTTAATGGGTATTGACAAGATCGAGGTGTAGCCCAAAGTCCGTAAGAACCGCCGTCCTGCGCGGTCACTGAAGGTCTCAACTTCATCAATTTGGATGATTTGCTGGTTTAAAAGCTGATCAACAAACGGTCCGATCTGAGCCGTCGTGTATTGACCGATATGGCTTTTTAGGCTGGGATTTCTGGCTTCGGTGACTACCTCCCAAGAGGGTGCTATCTCGTGCGCTTCATACCATAATACATGACACCTGTCAATTTGCAATAGGCTGCGAATTGACTGTACAGCGGTTTCCAGGATGGTATCGAGTTCCAGGGAGTTGCGGATTTGATTGGCTAGCCCGAACAGTAGCGACTCTCGACGGCTGAGCAGTTCTGAACGCGCCCAATATCGGTCAATCGCCACTGCGATCGCATTGGTGACCCAACTGAGAGTGAAACAGGCTTCTTCCGTAAGCGGTTGATTGCCTAACAACGTCATTACACCGATCAGCCGGTCTTCCACAATCAGAGGGTAACCGGAAAAATGATTCGGGAGTGAGCCCGAATGTAATTCTTCTACCGGCTCACTGCTCAAGTAGGGTTGACGGGTTTGAGCGATTAAGTGTATAAGGTCAGGCTTCAGGGGGAGCAATCGACCGGAAGAAGCTTGTCGTTCTAGCTGTTGAGATACAGGGTTTAATGTCCATACCACGGCGCTGGTGACGTGAAGCTGTTGCACCATTGCGTCTGTGCAAAGCTGAAGAATTCTCCGTAACGTCCCACCCTGGGCGAGAGCAACGCCAACTTCTGCCGCCAGCGTTGAGAGGCGCGATCGCTCCACAAGCAACGTCTCGGCATGTTTCCGTTCGGTGATATTTTTGAAGTAAACTGACAAGCCTCCTTCGTAGGGATAGGCACGCACATGAAGCCAGAGATCGAAGGGTCGGTAAAACTCCTCAAATTTGACACTGACTTGTTCGGCAACCGCCCGACGAAACTGCTCTTCAAACGAGGAACCGACGACATGGGGAAACTCATCCCAAACACACTTGCCCAGCAACTCCTCCTGAGACCGCGATAAAACCTGCTCGGCTTTCGGGTTGATGTAGGTAAATCGCCATTCGTGATCAACTGCAAAGAAAGCCTCAGTGATGCTCTCAAAAATATTGATCCGGTCGCGGTTAGCTTTTTGCACTGCCGCCTCTGCCTGTTTGCGCTCCGTGATGTCGCGGGAATTAACAACAATCTTCATTTCTCCCGCCTCCTCATCAAGCAGAGATTGACCGATAGCCTCAAGAGTATGCCAAGAACCGTCTTTATGGCGAATCCGAAATTCTACAGGTAGACCGCAACTTGGACGTTGAACCACCTCTTTGAAAGACTTAATCAATCTTTGACTATCTTCTGGGTGAACCAACTCCAACATGTTTAGACCAATCAGGTCTTTTGGATCATGTCCTAGCATGCGTTGTATGGATGGGCTTTTATAACTGATCGTCCCATCACTGTTGAGAATGGTAATGATGTCTGAAGCATATTCAATCAGCGATCGAAACTGTTCTTCACGACGTTGCAATGCGTCTTGTGCCTGTTTGCGATCAGTGATGTCTTCGATCACCTCGATAAAATACTTTGGGGCACCAGTCACGTCGCGGGCGAGTGACACGGTCACATTTACCCAAACCAAAGAACCCGTTTTGTGAATGTAGCGCTTCTCAAGGTTGAGCGTCTGCCTCTCCCAGTTAAAAAACTGGTTCAAGTACATTTGATCAGCGGCTTGGTCTTCTGGGGAGGTAATCTCCATCAGGGTGAGTTTCAACAGTTCCTCCCGGCTGTACCCTGTAATCTCGCACAGTTTTTGGTTGACCTGTAGAAACTCACCATTTGCTCCCACCTGTGCAATGGCGACGCCTGCCTGCTCGAAGGTGGCTTTAAACTGCTGTTCGCTCTCGTACAACGCCGCCTCGGATTGCTTGCGCTCAGTGATGTCCATCAGCATCCCATCCCAGAGAATATCGCCATTGGCTTGCAACTCAGGACGGGAAGCAGTTTGAAGCCATTTTAAATTTCCCGACGCCGTCATAAACCGCCCTTCCCATCTCCAGGGTTGCAAGGTTTTGGCTGAGACAGCGACAGAGTCCTCAAAACTTTCACGATCCTCAGGGTGAATTAGATCGATGACAACCGCAGCATTTTGCTGGATAAATCCAGGATCTAATTCATAGATTTCGCGAGCACCACTACTAACAAAAGGGAAGGAGACAGAGCCATCTGTCTGAAGTAGAAATTGGTAGATCATTCCTGGCACATTGGCGGTAAGCTTCTGGAGCTGACGTTCGCTCTCGTGTCGCGCTTCTTCTGCCTGTTTCCGTTGGGTAATGTCACGCGAAACGGCGACAATTTCTTCCAAAACACCTGTTTTTGGATGGTAGATAGGGTTCGTAGTGCTTTCAAACCAGATGTAATCACCACCCTGACGGCGGATGCGGTAGCTGAATGTATCCATCTCTGGTAGTTTGAGGATGTTTGAGTGGGATTGGCTAAGCGCAGCCAAATCTTGAGGATGGAAAAACTCGTAGATAGAACGTCCTACAAGCTCATCTGGCTCATATCCCAGGAGAGGGCGGCAAGCGGGTGAAGCATATAAATAGATACCCTCTGGCGTATGTCGGGAAATCAGATCGCTGGAGTTTTGTGATAGGAATTGGTAACGAGCTTCGCTTTCACCCAGAGCCGTTGAAGCCTGATCCCGATCAAGAGAACTTCGTCCCGCTAGTTCCTTGGTAGTTGCCGCACTCTCGTTAGCGTTAGTGCGACCCAACAGATGCCCCTGTTGGGTAGGCTTCACCAACGCTTCCAGGTCTGGGACAACTGAATTGGCGATCGCACTCGAATGCGATCGCCTAGTAGCCATGAGCACCAGACTTAGTTTTTGTAGAGGTCTGGTGCTTCCTGTTTGGCCATTTTCGGCTGGTTCATCTGAATTCGTAAGCGGCTGCCCCCTAGGATTAGCGAAGCGCCTCCGCAGGAGGAGCGCTACTGCTAGCAGCACAATCAGGACTGTTGTTCCTAACCCAGTAAGTAGCACTGGGACGCCATGCATGGGGATCAATTGCATTATCCAGATGACACTCCCGATGAGCAAGCTTCCTCCCACTAGCCAGATGAAACCAGAAGGCTCTCTCTTCTGGGGACCGCTGACTTGCTCCAACTGTTGTACAGAGCTGTAGGATGCAATGAAGGCGCTCGCCGCTAGTCCGACGCCAAGATTATATGCAAGTTGTAGCGCGGCTAGGTGCAACTCGTTAGTACTAATTCCCATACTTGATCCCCATTCCAGGCATCTGATAGCTGTAAACCCCGATCATTACTACTCAGCCACCAACGGATGCTCCCTTTGGATTGCTCTCCTCTAACCAGTTGCTCTCACTTAAGAGCTGCTGTCTCAATAGGGTTCAGACTAAAATGTTTGGTTAGAGTGATAGCACCCAATCTCCCCACTGTCAAGTCAAAAGGCTAAGGGCACAAACAAAAGAAGTTTCTTTTTCTCTCTATTCTTGTGACTTTTTAGTTTTGCCTTGGGTTAAGGTTGGCTGAGCCCCCAGGCGGCTGCTCTATGAGACTGGCTTCCCTCACCGCAAAATATTGGTTGTTGTAGCGTGAAACAACAGTGGTTAGCAAGGGAACATTAAGCGCCTGAGTAGTAGATGCCCCTTATTCTTGAATTTTGGGCGTTATTTGCCTTCATCTTTAATTTACCCCATCTTCGGAAAGCGTTCTGGATATTCCGCCCCCGATATTGAGCCAAACATGCAGGGGACTTTGTAAAACCAGGACTCTTCCAATTGGAGCTTTAGCCGCCAGACGGTTGTGTAAGTCGATGGCGCTAGGGCTGCATTTCCCTGTGGAGAGTGCTGCATTACAAATTTCCAACGCCCAGTTCCCAGTGAATCGTGCTGCCCCAGATGTTGAGCAAGTAGGCTTTTCTGCTTGTTGTTTCGCTTGAGTTTGGTGTGAAGGGCACGGTACTGGGGCATGAGTTAGGTTGGCGCTCCTTTACATTTAGATTATTGTCGCACTAATCTCGGTAAAAGGTTAATGGTAATTTGTTGCAACTAACTCATAAAGAGGTTAGAGGTTACAGGTTAGGGGTTATAGGGGTTTTGAGAAGTGGTGGGAAACTTGCACCACCTTGCACTAGGGTCGATAATCTTGCAACTTTCTTCAGAGACGTGATAATCTACTTTTTTTCTGAATTTTTTCGGGATTTATCTCCCAAATTAGATATAATTTTAATAAAACTGTGAGTAGAGGAACGACTTGGTTTGTAAATTAATAAGTAAAGTTTTGTTATTTTTACTTATGTGAAAAAAGATTTTTATTTATCAATTTTTTTAAATTATTTTATTTTATTGGTTAATATAGCCCAATTTAGCAATAGATTTAGAAGGTTACAAAGTTGCGGTAACCGAGATCACAAAGTTGCGGTAACCGAGATCAATAGGCACAAAACAAACTTCATCTACCTTAAGAAGATAGCTTCTCTTGGGAACTATATGGGTTTCTTCTTTAGGAAGAAAAATGTTTAAACTAGTGCAGCTCTACGAAAGTAATCCATCAGCCTAGACTTCTACTAGGTAGAATTTAATCTTCTGTTATTACCCATCCTCTAATTGGTGGGTTATTTCTGTTCCGCTACACTAGTAGTTTCCAGTTCGGCAAAAAATTGCCGGAGAAGTTATTCCCATGGGTGTATCCAGTTAAACAGCTAAACGAGTTACACAAGAATAATAGTCCTGAGTCCTCTGTCCTGAGTGAACGCTCCCCCTCCAGGAGAGCGAGGTATTAAAGCTTACAGAGGTAAAGAAGGTTCCGCCCAGTCTTTGAGCGGTATGTATCGAACTCTTGAGCGTACTTAATATACCGAAACACTCAAAACTAAGGAACTCAAGAAAAGCTCCAGGTATTCCCTCAGTGCACTGATTTGAAGCCATGTTATCCTTACAACGAGATCAGCAAAGCGCCGCCCTAGCAACTAAGGGTGATACCATATTTAAAACGCTCTTCCAAGAATTGCCAGTAGGTGTATTGGTAATGGGAGCGCAGGCTGAAATCCGCTTCGTGAATCAGATAGCACTGAACTTGCTAGGACTGACCGAAAGCCAACTGCGGGACCAAACACCGCTTGACCCAGATTGGCAGGTGATCCAAGAAGATGGAACGCCTTTTCAGCTAAAACTTCAGTCTGTACCAGTGCGGGCAAAACATGCTTTGCTGCTACTGGCAACCCGCCAATCGCTACGCAACTTGGTTCTAGGAATTTATCGACCAGTGACGGGCGATCGCGTTTGGCTGTCTGTCAATACTGATCCGCAGTTAGATGCGGATGGTTGTGTTGAGCAAGTGATCTGCACGTTTAGTGACATCACTAACCTTAAGGCAGGAGAAAAACTCTCAAAAATCCATGAGTGCTTTTTGACCCTTACTTCAGACTCAGATGAGAACATTGACCGCCTCACCGCATTGGCTGGAGACTTACTGGGGGGAACTTGGGCACTGTACAATCGACTGTCTCAAGGCTTGCTTTGGTCTTTAGGTCAGTGGCATACACCCCCAGACTTCAGAAGCGTTGATGAACCGAAGAACCACATCTGCAATACGGTCATTCAGAACGGTAGTGACCAGGTCTTTGTGGTTCAGGACTTACAAAGTACCTGCTATGCCCAGAGCAATTCTTATATTGTTCCTCACCAGTTGCAAACCTATGTGGGGCAGGCAGTTAGATGTGCTGGTGAGTATATTGGGTCACTGTGTGTGATGTATCAGAACAACTTCGTTCCCTCTGAAGCCGACAAGAAGCTAATGGGGATTATTGCCGCGGCTATTGGCGTTGAGGAAGAACGCAAGAAGGAAGCGATAGTTTGGGCACAAAACGAAGCGAAATGGCGATCGCTAATTCACAACAGCTCCAACCTGATTACAATTTTGGAAGCTGATGGAAGCATCCGGTACGTTAGTCCTGCCATCCAGGGCATTTTGGGATGCAGGCCAGGGGAGTTGATGGGCAAAAATATGTTTGATTTTGTCCATCCAGATGATGTTTCCTCCGTAAAGAATGACTTTCAGGGCGTCCTCCAAAATCCAACAACTGCTTTGTCTACCGAGTTCCGGGTTCGACACAAAGATGGATCGTGGCGTTATATAGAGTCAACTTACAGCAATTTGTTAATGGATGCACCAGTAAGTCGCATTGTTGTCAACACCCGTGAGGTCACCGAGCGAAAACTAGCCGAGGCAGCCCTAAAACAATCGGAAGCGCAATTGAGAGAAAAAGCAGATCAGCTTGAACAAGCCTTACTCGAACTGCAAGAAACACAAATCCAACTCATTCAGACGGAAAAAATGTCCAGTCTGGGACAGTTGGTCGCCGGTATTGCTCACGAAATCAACAATCCAGTCTCCTTCATCTACGGCAATATCCCCCACGCGACTCAATACACTCAAGACCTGTTGCACCTCGTTGAGCTTTACCGGCGGCACTATCCAAACCCAGTACCAGAGATTCAAGCCGAGGCGGAGGCAATTGACTTAGATTTTCTGAGCGAAGACTTGCCCAAACTGATGGACTCAATGCAGATAGGGGCAGAGCGTATTCGTCAGATTGTTCTGTCGCTGCGGAACTTCTCCCGACGAGATCAGGCTGCCAGCGAGCGGGTTGATCTACACCAAGGTATCGATAACACACTACTTCTGTTGCAGCACCGACTGAAAGCTAAAGCAGGACATCCCGAAATTCAGGTTATTAAAGAGTATGGTGACCTGCCCTTGGTGGAGTGCTATGCGGGGCAAGTCAATCAAGTGTTTATGAATATCCTCAGTAATGCGATTGATGCGCTAGAAGAAGCACGAAGCACAAGGCAAGAGGAACAAGAAACTGATTCTTCCCTCAAACTTAGGGATGCCAGCTCCTGCGAAGCCGATGTGCGATCGCGATCGCCGATGCTCCGGATTCGCACAGAATTACAAGATGGCAATACAGTGGTGATGCGTATTGCAGACAATGGAACTGGGATACCGCCTCATGTTCAACAACAGATATTTGACCCATTCTTTACCACCAAATCCGTTGGTCAAGGCACTGGTTTGGGATTGTCAATTAGTTACCAGATTGTTGTTGAAAAACACGGTGGTCAACTGAAATGTTTTTCGACACCTGGAGAGGGAACAGAATTTTGGATCGAGCTGCCAGTGCGACTGTCGCCTCAGTAGACCTCTTGTTTACCATGCGAATTTAGGATTTGGAACCACAGATAAACACAGATGAACACGAGATTTATACAGATGAAATCGGATTGGAAAGTTGGTGTCGATAGACTGCGTGCAAGAGGTCTAGAAGCAGCTTAGGGATTGTCCCAAAATAACTTAGCCATTCTCAGCGGAAAAACCGGGCAAAAATGGACAGTTGTTTTTGGACGGCTCATTAAGAGACTTTGGCTTCCAGAGACTTGAGATATTCGGTATTAACACCTGACTCCCGTATTAGGGCAATTTTGCCAGTACGAGCAATTTCGCGGATACCAAATTTTCCGAGTACCTGGACAATCGCTACCATTTTACCAGGGTCTCCCACGACTTCTAGAGTGAGTGAATCCTCGGCAATGTCTACTACCCGCGCACGAAACACCTGAGCTAATTCAATAATCTCTGAGCGCGTCGAGCTGGTGCCATTGACCTTAATCAACATCAACTCCCGCTCTACACATGGCGTTGTAGTGATGTCCTGTACTTTCAGCACGTTGATCAGCTTGTAGAGTTGCTTGGTCAGCTGCTCAATCGTGCGGTCATCTCCAGGGACGACCATTGTAATCCGAGAGATGCCGACCTGCTCAGCTGGTCCAACAGCGAGACTTTCAATATTGAAGCCCCGACGGGCAAACAAACCAGCAATTCTGGTCAGGACACCGGCTTCATCTTCGACCAGTACCGAAAGGGTATGTTTCATGAGTTAGAACAAGGGCAACGCACACGTTAGGCGATCGCCAAGAACTTAAAGTTGTCTTGGCTGGAAATTTCTATCTTATCGCGCTCTACAGTAGGAGGAAGTCACTAAATTATTCTTCTCGGTAGATGCTCTCAATTTCAAGCTTCACCCATTATATTGAAGTCAATCAATCGTTATTGGAGCTAAAGAAGTTATGGGTTGGTTAAAAAGACTCTTTGGAATGGAAAAACCGGAGGAAGCTCAGGCTAGCCAGCCTGCAACAGCTCAAGCCCCTGCGACCACTAGCACCGAAACAATTCCTCCAGAGCGAGTGGGTTTAAACGGAGAATACGACCAAAGCGGTCTTGCCAAGCGGGTGGCTTTGGCTTTTGACCAAGACCCTGACCTGGCTGACGAAGAGCGCCTCTGGGTTGCCCAGACTAGCGGCACTGTTGTTTTAAAGGGCGAAGTCGCTGACCAAGCAACCCTTAACAAGATGGTTAGTATTGCCAGAGGTGTTAGCGGTGCAACTGCTGTAGACACCACTCAAGTTACCGTTGGCTAAGTCTTTCTCTTCACACGCGAAACTACTTTAAGACAATTTAGTCGGATCAACTCTCTACTGCTCGTCGTTAGTAGGGAGATTTTTGTTTTTGGGAGAATGCCTACAAGTGAATAGCGCCTGTAACAGGTTGGAGCGCGAAATGATATCAGCTAGCAGCAAATAGCGACGATGCCTTAGTGTCTTTTTTGTCGGTACATTTAGCAGCAAGCCAGTCTAACAGAATCTGATTCACCCGCTCAGGGCATTCATCGTGGGGACAGTGACCTGCATCGTCTAACTCAACCAACTC
>CBDTXL010000118.1:0-12618 GCA_965364435.1 uncultured bacterium
TCGCCCTCAATGGGGTTAAAAGGTGATCGGTAGGGGCGACCCGCTCGATAAAATCCGGTGAACAGACAGGTAAATAGCGTTGGGTCGCCCTCAATGGGGTTAAAAGGTGATCGGTAGGGGCGACCCGCTCGATAAAATCGGGTGAACAGACAGGTAAATAGCGTCGGGTCGCCCTCAATGGGTTACGGTTGGTATCAGTGAGGATGATAATGCCGTGGATGTGGTTGGGCATAATGACGAAGGCATCAAGTTCGACGTTGCGGCGCACGGTGGCAGTTCGATACCATTCTTTTTCCACAATTCGACCAAAGGGGGATAGGTGCATGATGCCTTGGATGATTTCTCCAAGGAGACAGTCTCGATTACGGATGCAAAGGGTTACAAAATAAGCACCTGCTTGGGTGTAGTCGTATCCTTTGAGGCGAATGGAACGACGGTGGTGTTTTTGGGGTTCGTAGGGCATTAAAGGAGGGAAAGAAAGAGCGAGTCGGGTTAGGTTATTGCTAATTAAAGGAGTTATTGGTAGTGAGTAGAGATTTTACAAGCGACTCGCCCCTACATGCCATGCGGGGCTAAACTATTATTTAATCGGTGTTCTGGTTTTTGGCTCCTTCCATCCATGTTGCGATCCGACACTTTTCAGCACAGGCTTGATAACTTTCGGGGGGGCAGATGTTAGTAAAGTACTGGGATAAACTGCCTTACCCCAGATTGGATGCTCTAGGACACGGCATCTATTGCGAATGACTGGAAAGCCTAAAAGAGCGTTGACTACAGCTGTGTCATCATGAGGGATTTCTCCAGGGCGTGAAAGCAAGGGATAACCAGTACGAGGGTCAATCAGGTTACTTAAGAAGCCGCGATCGCGTAAATTAAACGCTACATCAAAGCCGAAGCGCATAAACTTTTCCCTCAGTCGCTCTTTCTCTCGCTCAACCTGAGGTGTAGATTCCACCAGTTCGTATCGCGATTGCTGTAAGACAATTACCACCCACAAAACAGGCAACTTCCAATCAGGTAAGACGCGCCCCAGGTTTTGGGCAATGAAGCAACTTGGACGATGAACAGACATCTGAACTGCCTGTCCTGTTTCCGTAACTAGATAAAGGCGATCGCGGTGAGCAATTAGCAAATTACAAAGTTTGAGCGAGTCATGCTAAAGACTTGTGCAATGGTGTCTAGTCCAGCTTCAAGGCATTGACTGGCACTTCATCCCAGGAACTAACGGTTCTCAGACGAGCCACCCAACCGGCTGACTTTTGGACATCGGTCAAATTCTGCTCGAAAGACTCGTGGCAGTCTTTCGCCTGATCTTCATTGCTACAGGCAATACAAGAATAGAGAAGACCAGACGGATCAATCTGTTCATTTACCCAAATAGTCATGACGCCTTTCCTCTCAAGCTGAAATCCATGAATTGAAATTCTGAGTAGATATACTTATTTTCTACAGTGTAGGGACTACCCACTGCAAGAGAAAAAACACAGTTATTGACAATTTATCAGTATCTGCAACATCATCGGCAATCAAAGTTCATGTTTCAACAGCTTGGCTGATGTTGTTGGGGGAGGGTAGCGCTGCTAGCTGGGTAAGAGAATCGCCAGTCACCCGACAAATTCGCCAGTCTGGTAAGACTGAAGCCCCCATATTCTCATAGAAAGCGATCGCAGGCTCATTCCATACCGCCACCAACCACTCTAACCGCCCACAGTTGCGCTCTAGCGCCAACTGAGCTAAGTAAGTGAGCATCGCCTTACCCAAACCCTGACGCCGATAGTCAGGTAAAACAAACAAATCATCCACATATAGCCCAGGTTTAGTTAGAAAAGTGGAATAGTTGTGGAAAAAGGTGGCAAATCCCACCGCTTGCCCCTCGGATTCTGCCAGAAGTGCTTCAACATAAGTCCGCTTGCCGAATAGATGCTCCTTCAGGGTGTCAGGATTCCCAGTGAGGGTGTCTCGTTTCTTGTCAAACTCTGCTTTCCCTTGAAGCAAGCGAAAGAGTACTGGCATATCCTCTGGGACAGATGGACGCAGCCTTAAAGACGATTCTCCCTTTGCCACCTGAGTCAGCGAGTCCTCTGGGATGCGGCAAATTCGATTCGCTTCCAGAATCGATGCTCCCATACGCTGGTAGAATGCGATCGCGGGTTCATTCCAATCCAGCACACTCCACTCCAGACGCCCACAGCTGCGAGAAACTGCTAACTGTGCCAGGTAAGTAAGAATCGCCTTACCGTGCCCCTGACGCCGATAGTCTGGGAGAACGAATAAGTCTTCTAGATAAATTCCCGGCTTCGTTAGAAAGGTCGAATAGTTGTGGAAAAATAGGGCAAGTCCCACTGCTTGCCCCCCATACTCCGCCAGAATCGCCTCTACATAAGGATTGGAACCGAACAAATGTTCTTCCAAAGCCTCAGCACTGCCAGTTACAGCATGAGAAAGCTGTTCATACTCTGCCAGTGCCAAAATCAAATTGAACAACACCGACACATCGCTGGGTGTTGCATGGCGCAAAGTTAACTCAGAAGGCATCCAGTAGTCATTCGATTTTGGATTTTGGATTTTGGATTTTGGATTTTGGATTTTGGATTGACTATCCGCGTTTATCTGTGTGCATCTGCGGTTCAAAATCCCCAATCTAATTAAGCCAGCCTTTGAGGCGTCGAGCAACCTGGGGACGACGCAACTTCCGCATCGCTTTGCTTTGAATCTGACGCACACGCTCACGGGAGAGATTGAATATACCGCCCACTTCTTCTAGGGTGTAGGGTTCACTGCTAGTGAGACCATAGCGTAGAGAGATGACATCTTTTTCCCGCTCCGTCAGTACATCACTCAAAACATCCCAAATCTCCTGGCGCATCATGGTTTCGCTCATCTGCTCTTCGGGCAATCGCAGATCATTGTCCTCAAGCAAATCCACCAGTTCCGTATCTTCTCCCTTACCAACTCGATGGTTCAGAGAGAGCGATCGCCTACGCAATTGTAGCAAGTGACGCAAGTTTGCGGGCGTCACATCTAAGGCTGCTGCTAGTTCCTCTTCATTCGGATTGCGTTGTAGTTGTTGCTTGAGTTCACGCTGAGCTTTTTTGAGTTTATTCAGCTTTTCGACAATGTGGATCGGTAAGCGAATTGTCCGGGCGTCGTTAGCGATGGTGCGGGTAATCGCCTGACGAATCCACCAGTAAGCATAAGTAGAGAATTTGTACCCTTTGTCTGGGTCAAACTTTTCTGTGGCACGATTGAGTCCCAAGGCACCTTCTTGAATCAAATCCAGGAAAGGCACACCCCGGTTCAGATATCTTTTAGCGATTGAGACAACCAATCGCAAATTGGAACGAATCATTTTGCGCTTCGCTACACTAGCCCGATAGAGGCGATTTTCTAACTGACGTTCTGTCAGATTCGCGGCTTTGGCAAGCTCTGCCTTGGTTGGGTTGCGACTCAACTCGTTCTGCAAGCGTTCCTGGAGTTCATTGATTGCCACTAAGAACTGAACACGATTGGCTAACTCCACCTCTTCTTCTGGCTTTAGCAGTGGGTAACGCGCCATTTCTTTGAAAAAAGCACCCACAGTGTCATCGGAGCTAGTTTTGCGGTATCCCGATGAACGACTTGCTGCTAAATCATCCCCTACTTCTGAAAACTCAACTTCCACACGAGTCAAATCGGTTTCCGCCGTCTCCATGGGGTCAATGTGAGAAAAATCTGTATCTTCTGTAGACTTGAGAGTATCAGTTTGGTTCAAATCAGCAATATTCATAGCAAGGATCGAGTTATGAGTGTAGAAGTGATTCTGAGAAGGTTGTCTTGAGGTCGTTTAGTCTGTCCAAAGCAGACGAGAAACCGACCTTCGTGGGATACAAGTTTTTAACAACTGGAAGATTCCGAGAGCCTGGGAAGCGTACAAGTGGAGAAGAGTTGAGCAACAGAGGCGAGCGCTTCAAATCCCTGAGAAATTAATTTTCCAACTAATGGGATCTGAAAATCTTGATTCTAAGGCTACCAGAAGCAATTTGGCTAGTTGTTTCCTTGATTACAAAACACCGAACGATATTGGTGTATTAAGGCAGGGTTGGGATAATAGAAACAGCCATTTGGAAACCGGAAAGCAAGAACAGGTCAATCAGGCAGGTTTTTTGATTCTTGATGCCCATGAGAGGTTGCACATTTGACAGCCATAAATCTCCAAAAATCTGGATAATGAACCGGGAGTGTATACGCGATAACTTTTGATTAAGCTCAATGAAATCCTTTCTTTAAAATTGATTTTGCTATAGGAACAGGATCTCATACACTCTAAGGCTTTCCTCTCTACCAATAGTGAGAAAATGACATGGGTGGAAGAGCGTCGAGGCTGGGGCGTCGGATACAAGAGCGACTTCTCCACTGAAGCCAGCTAAAATTGACAGGTCTGAATGCACGACCTCCTTTCATTGGTCGCGAGAATTTTTGGTGAGTAAGGTTCACAATATGTCTAATCCCCGTTTGGGTATGGTTCTAGCTGAGCCTGGAGCGTCTTATCAATCTGGTAGGAGCCAGAATCGGTGGGTTGAAGTGCTGGTGGATTGTCCGGGGACGCAGCAAGAACAACAGCAAGAGCAGAAATTGTACACCTACAGGTTGCCAACTGAGTTAGAGGTGCAGCCGGGGGATATTCTGAGTGTGCCGTTTGGGGCGCAACAGATTGGCGCGATCGCAATTCGTCTTTTAGACTCGCCCCCGTCTGAAGTTGCCCCTGACAGAATCAAGGCTGTTGAGGATGTCATTAGCGCGGGGTACTTCCCAGCTTCCTACTGCAAACTGTTAGAGCGAATTGCTCAATACTACTGCACGTCGTTGATGTCGGTGATTCGCGGGGCACTGCCGCCTGGGTTGCTTTCGCGATCGCAACGTCGGATTCGCCTCAACCCGTCCGCGATCCCAAACAGTGCTGATACCTTTCTCAATCCAACTGCCCGTCAGATCTTGGGGCTTCTTCAAGTTCAACCCAATGGAGACTACAGCTTTTCATATCTCCAACGTCAGGTGAGAGGGGCAAGCAGGGGGGTACAGGAGTTACTCAAACGCGGTTGGGTGGAAAGTTATCTGGAAGCCCCTAAGCCCTCACGCCCAAAGCTAAAACAAGCCGTGACACTGGTTGCTGGTATGTTTGCCGTTGACCTGACTGTGCGGCAACGAGAAGTATTGGAAGTGCTACGGCGTCGTGGTGGTGATTTGTGGCTAACCGAATTGTTGCAAATTTGCAATACCACTTCCTCAACAATCAAGAAGTTAGAGGAGAAAGGGTATGTGGTCATTCAGGAAAGGGAAATTTTGCGGACTGCCACAGAACCAACAATCGCTGGCGATCGTCCCAAGGCATTGACATCCGCACAAGCTTATGCATTGGAGAGCATCACGGGTCTTGATGGCTTCGCAAGCGTGCTGTTACATGGGGTTACGGGTTCTGGGAAGACAGAGGTATATTTACAAGCGATCGCGCCTATCCTAGAGCAAGGAAAGTCTGCCCTAGTCCTGGTGCCAGAGATTGGTCTGACCCCACAACTCACCGACCGTTTCCGTGCCCGTTTTGGTAACAAAGTTAACGTTTATCACAGTGCCCTCTCCGATGGTGAACGCTACGATACCTGGCGGCAGATGCTCGCGGGTGAACCCCAGGTAGTCATTGGCACCCGCAGTGCGATCTTTGCCCCCTTGTCCAAGCTGGGTTTAATCGTCTTGGATGAAGAACACGACTCCAGCTTCAAACAAGACCAACCCGCCCCCACCTACCACGCCCGTACCGTCGCTACTTGGCGTGCCCAGTTAGAAAACTGCCCCCTCGTCTTGGGTTCCGCCACCCCGTCTCTAGAAACCTGGGTAAACATTAGGGAACAAGGGAATCAAATTGTAGGGGCGGGTTTAGAAGATAACCTATCGGGAAAACAGATAACCTTTCAACAAAATCCGCCCTCCTCCGAGACCATCCAAAATCCAAAATCCCACTACCTCTCCCTCCCAGAGCGAATTCAATCGCGACCGATGCCGCCGGTGGAAATTGTGGACATGCGACAGGAGTTACAACAAGGGAATCGGTCGATTTTCAGCCGTTCTCTGCAATCAGCCTTGCAACAACTGCAAGAACAGGGACAACAGGGCATCTTATTTATCCACCGCCGGGGACACAGTACATTTGTGTCTTGTCGCAGCTGTGGATATGTGGTGGAATGTCCTAACTGTGATGTCTCCCTCTCCTACCACTACACCCATGAAGGGGCAACTGAGTTGCTCAGGTGTCACTACTGCAATTACACGAGGATGCACCCCCGCAATTGCCCGGAATGTAGTTCGCCTTACCTCAAATTCTTCGGCAGTGGTACTCAGCGTGTTGCTCAGGAATTAGCTAAGGCTTTTCCTCAGTTGCGCTTAATTCGGTTTGATAGCGACACCACTCGTACCAAAGGTGCCCACCGAACGCTGCTTACACGATTTGCGAATGGGGAAGCTGACCTTTTGGTTGGCACGCAAATGCTTACCAAAGGACTGGATTTAGCTCAGGTGACTCTGGTGGGCGTCGTATCTGCCGATGGACTGCTGAATTTAGCCGACTATAGGGCAGCAGAACGAGCCTTTCAAACTCTAACTCAAGTGGCGGGTCGTGCGGGTCGTGGCGATGACCCTGGTCGGGTTATTATTCAAACCTACTCCCCACAACATCCAGTCATTCAAGCTGTAAAGCGTCATGATTATGAGTCCTTTACTCAGGCAGAATTAGAACAACGTGAGGCATTAAATTATCCCCCCTATGGACATCTAATTCTCTTGCGTCTAAGTGGTTTGGATGCAGCTGAGGTTGAGAACGTAGCAGAGGAGTTAGCAGATAGGTTAGGTGCTGTTGGATCAGAGTATGAAATCTTGGGACCCGCACCAGCGAGTGTTATGCGAGTTGCCCGTCGCTATCGTTGGCAGATTTTGCTGAAGTTTCCCCCAAATGTGTCTGTAGAGTTGCCGAATTTAAGCGAGTTGCGGGCAATTTGTCCCAAAGACATCAGTCTTACTATTGATGTAGACCCGCTAAATATGATGTGAGGCTCAATTAGACATCCTCGGTGTGCAGTGCGATCGCACCTTTGATTCGGTGAAATCGGGAAGGAGCGATCGCGCTTGTTGAGTGCTGGTGCTTGAAGGGTGAGCGATCGCTCTTTCCCCCTGGAAGTCCAACTCGTAGTATTGATTACCTTATTGAGGTTAACTGAGGAGGTTAACTTAGAGAGTATCCAAACTAAGAGGTTGATCAATGGCAAGTTCATCCAATGTTCAGCTCACAATCGCCATCCAAGAGCCTGATTTAGACGACGAGGAACGGCAAAAAGAAACGGAAATACTTCTGAAACAGGTGCGCGAACTGGAGGAAGTAAATAACGCTTATCTCGTTCCTGACCCCAATCAACAAGATCGTAGCAAGGACGGTGGTGGCTTTCTCATTGGATTGCTAACTGCTGAGGTGAATGCTAAAAATATCAAGGCTCTGTTTGGATTTTTGGGCGATCGCCTTTCTGGTAAAACTATTGAACTGGAAGTTGAAGCGAATGGCAAGAAACTGAAGGTAAAAGCTAGCTCTCAACAAGAGTTATCAGCAGCGATTCAGGCAGCAAAGGACTTCATCGCGTTAGAGGCGGAATTACCCAATGGCTAAAGTGGCACTGCTGATTGGGGTGAGCGAGTACGAACCTGATTTGAAACCACTCCCAGCAGCGCCAAAAGATGTGGAAGCGATGCAGCGAGTTTTGGCACATCCAGAGATGGGTGGGTTTGATGAAGTCAAAGTACTAATTAATCCCGATCCAGAGGCGATGCAAGTCGAGATTGAGACGATGTTTAAAAGCCGCAAACGGGATGACCTCGTACTGCTGTTTTTTTCGGGGCACGGTGTTAAGGATGAGAGTGGTAGGCTGTACTTTGCCACGCGCACGACTCGCAAAAATCTCCTCAGGGCAACAGCGGTTCCCGCCAGTTTTGTGCATGAGATTATGAACGATAGCCGCTCGAAGCGACAGGTGGTGATTCTGGATTGTTGCTTCAGTGGGGCTTTTGCTGAGGGGTTGTTGGCTAAAGATGACGGTGCTGTGGATGTCCAAACGCAACTCGGTGGGGAGGGGCGGGTTGTTCTCACTTCATCTACTTCCACCCAGTATTCGTTTGAGGAGCAGGGTGCTGAGCTTTCGGTTTACACTCGTTATCTAATTGAAGGGATTGAAACTGGGGCAGCGGATCGAGATAACGATGGTGTGATTTCCGTCGATGAGTTGCATGAGTACGCCAAGCAGAAAGTCCAAGAAGCTGCTCCAGCAATGAAACCCAAAATCTATGCTGTGGAAGAAGGTTTTAAGATACGACTGGCGAAAGCGGCGATCGGTGACCCAAAGCTAATCTATCGCAAACAAGTGGAGCGGTTTGCTAATCATGGTGAGATTTCTCAGATTGGTCGGCGAATCTTAGACGATTTGCAAGAAAGCTTGAGCATACCATCAGAAGAGGCAAAGGCGATCGCAGCTGAAGTACTCAAACCTTTCCAAGAGTACCAGCAAAAATTGCAGCGATATGAGCAAGTGTTCAAGGAAGCGATCGCGCAGCAATATCCCTTCACTGAGGATACACGCCAAGAGTTGCAACGGTATCAAGAAATTTTGGGACTGCGAGAGCGAGATGTAGCACCGATTGAAGCGCGATTAGTTCCACAAACAGAAACTGAGGCTCTTGAGCTGACTACAACTACATCCAACTCAATTATCGATTCAGATCCTGTGTCTCAAAACGTTTCAATTCTAGGTTTCCGAAACTTTCGGTTGCAATTAAATCGTCCGGTTAAATTCATGACGGTAGGTGCTGTCATGCTGGTTTTGACAGTTGGAGGATACCAATTATGGCAGCACAAGTTACCCGAAACCCCTAGCAGTAAAGCACCTAGGAGTTTGACACAATCTTCTGATACCAGTACTCCCGCCGTTGCTAATTCAGCAGGATTTTCTCTAGACCAGACCCTCAATCCCTCCATTCAAAACATTAGGGCTATGGCTTTCAGCCCAGATGGAAAAACCCTTGCTGTTGGCGGTTATTCTTCAACAACCGAACTCTGGGATCTAGATACTTGGAAAAGGCGTAAACTCCCTGAAGCGGATAACTACGAGACTACTACTTCTTCTTTCGCCTTCAGTGCCGATGGGAAAACCCTTGTCAGCGGTGGTAATTACGGAAGAATCAAAATCTTGAATCTGGAGACTGAGCAAGTGATTTCTAGGCTCAGTGGGCATACAAGCACCGTTGCGTCTGTCGCCATCAGCCCTGATGGGAAAACTATTGCCAGTAGCGATGTTAATAACGAACTCAAACTCTGGGATCTGGGTACGGGGGAATTGCTAACTACCCTCCAAGAGGCTCAACAAGGGACTAACTATGGGCTCAGGATTGCCGTTGCCTTCAGCCCAGATGGGCAGACCCTTGCCAGTATCTCTAAAAACGACGAAAAAGGCGGCGTGATCAACATTTGGAATTGGAAGACTCGGAAATTGATCCGCACTCTTAAGACAGACAATTACGATTACGAACCTGATGTTGACTCTATTGCCATTAGCCCGGATGGGAAAACCCTTGTCAGTCAAAGTGACGAAACAATCAAAATCTGGGTTCTGGAGACTGGAAAACTGCTGCATACTATCGATAATTTGAGTCCTGGTTCTATTGCCATTAGCCCGGATGTAAAGACTTTTGCTATTGCTCTCAGTCAGAGAAACAGAATGACAATCTGGAGTATTGACAGTGGGGAATTGCTGGGTGAACTCTCTTCTGGAGATTTTAATTTTGGCTCCCGAGAGTACGTTGCTTTCAGTCCCGATGGGAAAACTATTGCCAGTACTAGAAGTATGGTGAGTACAAGAATCATGATTTGGCGGAGATGAGGTTCAATATTGCCATACGTGAAAGAGGGAAGGGTTAATTGGTAAATAGCTGCTATCGATGAAATGGTGGCGATCGCCTTGTCGAGAAAAAGCGCTGCCTACTGGAAAATCACACTCTGGCAACATATCCTAAAGCGCGATCGCATCCTCACCTACCAAAAGCGATAACCCTTGCGGGATGCTTCGCGATCGCCTGACAACGTATTTACGCCTACTGTGTTAAAGTATAATGTACACTTAAATGTACATTTATTAAATGCCTAAATACCTGACTATCACCGAAGCCAGACAAAAACTCCTAGAGTTGCCGGATGAGTTAACAGAGGAGCCTGTGATTATCACTAAGCATGGCAAGCCTGTTATGACTGCTATGAGTTATGAGCAGTTTGAATCTCTCATAGAAACCCTCAACATCCTCTCTGATTCTGAGTTCGCCAAGCGACTTATTGAGAGTATTGCACAAGCAGATCGGGGAGAAACCATAAGCTGGGAAGAAGCTAAAACAAAGCTGGATCTATGACTGCATCTCAAGATGACAGTATTGAGTACCGCATTCAACTGACCTCCTTAGCTTTAGAAATGCTGGCAGAAATCAAGGATCGACGCCAACGGCAAAGCTTGAGTTCGCGCATTGACAAGCTTAAATCTGACCCTGAAAAACAAGGTAAGCCTTTAGTAGACAAGCTCAAAAACTATCGAAGTGTGCGAACAGTGGGTCAGCGCTATCGTATTATCTACAAAGTAGACCGAGATCTGGTGCTGGTTTTAGTGGTGGGAGTGGGGATGCGACGAGAGGGCGATCAACAAGATATTTACACGATTATGGAGCGACTCCTGGAAGAGTAATTTGTCTGTAGGGATCGATCGCCCAATACAAATTCTGCTTACGGAAAAATTACTCACAGTAACCTAGTTTGAATCGCGATCGCAACTGGAAAAAAATCGTGATTCATCACTCAGCAAAGTACTAATGAAGAAATGCGATCGCGCTAAGCTTTAGTAAAAGCAGTAAAGGAGAATCAATAGCAATGGTAGCTTCTATAGCGCTCTCAAATCTCTCAAAAGTCATCTCTTTAGAAGAGTGGATGGAAAATCCCCCAGTTGGTACAGAATGGGTAGATGGGGAATTATTAGAGAAAAATGGAATGACCCTCAAGCATAGTGAGATTCAGGTGAATTTGTCCTTTTACTGGAGAAGTTATAAAGACTCCAGCGGACAGGGTGGAAAAGTATATACTGATGTCCCTTGCCGCACCAATAAGCAAGGTCGTCAACCTGATGTCGCCTATCTCACACCAGAATTAGTTGCCCAATATGGCGATGCTAAAGTCCTTCCCCAGAGTTTTCCCTTAAGTGCTGAAATCGTTTCCCCCACCGATTTAGCTGAAGATGTAATTGCGAAAGCTCAAGAATATTTGCAGTCTGGGGGTGAAGAAGTTTGGCTCGTATTTCCTGAAAGTCGTTGGATTATTGTCACTACTCAAACTCAGAGACTTGTATTTATATCGGGTGAAATAATTAATACTCAAACTGTATTACCCGGTTTCAGTATAGCTGTGGAGGAATTATTAGCTTGAAGTCGCAGGAAGCGTTGGTTGTAAAATATACAAAGCGCGATCGCCCACTACAACGCTAGTGGCAACATATCTTGAAGTGCAATTACAAATGTCGGAAACTGCAACGGTGAAAGACTCGCCTCTTCTGAAAGAATTACCTCACTTTGATATCCCTCCGGAGTCGGTTCCCGAAACACATGCAGTTGGCGCTCATTAACATCTAACACCCAATAATCAGCAATTCCTGACTTAGCATAAGCTTTACCTTTTGTCTCGCGATCGTATTTGAAGCTACTATCTGCCACCTCAATAATCAGATAAACTTCCGATGGGGTAGGATGGTGGTCAGCATAGTCTAGAGGGTCAATTCTAACTACTGCGATATCTGGTTCTGGTTCTGAAAAATTATCTAACTGGATGGGGTCTTGAGTATAGACCTCTGCCTGATTTGCCAGGAGGTTACGCAGAATCTTAGCAGTGCGTCTAACAGCAGCAGTATGGGCAGTTCCCTTCGCACTCATCCTGATAATCTGTCCTGCAATTAATTCAACTCGTTCCTCTGGGTGAAAAATCCCAGCTTCTGCCATCTGGTGGTATTCCTGGACTGTCCAAAGGCGAACAGTGAATGGTGCTTCTGTCGTCTGCATGGTTTAGGCACCTAACTCATGAATCGATGGAGGTGTTTAAACTATATTAGCGATCGCACTACTCAGTTTAAGTCCTTAGCTCGAAAATATCCATTTCCCACAATCGTGCGATCGCCTACGCTAAAAGCTATAGCTACCAATGCTTACGTCCTTTTGTGTTCATCTGTGTTCATCTGTGGTTCCCAATCTCTTAAACCTACTTTTCCGATAATTCCTTAATCTGTTATCCTTCATTGTTCATCCTTCCCCTGAGAAAGTAAGTCATCATCTCTCCCTTGCCCTTAACCGAAATCACGCCCCGTTCTTCAAACACATATTGATTGTGTAAGCGCTGGTAAGTCGCTTCTGTCACCTGGATGCAACCGGGTACACCATGAGATTCCATTCGTGACGCTGTGTTCACCGTATCTCCCCACAAATCGTAAATAAACTTTTTAATGCCGATCACACCTGCAACCACTGGACCCGTATTGA
>CBDTXL010000119.1:0-12507 GCA_965364435.1 uncultured bacterium
AAGCTCAAAAACAAGGGTGATGCTCTTATCACAGTTTAAATGCATAACAGCTTAATGGCGTTGTGCTAGATTCTTATTTAGAACTCCTCAGCTGCTCCTAACTCCTCATCGGAGAAGACGTGTATCTTTTCTTCTTCTTTTTCATCAAGGAGCTGTTTTTCGTCAGCTGGATTATAAAAATCATCTGGCTCCACGAAACCCTGAGAGAGTAGTTCCTCGCGGTCGAGTCCATTCATCAGATGAGTCCGACGCTCAAGAGGAGTCATCGAACTTGTATCCACCTCATTACTACTGATTGAAGGAGAAACTTTTTCACGAGCTATGTTTAAATGGGCACGTTCTTCATCCCGAGACAGGCGCTCTTGTTCCCACTGAGCTTCTACTTCAGCACGTTCGTGCTCAAGCTGTTGCTGCAATTGCTGCACCTCAAGATCTAATTTGGCATTTCGGATGTGTCTTTCTTCCCATTGATTTACCTCAACCTCATTCATTCCTTCAGAGCGCAGCTTCTCCCGATACTCGGGCTTCATTGTGCCATCTATGTTGTAATCCTGTTGAATCAATTTATCTAAATAATCAGACATCCATACCTCCTATCACGTCTCTCACCTTAAATTAACCTGACCTAAGCAACTTCCCTTATTCACCATTATCGCTACGGCAAATGGGTGCCGTTGAAAGTATGGCAATTCATCTAGAACACTTCGACACTAAACTCGGTCAAAAACTCGAAATATCTGAAAAACTAGAAAACAGCCTAGCGGAGTATTTATTTCCTGAAACGGAGTATGCCATCGGTGCGGTCTATAAAGATAACGCTAAACCAGAGGATTTAAAAGAGTACTCTGGCAAAACCCTACAGTTCTCCTCCGGAGAGCGGATGTACTTTGCTAGTGATGAAGTACGAGATTTAGTTTACCCTAATAAAAGTGATGGGGCAGCTTATGGCAGCCTTGTTTTCACTCCTTGTAAAAGCTTTAGCGAACAATCTGTTCGGATATTGATTGTTGATGATGCCACTGGCGAAAACGGTGGCATGATGCCTCCCCAAGAGGCTAACAAACTGGTAGGAGACTGCTATGGTCGCATTAGCCGCGACCTAGCTTTAACATTGACGGGGAAACAAAATACTCCCTTCCAGTTCCGGATGGGCATAAAACCTCAAGCCGAGAATGATGTATACCGAATTGCCAAAGGCACCTTAGCTCCTGCCAATCTAGAAAGCTTAAGCGAACCGTTCATTAGAAGTGGCAAAACCGAAAGTGGCTCTCTTATCACCAAGACGGGCTACGATTTGGTGATGGCAACCAGCAGCTTCAAGGGGCGAAAAGGAGCAGACGCTATCAAACCTGGGGAATACTACCTCACCGTCGGGATTGGGGTAAAGTCCCTGGCTGAATACGGGGAACACAGCCTGGGAACACAGATTCTAGTAAATTATCCCAAGGGGATAGAAGCCGATATTCTACCCGAACTAAAAGAACAAGCCAAAAGACTCGCCGCCATCCAATCTGATAAGAGAGCGATCGCACAATATTACGTTGAGAAGTACGAGAAACGCTCGCGCATTGCCTTCTCTAACGAAGGCGTAGGAGAACCACTACAAGCAGACTTTCAAGCTTGGGGTGAACTTTCTTCCCTGATTGATGAAGCCTTTGGCGACACCTTAGATTTAGATCCAGAAGAAAATTTTGGTGATTTGGAGTCGGATGAGGCTTCCACGCCGACGCAGCAAGACCAGCTGCTGTACCGATTGCTCAAAGCCGACTTGGAAGGACACGGTCAACTTCTCGAACACCCCAAAATCACAGACGAACTCAACAAATTCGTCAGAAAACAGTGGGTGGACATCGCTACAGGACGGGGCATCAAATTTCAATCCGGGCTAGCTCAACCTAGCAGGGATTTAGCCGAGGATGAAATCTGCGTCCCTTATTTCCCCGAAGGAAAGGAGGTGATTGTCACCCGCAGCCCCCTAGTTAACTCTAATGGGGTGATTGTCCTAATCAACAAGCATCTAAAGGAATTTAAACACGAGCAGGGAACTGTCCATATTCATCCGGAGACAGCCGCCGTCCACCTCCAAGCTGACTTCGATGGCGATCGCTTGGCTTTTCAACTGGCTGATAAGTACCCAACATTGGCAGCTGAAGTCAAGGAACACAATGCGCCAGAAAACCGTTATCCCGATATTGTCAAACGAGATAAGGTTCCCTACACTGCCGACACCTTTGCCGAAATCGCCCTTTCGGCTCGTGAGAACAAAATTGGCATCATTGCCAATCAAATTCAAAAAGCTGTTGCCTTGCAGTGGGAGACTCAACTTGTCCCCCAAGAGGAAAAAGCAAACTACCTCAAAAACATCTCCTATAGCTACAAACGACTGCTCCAAGACGACGCTAATCCCAAGAAAGACCTTCATCTCCCTAATCACTTCAGAGAGAGAATTCAGAACATTAGCGACTTACCCAAAGAACTCAGTCCCCAACAAATTAATGAGAAACTCACCGCACTCAAGGAAATTTTATTTGATGTCGTTAGCGAACTAGGCAACGAACTCCAGGTGGCGGTAGATGGTCCCAAAAGTGCTGCTAGACCGAATGAAGACGTGTTGCAATATTGCAGTGCAATCAGCAACTACCGAGACATGGGGTGGCTAAAGGACAAAAAGAGCCCAGACGTATACCATCACCGCCCGATGGACAGCACCAACTACAGTCCCATCGACCTGATGGTGCGTCAAACTAATCAATTTCATCAGGTAAGTAAGCTTGAAGCCAGACCAACTCACCAGTTTAGGCAGCTATTTAACCAAACCTACTCGACCCAGCAAGAAGCCGGGGCTAAAACAATTAGAGACACTTATAACCAGTATGTAAGGAGAGCCAAAGACCTTGAAGAAAAAGCCTTGACTGAACCGGGTCCGGTTCTAACGGCAACGAGTGTTAGAACTGGAAAGCAAATCGAAATCACCAATCTCCTGAAATTTGACCATCCCGATGTATGGAGAGCGACATATCTGAATATCCGGTTGGTAGACAACGATAAACCCACTGACAAAATGCCTCACTCCTTAATCGCGATGGCAATGGTCGATGGAGTTCAGGACGAAAACGGACGGACCGTGTGGAAACGTCTTGGTACTGTAAGCGAAGATTCGGTAAAAGAACATAGCCTTCAAGCTGGAACCCTACTCAGTTCGGCTCAGGTTGAGCTAAAACCAGGGATTGGCAAGCATCAAGTCAAGGCAATTTTCAAGGAGGCTAATCAGTACCTCGAAGAGGTTAATGCCCAAACTCCAGAAGACCAAAAGAGTTCGATGGCATCAGCTCTTTGGCAAGTTTGCCACACCAAGAACAAGAATCAGGAATTCCATAACTCCAAGAAAGCCAGTGTCGCCTTCAGGACTTATCCTGAGCAAGTTGTGGCTCAACTATCCACTCTACAATTCAGCGAACTGAGTGTGGTCGGCACCCACCAACCGACGAACGAGCATCTCGGACGCAACTGGGGTGGAGAAAAAGTCCCCATTGAAATCGTCTTAGAAACCAGGGCAGACCATCCCAACTATGGAAAGAGAGTCATTGCGGTAGAAGGCAAACAACTTGGTCCACTCCAACAAGATTCCCCCGCTTTACCCATCGGCACCCGTGCTGAAGCTTATATAATTTCTCCCCCAAGCGCGAGTGTGACCGCCACTACCGCCAAAGGTAACACGCTCAAAATCACCCAGCTCCAAAATCATGGCTGGCCAGAACGAACTTGGAAAGAAGAACAAGCGATAATCACTATCGGATTTAAGGATAACCCCAACCCTCATAAGCCATCTATCCCTGTTGCCCTAGTGGAGGGCAAAGTGCTAGGCGTACTCGATAAGGAATCAGCTGACAAACTGCGTCAACATGGCATACTTAAACCCAATCTTGCCATACAAGCCAGCTTACAAAGCGCACCAGCGACTACTGCTTACCTTAAGGTTGACGCCAGTACACTCACCTACCCAGGAAGCTGGACGCGGGACAAAGATAAGGAGGTACTCGCGCCTGAAGGAACCCCACAAACGCTCCTAAGAGCACCAGCCACCAATCCCCTAGCTGACCTACAACCTCTCAACCAAGCTGTTGCTCAGCAACAGAAATATTTGTCAGAAAAGGGGTACAAGCTAGAACTGGATAAAGCAGTTTCACAAGCACACTCAGCGAGTTCTCTGGTTACTCCCACACAAACACCCCAAGTCGAGCAAAGTGTCATTCCTCCTAGACCCAATTGGGAAAGAAAGATGATTACTGCTGCCCTCAGAAGTCTGGAAACCAACCCAGCCAACGCCAGCGCTGACACAAAAGTTGCCTCTCTAGGTAAGAGATACGCAGTCGTTTACACAACCAAGGACGAAACCTTACAAATTCTTGATGTAAGTGGCGATCGCGGTACTCTTTACAAGGCTCAGAAAGGTCAGCCTGCTGAGGTTATTCAATTCTCAGACCAAGAAAAAGCCACCTTCTCCTCTATCGGCTCAAACCAGGTAACTAAGGTTCCAAAACCCTTGGAGGTTGAACGAACGTAACTCAGACCTTCAGGAAAATTTTCCTGAAGGTCTTAAACGGCAGTTGTGCGATCGCACCTTCAGGGGAAGATAGGGGAAGATAGGGGAGTTGAGGGAGTTGAGGGAGAAAAAACTTCCCCAACTTCCCCACCTTCCCCACCACTGAACCTGTCGGGTTGTGAAAAATTTGGGTTAGAGTTATGGCGCTTTGTGCCTGTAGTCCTGCTGTTGGAGATGAGCATGGTGAGCTTTCCAATCATCCTTTATCCCAAACCAGTAGAAGAGTTTTTTCAATCTGTGAAAGCAGAAACTCCTCTTATCGCCTTACCAGAACCCCCCGCCCTCAAAAACGCCGCCGTTGAGCCTCATGTCAAACAATTTAATCAAAGCACATCATTACAACTAGCCATTGCTATCAGTTTCCTCCTCTTGGCGGGAGCTGTATTTTTCAGCAAGTTATCATTCTGGCTATTAATATTGCTGCTCCTATGTTGTAGCAGTACCCTCGTAATTGCGTTTCAAAAATTGTCCAAAAATCAGTTCTATCAAAAAACTGTTCCTGAGAAGGTATCCCACCAACTCAAAGAAGATAACAAGGAATTACAAGTCTACAAAAAATCCCTGGCTAACTACGTCAAACGGCAAATTCAGTACAATAAAAGTATTGAGGTTCACAGAAATAAACTCTCTACTCAGCTTGCTCAATTCCTCCAGCTCCCATCGGGCTACAGCACTGCCCAGCAGGGAGCATCAGAGAAGCAATTTAAACATTACTTAGACAGGTATTTTTCCGGTCAAATTCATCAAGGATTTAAACTAATCATCCCTGATAGTGACCTCTTCTATAGTACAGATTTTTCTTATGTCAACAAATCATTAAATCTCTATATAGACATAGAAATTGATGAACCCTATTACTATAAAACAAAGTCGCCCACCCACTGCTGCAACGACGACAAAGATAAAAATAGAAATGCTTTTTTCTTAAACAATGGCTGGATAGTGATAAGATTTGCTGAAGAGCAAATTGTCTGCTACCCCAACAGATGCTGCAAAGTAATAGCTTTAGTTATAGCAGAAATTACTGGGGAATGGGAACTATTCAACAAGTTTAAAGATGTGCCTGACCTGCCCTTGGTAAAACATTGGACAATAAGGGAGGCTCGTAAAATGGCAAGGGCAAAGTACAGAGACACATATCTCAGGCATTAACGGCTCCTGTTGAGAGCTTATAGTGCCCCCCTCTTTCCCCTCAAGTTTTGTAGTCTTTGCGCTGCGGGTAGACGAGCGCGAGTTTGACTTTGTGCGCTATGCTCGCTGGCTGGAATGAGCCGTCCTGAAATACTTTTGATGTAACTGCTCACAGCAAAAAGTCGGGCTTGTTGAGAACCAGGTGACTCAAAAGCCTAAGGAAGTTTAAGTAGGCTGCTTTCCCAGGGGGACTTCGACCGGCCAAAGATAGCAGTTCACACAGTTGAGCGATTCCCTTCGGGATAGCGAGAGCTTCACGCATCCCCGCGTTGTAAGCGCATGGTTTCCAGAAAGCTGAACATTTGGGCAACGAACCCTCGCGCCCCAATCACTTCTGGAAACCTAGAACTGCCTTTTTCCACATCCCGTGAAAAGTCAGGTATGCACGTTCCTTACTCGAATGGAATGCAGACTATCTCAAATTTTACGACATCCCGGTTCGGTAAGGTCGTAGTTTATCGGCAGTTCGTGATTTAAAGAGATCAGTAATGCCAGTGTAGTTTTCGGCAAAAGAGCTGGCATAATCTTGTAATTCGTTGCTCCTAGGAAAGGCAAGCAAATTGGCAGAAAACATGAATGCGCTACGCGGTCTATTGCTTCTATAGTGCTTCTACTGGAAGATTGAAGGTGACTGAGGACTCGCAAGAGTGCCCATTCCTTCCACTGAATCTGAGTAGAGCCAATCTGATTTCCCTGTCGGATGTCCCCTATGATACTGAAATGGTTAATGTTTTATGCTCTAGCTCCCTAGAGAGCGCGGTTTTGCTCGCCTGTATTACTACCCTAGTTTCGTTGTTTGTATCTTACTCTAGGGCGCAACGAGCCTTGCGGTGGTGGGAGCGAAGGCGAGGGTTTCAACTCTACTGCGAAACCGAGAGAATTCGCAATGGGTTGTTGCAAGAATCATTAGCAATGCGTCGCAGCATAGAATTATTGCTAGGAGATAGTTGTGAGATTTCACTCAAGAGTGTCCGCGACTGGTTAACGGGAATTGAGAAGTTCCATCATTCGCTAGGACAATTGAGCGATCGCCTATCGCCACCTTATGTTGAGGAAAGCTTACCTCTGGCGATTCAGTACTTGCTCGAACTGTGGCAAACCTACAATCCCAAGCTCAATATTCAGATAGAACTGCCTGGGGATTGGCGGGATGAATCCCCGGAGTACACTCGAGTGATTTTAATCGCCTTAGACGAATTACTCCGAATCACTTTATCAGAAGTGGGTACATCCGAGTTGGCTAACGATACCGACACTCCCAGCACACAAAAAGCGTTCCGACAATGCGAAACTGAAAAAATTGGAATGCTTCCCTTAGGGATTTTAACAGAACTATCGATTCATGTCAGCTTAGAGAAACAAGGGAAGTTCGGTGAGATAAAGGTTCAAATCTCTTACCCGAATGAATCAACAGTTGTCTCCCCTTCTCGTCTAAAAGATTTGGACTATCTTAAGGAAGCCTTTCACTTTCTTACAAGAGGACAGTGCTTTCATAGGAGGAAGGAGCTGACAGTAATATGGTACTTCCGTTGGCGATCGCCACAGCATCAGCTCCCAAAATTAACCGTAGACTGCGAGGGATTTGATTATGAGTCCAAAATCACCAAAGCCAGTCAAGCAGAAAATTCTCGTGGTTGACGATCACGAATCCGTCTTGGATGGAACCGTTAATATGCTGAGACAGCAGTACCCAGAGGCGGAAATACTGACAGCTCAAACCGCGCAAAGCACTCAAAAACAAGTGGAAAGCACTCAACCTGACTTAGCTGTCATGGATCTTTCCATTCCAGAAAAGCCTGGAGAAATGGCTCGAACCGAGACAGGCATTCAACTGTTGAGAACGCTGATGGAGCTATATCCCACGCTTAATATCGTTGTGCAAAGCGCTCATGTCCGCTCGCTGGTGCGTCTTAAACCTGCTATTTCGACTCATGAAGGCGGTTTTACCATCGTAGACAAAAGTCTCCCACTCAAGGAAATGTTAACAAAAGTTGAGTGGGCGCTTCAGGGAGTGGTTTACACGCCAAGAGAGATGCGAACAAGATTGGAAGTTAAACCAGAATGGTTGGAACTCCTAACTCTAGCATTCCAAGAAGGATTGCAAGATAAAGCGATCGCTGAAAAGATGAATATCGCTGAGCGAACCGTGCGTCATTATTGGACGAAAATCCAAGATGCTTTGGGGGTTTATCCAGAAGCTGGGAAAAATATCCGCATCCAAACCCAGATGCGTGCCAAAGAGGAAGGTTTAATCGATTAGTCATTGGTCATTGGTTATTAGCATTCGGTAAAAACTTCTCCCCATTCCCTATTCCCTATTCCCTGTTCCTTGTGGAGCGAAACCTTTGGCAAAAAATTAAAGCAGAAATTGCGATCTGGCGAGTCGGTGCTCTGCCAGGATTTGTCATTATCGGACTGGTCATGTTCGCTCGCCTAACGGGTTCGCTGCAATTTCTAGAGTGGGTGGCGCTTGATAGTTTTCTGCGGCTGCGTCCTCCCGAACCTGTCGATGAACGAATTGTCATTGTTGGTATTAATGAAGGAGATATCCAGAGTGTAGGAACGTATCCCATACCCGATAAAGACATTGCAGAACTCCTGAGAAGCTTGCAGAAATATGAGCCAAATGTTATTGGTCTTGATATCTTTAGGGACTTACCTGTAGAACCCGGTCATGCTGAGCGGGTTGCAGCGTTTAAGGATATCAAGAAGTTAATTGTTATTGAAAAAGCTTTACCTGATCGCGAGGGTTTTACCGTTAATCCACCGCCTGAACTACCGCCTGAACAAGTCGGATTCGCCGATGCCATTCTTGATGCGGATGGTTTTATCAGGCGCAGCTTACTTGGGACTTGGACTTTTCAAGGCGACTATAAATTTTCTTTGTCCATACGTCTTGCTGAAGCCTATTTGTATAGTAAAGGAATTTCTCTGGAAAATGGGATTCGTGACCGATATGCGATGCGGTTTAGGTCAACGGAACTTACTCCCTTTCGTCCTAATTTTGGAGGATATGTGGGAGCTGATGTTGGTGGAAATCAAGTTCTGATCAATTTTCGCAGTGGTCGAAAACCATTTAGAGTTATTTCACTAAGCGATATCAAAAGCGGGAAAGTAAACCCAAGTTGGATTCGCGATCGCATTGTCTTGATTGGGATAACTGCCGTCAGCGCCAAAGATGTTGTGAATTCGGCTGCCATTACAGGTGTTAATCCAAAACTGGTTTATGGCGTGGAAGTTCAAGCTCACGCGGTCAGTCAAATTCTCAGTGCGGTTCTAGATGGGCGACCGCTTCTAAAGGCTTGGTCTGATGGATGGAAATATCTGTGGATTTTCGGATGGGGAGTTTTAGGGATTAGTCTGGGTCGGCTATTTCAATCACCCTTAAAGATTCTGCTGGGTCTTGGGGTTGCTAGCGTTGGATTAACTGGTATTTGTTATTTATGTTTAATCTTAGGTTGGTGGATTCCCCTTGTCCCGGCAATGCTTCCCCTCGTTCTTAATGGTGCAGGACTCACCGCTGCGTTATTCTATCGACATGAACGGGATTTAAGGCTGCGGTTGCAAGAGCGTCAGCTCATTATTGAGCAAACATTTGACACGATACATAATGGACCGCTGCAAAGACTAGCAAGGATATTAAGGCATTTTCAAGAGCAAGATTTACCCTCTGAGCAGTTGTTCTTAGAGCTCCAACAGTTGAATAAAGAAATCCGGGCTGTCTATGAATGTGTGCGACACGAAACTTTAACTCAAGGTGAAAGTATTTATCTAGGGAGTGATTTAGAATTAAATTTATCTACCCCAATTCATGAAATTCTCTATGAAGTTTACAATAATACCATAACTCGTGAGTTTCCTTGTTTTAAAACGATTAAAATTAATATTAACAAGTTTGACCCTTTAGACGACCGACATTTAACTATCGAACAAAAGCGGGGGTTGTGTCGATTTCTGGAAGAGGCGTTATGTAATGTGGGTAAATACGCTGTTGGGGTAACTCGTCTGAGCGTAATTTGTACGCAGGAGAACAGTCAGAATATTCTTCGCATTATTGATAATGGAGAGGGTTTGGACTCATTAAACTTATTATCTGACAAGGTGGATAAATCTAAAGGTCGGGGAACACAGCAGGCGAAAAATCTGGCTCGGCAGCTGAGGGGCAAGTTTCGGCGATTCCCTAATTCTCCTAAAGGTACAGTTTGTGAATTAACCTGGTCTGGGGTAAAAACTTGGCTCTGGCAATTTTAAATAAGTTATTGGCGGCAACGAATGTCAATAGCGGATATAACAAACACGTTATCGGTAACTTGCTTGGCTTAATTAACGCTTATTTACCTACAGATGACATCTTATAGTCAAGTATTAATAAGTCGTAGCTGTGCCTGTTTAGTAACTACTATTATGTAGTTTTCTGCCAGGGAAATGACCGTATCTTGCTATTAACTAATCCCGATTGGGCTATGAGAGTTTCATTTATAGGAATGAAATGTTCAACCGCTTGGTTGTATTGTATGAATAAAGAGTTGAGTAGCCAAGATGATGATGCAAATTTTAGGGTGGCTAACCAAGCTATTGAATAGTAAATTGCTAACGAGTGGTATGCTTATCTTGTCCTTGGCGATGAGTTTGTCTTGGGCGACGATGACTGTAGCTCAACCGAAATATACACCAGACCCCAATTCACCTCCTCCAAAGGAGCCAACAGATTCAACAGGTTCAAGAGGAGGTTGTGCTGGGGACACAGAAACAAAGCTAACAGCCCTTGCCCCTCAAAGTCATGTTGGACAAACAACTTCCACTCACCCAACCTTCGCTTGGTTTGTTCCTGACTCTCAACCCTATCCAATAATATTTCAGCTCTATGAATATGATGCCAATGGCAATCGCCAATTAATTGAGACAATTAACTTACAAAGTTCGCCAGGGATTATGACGTTATCTCTCCCAGAGGAGGAATCTGGCTTATCCGTTGGGAAGCGGTATCGCTGGCAAGTCGTCATCCTCTGTAACCCAAATTACCCCTCTAGCGCTTTAGTAGCTGAGGCAGAAATTGATGTGGTGGAAATGCCCTCAGCCTTAAAAATGGCACTTGCTGCTACTACTGACCCCATAGAAAGAACTGAGCTATATGCATCCAAAGGGTTGTGGTATAACGCATTTGGTGAAGTCTTAGAGTCTGAAAAGGGAAGAACGAGAGAGTTTACACGGAGGTTATTAGAAAATTTAGTAGAGTTAGAAAACTCAGAAGCAGTAGAATATGGGAGGGAACAGGGTAAGCGATTGAACCAGATTATTGAAGTATTACGCTAGTAATTGGCGATTTTGGATTAGGTAATACTCATCGGCTTTCATAACCAATTACCAATCAGAATAAACGCTGCCCAATAAGCGGGGTGAGCGGTTCTTCCGCCTGCTTCAATTAATGAGACTTGAGCAGTACGAAGTGCCTCGGCTTTATTAATACTAGAATTGCGCAAATTAGCATAAAAGTCAGTCGCAATTTGCGCAGTTGTAGCATCATCAATAAACCATAGGGAAGCTAAGGCACTTCTGGCACCAGCTTGCACAGCAACACCCGCTAAACCGAGTGCCGCACGGTCATCGCCAGCGGCAGTTTGGCAGGCGGTTAGGGTTAGTAATTCGACGGGTTCAGGACGACGGGAAACATTACGCAGCATTTTATCGAGTTCGGTAATGGTGAGTTTTTCCTTATTTCCGGTAACAATGAATGTGTTTTCTGGGTCGCCGCCGAACTGACCGTGAGTCGCTATGTGAATAAGCGGGTAAACGGTTTGGTTTAATTCTTGTTGTAAACGACTACGGGTGAATTCGCCATCCAGTAGTTCTTTGCTACCCGGTATCAGGGTTTTTACTTTACTGAGTTCTACGCTAACATTAGGCAGGGCTGGAAAAGAGCGACCGTCGATTGTGGCAGATTTTGTTAACCCTAATCCTAATGCCCGAAGTTTTTCCCGGTTTAGGGTTGTGGGGTCAGTGAGGGTTAGGGTTGGTGTGGTGGCAATGGCATACTTTTGCACTAAAAATTTCTCTCCGTCATGGAGTGCTGCCATAGGGACGCTGCGTAATATGCCATCTTGAATGAAGACTAATGTTTTAATCTGGGCCTGTTCTAAATCAGCGGCAAAGGGACGAATCATCCAGTCGTAAATCTTTTGTGCGGGTTGGGGGTTATAGTGATTAAAAAAGCTTTCTAGTCCTCGGCGAAAATTATTGATTTCTTCTCTAAGGCTTTCTCTATCTTTATTAATCCAAGCTAACCGTTTTTCGCCGTTGGGAAGACTGAGGATAATGGCGGTGCGGTTTGGTAAAATAATGGAACTAAAGACAGCGGTCGCGGTGTTTTCCCAGACTAAATCCACTCGTTCTGGGTTCAAGGCAGTTAAGACACAATCGCTACCGAAATAATCTTGCAGTTCAGCGAGTTTGAGAGAGTCAACGGTGTTTAAAACGGTGTTGAGTGTCTTGTTTTTCTCTTCGGTTGGGGTGGAGGACAGGGAGGCGAGTTCTAACTTTAGTTCAACGAATTCCCGGTAAATGGGGTCAACGGTATCTCGGAAATCAAATTGTACGTCTCGATTGGCAATGAGGATATCGCCTCGGATACTTTCTAAGGTAGCGATCGCACGTTGATAGGCTTTAATCGCATTATCTTCTTGACTTTTTGCTTTAAATATGCGTCCGGCTTGCCA
>CBDTXL010000120.1:0-12309 GCA_965364435.1 uncultured bacterium
TGCCTTAAACCAGTAATAAGCCATAAATTGTGTCCTCTACTGTTGACTAGCTTGAAGATAGGGGCTAGAGGCTGGGGGCTAGGGAAGAGAAATTTTCATTCTTGGTTGTGCGCTTAAAGGGCATGGGGTCTAGATCGAGTAGCGTGGGCACTGTCCATCCTACTTGCTTGGCGTCAGATTATCTCATCTTGAAATGCACTAACTGACCTCTATTAACTAACAGGAGCTTCTCTAATGAGTTTGACATACTCCCCAGCTTGAAGGCATGGGGATTCTCAGGTCAAACAGTGATTGCAGGTAGAACCTGTCGGACATCACCTAACTAAACAGTCGATGCCCCGACTGCACAAATATTTATAGCAGCATTTTCATCCCGGTCATTTACCGAATGGCAAGACGGGCAACGCCATCTTCTAACCGAAAGGTCTAATTCATCAAGAATATGACTGCAACAAGAGCAGGTTTTAGTGGATGGATACCAACGGTCAATATAGATGACACGCTTACCTTTGTTGGAGGCAATCCACTCTAGAATCTGTAGAAAGTCCGCAGCTGTTTTCTCATCGTCAAGTAAAAGAGTACAAATGCTTAGTGAGCATCTCAAGCTAATCCCAATCTGGTTGAATTTGAGCTAATTTGTCAGTGCGGCTGCTCATAGCTGGAAAACTGCTCTCCCCAAAAGTTCTCACACTGATTATCAGATATATTCCGTACAGGCGGCGAACCGCTTTTCATGATTTGGAAAACTCCGTCCGTCCGTTTTCCCGCCTTTCATCCTCAAGTTCCGCCTAGCGGAACTTGGGGATGAAAGGTGATTCAGTTAAGAGTTGAAGGTTCTATCCCAGTCTTCTAACCTGCCAACTTGCTAACCTTCAACCTGCTAACCTGCTAACCTTCAACCTGCGTCAAGAAGCTGCAAACTCTGGCGACTGTATTAAGCTACTAATCATTTGCTGCATTTCTGCGATCGCTTGTAGTTGATAGTCTCCGGTTTCTTGAATTTGACTTAGGGCATCTGCGATCGCCTCCAGCTTCTGCTGAATTTCATTAAGACCATCCTGCCTCGGCTGTAGGGTCTCTTGATAGAGATTCACCTTGCCCAAAAGTTCAGCCGCCGACGCCCTCGTTGAGTACCAGTTTTGCTCCAAGCTTTGTAGCTGAGCCCACTTAGCCTCTTGTTCACCAGCTTGATGACGAATCATCTCCTCCGCTTGGCTAATAGTCCGGCGCATCTGCTCAATCTGGTTTTCCAGTTTTTGCAGTTCTTCTTCCTGTTGTTGTCGTTGTGCCTCTAGCTGGCTCAAAACCGGCCCCAAGTCAATTTTATGGTTGTCTAAGCCATTGCTTTCGACAACTCCTTGCCGACGTCGCAACACGCGGACGTGTTGGTTCCAAATCTCCTCTCGCTCCCGCAAGTTACGGCGTGAACCCACCAGAGATTCGTCGAGCATCTGGTAGCGGTCTTGCTCTTCCGCTAGCTCCGTCTCCAGACTCATGCGGTCATACTCGCTGGCAAGGTTAATCTTTTCTTGCAATTCTTCAACAGCTTGGCCCTGGAATGTCAGCTCTTCTTCCTGGTCATTGACAAAGCGCTTGACCTTTTCCAAATCCTGCTGCAAGTTCTGTACAATTTCTGAGAGTTCACCCAGAGGCATCATTTCCAGGGCTGCGATATCAACCTTCTGGCTAATCTTGACATCCGCTGATGTCGTCGCCAAACGTGCAAGTTCCTGGTGTAACTCCTCCTGGGTCCGCAGCTGAAGACTCAGCATATGCGCTGACTCCTGCTTCATCTCTAGAGCATTCCGCTGCACCTTCAACTCTGCTTTTGCTTGCTCGAAAGATATCTGTGTTTGCTGCAACTCCTGCTTGCGGTTTTGGAGTTCCTCGCCTTGGCGGTCAGCTTCTGCTTGTAGCTCAAACGCTGACCTTTGTTGTTGCTCCAGCAGCTGCCAGTGATGGTCCAGCACCGCCTGCTGATTGCTGATCACTTCAAACGCCAGATTCAGTTGTTCCCGCACTGCATCTGTGGGGGCAACGGCTCCTGATAGGCGCTCTAGCAATTCCTGAATCACAGCGACTTGGTTCTCATCTAAGCCAGCTGAATACTGAACCTCAGCTAGTTGCTCCTCAAAGCGTCGCTGCTCACCCCGTAGGTGTTCCCAAGCTCCCTCCAACTCCTGACGGTTGCGCTCAAACTCTTCTTTAAGTCGTTCTGTTTCCTCCTTAGCGCTTTCAAGCTCTTGGCGTTGCTGCTCTAGCCGCTCAAAGTCTTCCTCTATCGCTTGCATCTGTTCATGCCGCGCTTCCATCTCCATCTCACGGCGATTGAGTTCTTGACTTTGATAAGTCAAAGACTGCCTCCACTGTTCGATTTCTTCTTCTTGGTTTTTTGACTTTTCCACCAGACGAGAGAAGGTTTGCAACATATTGACCAGTCGTCCCCCCGCTGGCTCAATCTCTCCCTGCACTTGTCGATTCCCACCCAGGTTGACAATTACCAGGGCACCGGCGCTCAAGTTGTTGGCTTCTTCGGCAGGAATTACTTCCTCAGCAGGCACAGCACTCCAACTCTGGTCAGTCCGCTGACAAGCCAGCAGTTTGAGTTCGGCCTTCCCTCCACCAAAAACTCCGCCTTTCTGCTTTTGTACTTCTGCTAGATACAGCACACCGATGGTCCTCTTTACGTGTCTTGTGCCCAATTTTTGACTAAACCAACTAAGCTCTAGCTTAAGTTGGTCTAATTAAACTCAGTTTAGGAAGACCACATTGCCAAAACAAGAAAGAATTTTCATTTTTAACTGATCAAGTCTCTCTTCACGACTTGGCAATTGTGACAATTGATTATAAATTAATACAAAAACTTACAATTTTTTTAACTGCTCCCAGCATTCTTTTCGATCACGATCCCCTAGCTACAGATGGTAGCTCTCACAGGCAGAATCCTGCCATAACGAGCCTGCTTGCTCAACCGTAACCCTACTACTATCCTGACCTAGCCTCTACAGCGTTCATACTAACCTGTCCATGCTCAGTTTAGGGAATGAACGCTCTACCCTTGACCCTAAGGGAAAAAGCTTCCAAACGCCAGTCCTTAAGGGTGACAGGCAGTCGATTGGGTGGAAAGGAAAGCCAAGAAAAGTGGGCTTTATCCGCAACGTCTAATCTTAAATTAGACTAAATGTATTGGAATTTCGATGTTTAGTGTCTAAACTACAGGGCTTGGTAACTTGAGCTTGCCTCTTGAGCCAAGTTTAGTTCCTCATTTTAGCATTGCTGGGTTTAAAATCAGCAGGAGCAAATTGGATTTGCCGCTGCCAGTTGCTCATCATGCCTATAAGGAAGCAACAAACGAGGTCTTTCCCAGAGGCAGTTTCCTGCCCGGTGTCTTTGAAGAGCGGCATGAAGACCCAATCAAGTTAGTCATAATTGAGCAGCCAGGTTGCGTACAGATGTTATCTGCATACAAATACTTCTCTCATAAAGAGGTTGAGGCATATCTCCCCTGTTTAACATAACAGTAGCGGCAGACTGCCGGAAGCTGTAAAGCTTTCACACATCGGCACTAGTGGACAGGCATCCTTAAGATAAGACGGTCAGCAAGATTCTCTGATTCATCCAAAGGTTTTTAGGAGCAGTTTTTCGTTAAATGCAGGGAACGTTGAATGAAATTGATATCCGCAGCATCCTGCAACTGATCGAGCTAGGTCAGCGAACAGGCGAACTGTTGGTTGAAGCGTACAGCTCCCACGCGAGTAACGTGGGGGGCGATGCCAGCAGCAAGGGCTTTGCCTTTGGTCGCCCCTACCAGGAAGCCAAACCACGAAGAACCGCAGGTCCTTTTTGGTTTGTCTTTTTCCTCAACGGGCAAATTGCCTATGCGGCCGACAGTGATCGCAGCTTGTCGCGCCTGCACGACCATTTGCGTCGTTACAAAGCTAACACCGCTCTAGATAATCTTGAAATACCGTCAATCGATTCGATCAACGCACCGGAATACGGCTACCTGTGGGCACTGCTTGAAAACCATGTCCTGACCCCAGCACAAGGGCGCAGCATTATCCAAAGCATGGTACGTGAAACGCTATTTGACCTTCTGAGCCTGCATAATGGATATTTTGTCTTTGAGGTTAGTCCGGCTCTGGCACCGCAGCTCACAACCCTAGAGATTGCTCCCCTGGTCACTAAAATTATGAAGCAGGTACAGGAGTGGAAGCAATTTCATCCCCATATTCAGTCTCCCAATCAGTGTCCAATGATTACAGATGAGGTTAAGTTACGTGCGGCACTGCCAGAAAACGCTTTCAGGACTCTGAATCGATGGGCAGATGGGAAAACTTCCCTGCGCCAGCTTTCCCGCTATCTCAACCACGACATTCTCACTGTAGCCAGGGCAATTTATCCTTATGTACAACAGGGTTGGGTTCAACTACTGGCTTCGACCGCCCAAGAGACACCCACCATTCGACGAGAATGGGAACTCAAGACAGCCACCAAAGTGCCTCGCGTTGTCTGTATTGATGATGACATGGCGATTGGGAAGACCGTGGAGTATATCCTGCAAGCTAAGGGCTATGAAGTCACAGCGATTCGGAATCCCGTGAAGGCTCTGAGCCTCGTCTTCCAACTCAAGCCGGATCTGATCCTCTGTGACCTCGCGATGCCCGAACTCGATGGATACGAGATTTGTGGAATGCTGCGAAAGTCTACGGCTTTTCGACAAACCCCAATTATTATGCTGACGGGCAAAGATGGCTTTATTGACCGGGTTAGAGCACGGATGGTAGGGTCAACAGACTACCTGACAAAGCCGTTTGGAGCTAGTGAACTATTGATGCTATTGGAGAAATATATTGGTCCAGGTGATCTAGAAAGATGCCAAGACGACAGTTCCATCACCGATGCGTTAGATCAGGAGATAGAAGAAACGGATATTACTAAGTCAGCCTCTGCGTGAGCGCTCTCACAGCTATCGACCCCACGACTCTCATCCGTGGCTGTCGGAATCAAATGGAATAGGCACAAGTTTGAGGATGCCACTTAATCATTAAAGGCTGATGAGGGATACTTTAATCATTACTAGGTTTAAGCATGAAGCCCAAGGTCACGTTTGGAGTTCACCCCGGTCATCGGTGAGTCAGGTAGGGAGTTATGAGCACAGTTCTGGTTGTAGAAGACAGCCTTGCACAACGGCAGATGATTTCAGACCTCCTCAAAGGAAGTGGGTTGACGGTCACCGTAGCCAGTGATGGAGTGGAAGCCTTGGAACACATTCAGCGGTCTAGTCCTGATGTGGTGGTATTGGATATTGTCATGCCTCGAATGAATGGTTACGAGGTTTGCCGCCGTCTTAAGGCCGACCCCAAAACTCAGCATGTGCCGGTAGTGATGTGTTCTTCAAAAGGCGAAGAATTTGACCGCTATTGGGGTATGAAGCAAGGTGCGGACGCTTACATCGCCAAGCCCTTTCAGCCAACAGAGCTGATTGGAACGGTTAAACAGTTACTTAGAGGATAGGTATATAGGTATTCAAGGGAATGGTTGGTAATCCAGACTTTTTAACTGGCACTGGTCAAGATCAAGCCCCAGAATTTCAGGAGCTAGAAAGCCCCGAAGGGGAGTTACACCTGCGTTTTTTTGTTCCTTCGGGTAATGAATTTGCCCTGCGTGCTACTGCCATCAGAGAGGTGATCTCTCCATCGCCTGACCGAATCACTGCCATTCCCAATGCTTCTTCCTTGCTTTTGGGGACGCTAAATGTACGAGGGCGGGTGATTTGGGTGTCAGATCTCGGTCAGTTTCTCGGAGATGTGGCAGGGTTGAATACAGACCGACCAGAAATTCCGATCATTGCCGTCGAAGACCAAGACACCATGCTTGGGTTGGCGATTGACCGGATTGTGGGTATGGACTGGCTGGATGTTGATCAGTTACAGATGCCGAGCAATGTTCCAGATAGTATGGCACCCTTCTTGCAGGGCGAGTGGTTGATAGATAAAGACTCTAATCAATTTCTGCGACTACTAGATCAGGTGGCAATTCTACGATCAGCGCGGTGGGCAGCATGAACTTAAATTAAGGTAATAGGAAAAAGATGGCAAAAGGTAAAAGGCGAGCCTTTTTACTTTTTAGTTTTTACTTTTTCCTTCTGAAAGCAGGAGGAGGCAAATGGCATCAGGTACGGATTACGCGCACAAATATGGACAAGCGGAAAAAGCCTATATGCAGGGCAATTACCAAGAGGCCGCTGCCATTGTTCACAAGTTGATTGAGGATTTTCCGGAGGACCCCAGTCTGCGTCTACTGGGTGGTCATATCTACTGCTATGGTTTACAGCAGTACGATCTGGCGCGGGAACAGTACGAGTTGGTGCTGAACCTGACTTCTCAACCTGATTATATTAATTATGCAAATAACGGTATAGAAGACGCCAAGCAATTTTCCAATGGAGCAGATTCGGCCCAAACCGAAGCGTCACTAGAAGATTTCGATTTAGGTGATCAAGATCTTGGTGAGACCGATGAATTGGAGGATACTCCAACTTTTGAAAGCTGGCAAGAATTGGCAGCTGAGGAAGATGAACCAGGCGATTTTGAACTCAAAAGCCTAGATTTTGATGACGTGGGAAGTGATGATTTGGAACCCACTTCAGCTGCCCCCTTTGGCAATCCCTTTGGGAGTTCAGCGATTGACTATGGTGCGGATGAAGAGACGCCTGATGCCAATGACGATCCCTTTGCCTTTGCTGCTGAGTTGGGGTACACCGATAACGAGCTTGATAGGTTTGAAGCAGGCTCAAGTGACGACTTCGGAGAGGATACCGATGCTTTCGGTGGTGCCGATGTAGAAGAGACAGGGGCGACTTTTGTGATGCCTCCCAGTGGAGGCTTTGGCCAGGGAGGGGCTTATGAAGATATTTCAGAGCCATTTCACCCACAATCCCAATTTGATGCTGACCTGTCGGATGAGGGGATAGAGGAATCTCCCTATAGCCACGAAGGAATAGACGAGGAGTACAACTCAAGCTACCCCGTCTTTGAGGACGAAACGATGTTGATGGGGTCAGGAGAGCTTGAGAATACGTTCGCAGCAGATAGAGACGACTTTGGATACATCAGCCCCGGGGAGGCTGATCTTAGTGAGCCATTGAGTCAGAGCAACTATATTCACGATGACCAGACTTTTGACCCGACCTATGACCAGAATGGGTTCAGCTCCCAAGATCACTATGACTTTGATACCTTTGACGAAGCTTTTGGGAATGATACCTTCGCGATAGACGAACTTAGTAACTCAGAAGAAGAAACCTTGTCGGGAATAGAGGCACGTCAAGGTGCAAGAGAGGGCTTTCTAGATGAGTTTGATGTATTTGACGATGATTTAGGTTCAATCCCTGATTTCTCTCTCGGCTCTCAAGAAGACATGTCGCGAGAGAGTGCTGATGATTCTGATTTTGATTTATTGAGCAACCGTGGTGCAGGGTCAGGGATGGCTAGTGGAATGGGGTTGAGCGAGAAGGGATCTAGCTCATCCAGTGGTGACGACGAGATGTTTAGCATCACTAGCGCCTCAGAACAAATCCCCGTATTTAACCAAACTAAAGAGATTGAAAACGAACCCATCGTCAGTGTTGATCAGGGCATACTCGCTTTTTTTGAAAATGCCTCGCTTCAAAAGAAACAATGGTATACTGCTGGGTTAGCTGGGGTGGTCTCAGTTTTGGCGGTGGCATTTGTGAGCTACTTGGCAATGATCGCGGCTTCCCCCAAAGACAAACCCGCAGTAATTCCCTATCTACGCAAGACGAGTGGCTTCATGACTCTAGCTGCCGGGATCGCTAGTGTTAGTACCACGCTGGCTCTCGGTCGAATCACGACGAGGCAGATTCAGCGTGCGACATCAGACCTACAAGCCCAGTTTGACGCTGTCTCTCAAGGGAATCTTAATACTAGTGCCACAATTTACTCGGAGGACGAATTTGGTCAGTTGGCGACTGGCTTCAACCAGATGGCGCGGGTGATCCTGACGACCACCAGTGAGGCGCAACGCAAGGCGGAAGAGCAAGAACAGGCGAAAGAAGACCTGCAACGCCAGGTGATTCGGTTGCTTGATGATGTTGAAGGAGCCGCACGCGGCGACCTGACTGTACAAGCAGAAGTAACCGCTGACGTTTTGGGTGCAGTTGCTGACTCCTTTAACCTGACCATTCAAAACCTGCGGGAAATCGTGCAACAGGTGAAGCAGGCAGCGCGTCAGGTCACGAAGGGTTCCACCGATAGTGAGTTGTTTGCCCGCAGTTTGTCTTCGGATGCCTTACGGCAAGCAGAGGAACTGGCTGTGACCCTCAACTCGGTTCAGGTGATGACCGACTTGATTCAGCGGGTGGCTGAGAGTGCGCGAGAAGCAGAGGATGTGGCACGCTCCGCCTCGGCAACGGCTCGGAAAGGGGGGGAAGCCGTGGAACGCACCGTGGCGGGTATTTTGCAAATTCGGGAGACTGTAGCAGAAACTACGAGAAAAGTCAAGCGACTCGCCGAATCCTCCCAGGAAATTTCCAAGATTGTTGCCCTGATTTCTCAGATTGCCTCCCGAACGAATTTGTTAGCACTTAATGCCAGTATTGAGGCGGCAAGAGCAGGGGAAGCGGGTCGAGGCTTTGCGATTGTTGCCGATGAGGTGCGACAGCTAGCGGATCGGGCGGCGAAGGCGTTGAAGGAAATTGAACAAATCGTGTTGCAAATCCAGAGCGAAACCGGACAAGTGATGATGGCGATGGAGGAAGGCACCCAGCAGGTGATTGAAGGCACCAAACGAGCAGAACAGGCAAAGCGATCGCTTGAAGATATCGTTCAGGTATCGAACCGCATCGACGCCCTAGTACGTTCCATTGCTGCTGATACCGTTGAGCAGACAGAAACTTCCCGTGCTGTTGCCCAGGTGATGCAATCCGTGGAGTTGACTGCTCAAGAAACCTCCCAGGAGGCTCAGCGCGTGTCTGGTGCCTTGCAAAACCTCGTCGGTGTCGCCAGAGACCTGCTGACATCCGTTGAACGTTTTCGTGTTGAAGCCCATGATGGTAAATAGGCTGAAGGTTGGAAGGTTGGAAGGAGTTGAAAGTTGGAAGGTTGAAGGTTGAATGTTCAGACCAACCGGCTTGCCCTGCTAATCTATTTACCTTCAACTATGAGAGAGCAAACTTTTAACCTGCAACCTGCAACCCTTTATGGACAATTAACAATGAGTGAGACGGCTCCTGTTTCCAGCTTAGGGTTGTGGACTCAGCGCTTGGTGGCAGCGATTCTCTTGGGTGGGCAAGTGATGCTTCATCTGCTCACTGGAAAAATCCACCGACGCAACACCCTCGACCAAATGGCCGCGGTTGGTCCAGAATCGCTGATGATTGCTCTGATCACAGCAGGTTTTGTCGGCGCAGTTTTTACGATTCAGGTGGCACGAGAATTCATCAACTTTGGAGCCACTACTGCTGTGGGAGGTGTTCTGGCACTGGCGTTGACCCGTGAACTTGGGCCCGTTCTTACTGCCGTGGTTTTGGCAGGGCGAGTAGGCTCAGCCTTTGCTGCTGAAATTGGCACAATGCAGGTGACAGAGCAAATTGACGCTCTTTATATGCTCAAAACCGACCCGATTGATTACCTCGTGATTCCTCGCGTGATTGCTTGCTGTTTGATGCTGCCGATTTTAACGATTCTCTCGATTATTATCGGCATGGCTGGGGGAGTGGTAGTGGCGACGACTCTATACAGTATTCCCCAGTCTGTGTTTCTTGATTCTGCTCGTAACTTACTAGGTGTCTGGGACTTGTTCAGTGCTTCGATTAAAGCTGCTTTTTTTGGAGCCTTGATTGCTGTTATTGGTTGTAGCTGGGGGTTAACCACAACGGGTGGAGCAAAAGGCGTAGGTCAATCTACAACTACAGCTGTCGTCACCGCTTTGCTAGCAATTTTTATTTCCAACTTTTTCTTGTCCTGGCTCATGTTTCAAGGGACTGGAAGTGCAGTCCTCAACTGAGGCTGAGGTTAGCTGTAAATCGGCATGAGGTGGAGACGCTTTACAATGGAAGCATAATTGAAATGCGTTTATAATAACGGGATTTAAGCGAAGTGACTTCTGCTGCGTCTTCTTCTACATCCACACAAACCGTTGAACTCTCCCCTAGTTACACACTGCCTTTGGTCTTAATCGTTGCTGCCCTGCCGGTGTTGCTCATACAAATCTGGGTGAGTTTAGTAATCGTGTTTTTTGGCTTGTTCATTTTGTTTCAGGCGGCAACCATCCGTCTACAATTTACCGAGACGGCGTTGGATATTTATCGCTCTGAGACGATGATCCGGCGTTTTCCCTATCACGAGTGGCTTTCGTGGCGAATTTTTTGGACCTCAGTGCCGATTTTGTTTTATTTCAAAGAAGTTAAGAGCATCCACTTCCTGCCGATTCTGTTTGACCCGAAGATGCTAAAAACCTGCCTGGAACAACGCTGCCCCAGGATTTGACTAGGTTGCCTCCAATTTGAGAGTCAGGAATGGTTGTTAGTTGTTAATTGTTAGTTGCTAGATGAATTCAGACGAACCAAAAAACCACAAACAAGAGCAAGAGCAAGAACAAGAGCCAGCTGTTGGGGCGTTTGACCCTCAACAGCCAGAGCAAAAACCAACTGCTGAGGCGTCTGATTATTTAGAGGAACAAAGTCCCACAGATGAATTGGCGGCAGAGCTAGCTGAAGATGGGGTAGTAGCTGATAGCGAAGAGTCCGCTCCTGTGCTTGAAAGTCCCCCTGACTCTCCTAACGTCGCTACCGCTAGCTCCTCCGAAGGCAATTGGCTAATCATAACGAACCAGACGGGCGCAAAAGCGAGTCTCCCCTCGTCGGAATTGAATAATTTAGAGGAAAAACGTCCGAAACTTGAACTGGCGCAGCCTTTGGATGATCAAGGGGCAGTTGCTGATTTAGCTCAAACTGTCGCTGATCTTAGGCGTCAAGAACAGGAGTTGAGACAGAAAATTGCTGTTCTACAAGAAACTCAGAGCACAATCCTCTCGGATCAGTTGGCACAAACTCAAGCTGCTGTGGAACGAATGGTGCAAGAAGGTTTGAGTGAGCTAGAGCAACGCAAGCAGGCGCTGTTGATTTCCGTTGAACAACTGGAACGTCGCCGGGAACGCATCCGAGCAGAAATGCGAACCAGTTTTGCTGGTGTATCCCAAGAGCTGGCGATTCGGGTGCAGGGTTTTAAAGATTATTTGGTTGGTAGTTTACAAGACCTGGCAAGCGCCGCAGAGCAGCTGGAACTAACCCCTCAATCAGAACCACCAAAGCCAGCTGTGGAAGAATCCCGGTCACCGGAAAAGACTCCCACACCCAAATTTACCGAACAGGGATTTCAAGAGCAAGCAAGGCAGATTCGTAAAATCCTTGACCAATACAGAACGCTGCCGGATTACTATGGTCCACCTTGGCAACTGCGCCGCACCTTTGAGCCCGTTCATGCTGAACGAGTCTCCAATTGGTTTTTCTCCCAAGGCGGTCGCGGTGCCCTAAAAACAATGGGTAGCCGCTTACAAAATATTTTGATTGCCTCAGCGACGATTTCTGTATTGCGTACACTCTACGGCGATCGCATGCGTACTTTGATCATCGCCAACACACCGGAACGACTGGGGGAATGGCGTAGAGGATTGCAGGACTGTCTTGGCATCTCCCGAAGTGATTTTGGTCCAGAACGGGGTATTGTTTTGTTTGAAGAAGCCCCAGCTTTGGTGCAAAAAGCTGATCGGTTACTTACTCAAAAGCAGCTACCACTGATTATTGTTGATGAGACAGAAGACCAGATAAATCTATCAATGCTTCAATTTCCCCTGTGGTTGGCTTTTGCACCTGATCCTCAGCAGATTTCCAGCTACGAGTATTAAATTAGCTATCGGAGTTGATATGACTCAAGCTAATCGCTAAACAATAATTGAGGAGTGACGCAAAATGGGACTGGAGTTAACGTGCAGTGGGCTACTGTTAATCGCGGCTTATTTGCTAGGCTCGATTCCCACGGGTTATCTGGCAGGACGCCTACTCAAGGGAATTGATATTCGGGAGCAGGGTTCAGGCTCCATTGGTGCGACCAACGTTCTGAGGACACTGGGAAAGGGACCAGCACTGGTGATTTTATTGGTGGATGCGTTGAAAGGAGTAGGCGCGATCGCTCTTGTAAATGGCTTCTATGCCCTAGTCGCGACACCAGTACTCCCTTCTACCTGGCAACCTTGGTTAGTCGCTTTAGCAGCATTTGCGGCAGTACT
>CBDTXL010000121.1:0-12226 GCA_965364435.1 uncultured bacterium
CCGGGCACTCGCGCATTGATAATATCGAGGTCGGGAGTCATTTGTCTTTTGTCATGCGTTCTTTGTAAGAATAACTAATGACCCATGACGGAGAATAGTTGCTAACCAGTCAATAACCCACCGTTAAGCCTAACGGCTATAACGGGGGCACAGAAATTGCCCTAGTTGACCAGCCTAAGCCCCTTGAGGGCTACGTTAACGGCAAGTGTTTAAGTCCTACCTACGGATGCGTAGCCAGTCTGTAGCTCTAGAATCTCAGGGTTAAACAGGTGTAACGGGTTAAGCCAGTGCCTTGAAAAAAGTACCGACCGTTAACTTTGGCAAGGCTCACATTACATCGTGCAGGATAGGCGTTTCCGGCTATTAACAGGAACGGAGAAAGACTGCACCTCTGTTTCTCCACCCAATTGTCCAAGGAAAGCGGTAGACCCTGCCCTGCTTTCCTCTCACCGCTAACCGTTCGGCTGAGCTCACGGCGAAGCCCTAGGGGTATAACGGGAGTCTCCAGCAGGTTAGAAAGATGACCAATGGCAAACCCTTAGTGGGCATTATTATGGGTAGCGATTCCGATTTACCCACGATGAAGGACGCGATCGCAGTTTGTGAAGAATTTGGCGTCCCGTGCGAAGTCGCGATCGTTTCTGCCCACCGGACGCCGGAACGGATGGTGAAATATGCCCAGGAAGCTCACCAGCGCGACCTTAAGGTAATTATCGCAGGAGCAGGGGGAGCTGCCCATCTTCCCGGTATGGTTGCGGCGCTGACGCCCTTGCCCGTGATTGGGGTGCCCGTGTCCAGTCGTCACTTACAAGGCGTCGATTCCCTCTACTCCATTGTGCAAATGCCAGCAGGGATTCCTGTAGCAACAGTTGCGATCGGTAACGCCAAAAATGCTGGTCTATTAGCCGTGCAGATTTTGGCATCTCATCAGCCAGAATTACTAGAGAAAGTACAGCAGTATCGCCAGAATTTAGCCCAATCGGTGATAAACAAGCAAACCCAGCTCGATGAACTGGGCTACCAGCAATATTTAGCGAACCAGTAAGCTTTCCCCCCTACTGTTTACTGCGTTTGGGCTTGACTAATCGTGTTGACATAGAAATCAGAACCCAGCGTCAGCTGCAAATCCGTTTCTGGGTCAATGGTAATTGTCTTCTCTTGTTGGTTGTTAGTGTTAGAAGACCGACCCGTCAAGATACCAGTCAAAATATTAATTGCAGTACCTCCCAATGTCCGAGGGCTGGCATTAGTGGGCTGCTGACTGGTTAGCACTGAGGAAGTCGCGTTGATATTCTCATAGGATTCATCACCAATAATCAGTCTTTGAGCCACGAACTGAGCGCCAAGGAAGGAAGAACCACTGTAACGAGGTACAATCTGACCCTCAATCTCACTATCCTTGGGAATTAAGATCTCTCCCCGTGAGTTTTTGATGTCCTCAGCAACCAATAGCGTCATCCTGCGCGTCTCCCCAGGAGCCACAATCACCTTGTCTGACATCTTGTATTCGATATTAATTGCTGTGCCTCTCGAAACTTTGTATTGGACAGTTCGAGTGTTGCGGTTGTTGCTTGCCGTTTGATTACTAGAACGGTTGTTGGTGGCTTGATTATTTCCAGGGGTCACCTGAACAATATAGTCGGAAGCCTCCATTCGACTCGAAATAGGAGCTAATACCCCTTCATTAACTAAAGCCTGATAAATAAAAGCAGCAACATCAGCACGGGTTACTACTTTACTTGGTTCGAGTTCTGCTACATCGGGATAGTTGACAACTATCCCTTTTTGTGTAATAGCAGCTACGCTATCTCGCGCATATTCAGGGATTCTTGAGGCGTCTGTGTAGAAGTTTAAGGTATTCGCCACTGAACCACTAGGATACAAGCGCAGACCATTTGCCAGCGCCACAAGTACCTGAACTTTAGAAAGTTGGTCAGATAAACGTAACTGGCGGTTTGATGACCTACCGTTGGTGAAGTCCCGGCTTGCCCAATAATCAGCCGCTTCGCTATCAAACCTTCGGCGCAACTGTACATTATTCTCGTCGAAAGCTTGCTCAATCATGGCAGCAAACTGAGCGCGAGTCACGGGTTGGTCGGGTCTAAATGTTCTATCTGAATATCCACCAATAATGTTTTGGGCTGCCAAAGCTTCAATAAACGGGCGTGCCCAGTGACCTTGAACATCTACAAAGTTGGCTGCTGTCGCTGGTGCCGAAATCACTATCGGTGCCACCCCACCAACTGTCAATCCCAATACCAACAGAGCAGCGTTGCTTGAGCGCCAAAGAGATAAACTAGACATTAAAAACAACCTCCCTAAGATAGAATTATTTCACATCACCGAAATCCAGCTTTTCGGATTTTACAGACGTTGTTTTCTAGACGGAATGGATCGGATAAAGTTCCAAGTTTTTAAAATTTTATACTTTCAACCTAAAAACCGCGCCAAAGATAGTGAAATAGTGAATTTGTTTTCAAGCCTTAAGCATCAAACGTCAAAAATTTACTTGATTACTTAGTTGAATAAAATAAAAGACTTGCGTACAAATATACACTCTTTAGCAAAGCTCCCAGTTTGAGCAATAGCAATCTGATGGATGGGTTCTTCCGTTGAAGGTTAGCTGTCAAACTTTCAGAGGTCAAGGCAAAAAGTATATTTTGATACAGAAATTAATCTAGATAACATAGAAAGATTGAAGTTTTTAAGGCGTCAATGAATTTCTCCTAAGATCGTCTGACGCACGCGAAGGGTTAACCTACCGCTTCTATAACGGGTTCGTTAGGGCTGAAAGAAACAATTGTTGTTTATTAGGAGAAATCGAGGATCTTGACTATCTACCAACTTATTTGTAGGTTGTGTTTTATAAATCACAATTCAGCAGAGGAAGCTCTCGTATCCCTAAGCAGGTAGCGCTCTAGCAGCTGGCAGTAGAACGTGTAAATGGACGCAGGGTTCTGTCAGGCTGAAGTCCTCAGAAAAGATATAACTTTTACTTGCAGTGACTTGATTGACAGCTTGTTGGCTAAACGTGGGAATGTGTTGCACAGATTTAAGGAAAGTTCAGAGATGATGTCTAGGCTAAGGTTCAAGAAAACTTTCAAGAAGAAGTCACAAACTAAAAGGAGGCGATACTCTTTAACTCGACAAGCCCAATTTCCTGGGGCTGCCTCATTTTTCAAGCACTGGGAAACTGTAATTAATCGCTTGACTCCAAGTTGGCAAGCCTGCATACCCCTGGCAACGATTATCGTTCTGGTTTGGAGTTATGCAGCAGTTGCTCAAGCTCCAGCGGCTGAAGGACCATCGACAGCAGACCTGAAGGTGGGTTTAGACACCATGTGGGTCATGATTGCTGGAATGCTGGTGTTCTTTATGAACGCTGGGTTTGGTATGTTAGAAACTGGCTTTTGCCGCCAAAAGAACGCAGTTAACGTTCTGACCAAGAACCTGATTGTGTTTGCTCTGTCTACCATCGCTTTTTGGGTAATTGGTTTTGGCTTGATGTTCAGTGATGGTAATGGTTTCCTAGGACTGGGCGGATGGTTTTTGATTGGAGCTGATAACAGCCCTGCAACAGGGGATGCCTACAAAGGGGTCTTCAGCGCACTCAATTGGACAGGGGTGCCACTGCTGGCTAAGTTCTTTTTCCAGTTGGTGTTTGCGGGAACAGCAGCAACAATTGTTTCTGGTGCTGTAGCGGAACGGATTAAATTTGTTGACTTTTTGGTTTTCAGCCTCTTGCTAGTGGGTATTGCCTATCCGATTACGGGACACTGGATCTGGGGCGGTGGCTGGCTTGCCAAAGCAAACTTCTGGGATTTTGCGGGTTCTACTGTAGTTCACTCCGTTGGCGGTTGGGCAGCTTTAATGGGGGCGGCATTCCTGGGACCACGCCTCGGTCGATATCAAGATGGTCAAGTGACGGCGCTGCCCGGTCACAATATGAGCATCGCTACTTTAGGTTGCTTGATTCTCTGGCTAGGCTGGTTTGGTTTCAACCCAGGTTCAACGATGGCTGCCGATCCAAATGCGATCGCTCACATTGCGATTACCACCAACACCGCTGCGGCATTTGGTGGTGTTGCTGCCACAGTCACGGCTTGGCTATATCTTGGTAAGCCCGATCTGTCTATGGTGATCAACGGCATCCTAGCCGGTTTAGTCGGGGTGACAGCAAGTTGTGCTTGGATCAACATTCCCTCATCGGCGATCATTGGGTTCGTTGCTGGCGTCCTGGTTGTTTTCTCTGTCGGTTTCTTTGACAAACTCAAGATTGATGACCCGGTAGGTGCGACCTCAGTTCACTTGGTTTGTGGTGTGTGGGGAACCTTAGCAGTAGGTTTGTTTAGCGTCGGTCCAAATGTCGTCTTGCGGGGAGGAATCCCGTTATACACAGCAGGTCCGGCGAAGGGTTTGTTCTTGGGCGGTGGCTTAACCCAGCTTATCCCTCAGATTATCGGGATTCTTTCAGTAGGAGGAATTACTGTACTCCTCAGCACCATCTTCTGGTTAGCACTTAAAGCGACTCTTGGCATCCGTGTGACTCAGGAAGAGGAACTGGAAGGTTTAGATATTGGCGAACACGGTATGGAAGCCTACAGTGGTTTTGTGAAGGAAGCCGGTACCCACAGTATGCTGGGTATCGGCAGTTCCGGGTCTGGTCGCCCTGGTGGTGTGGTTGATAGCCCAATGCGGTAAGTAGGTCGATGAGAGAGATAGGGGAGATGAGGGAGATAGGGGAGAAATTACTTCCCCATCTTCCTCACCTTCCTTATGTACTACGTTTGATCGCAACTTAGTATTAACTCCTCTATTTTTGTTGAGGCTTCATCTTCCATATTCTTTCTAAGGTTTCAATCTGCTGGAGTAGAACAGCCGCTCGATGAACGCGATACTTTCTATACTGAAGCCCTAGAACGATATAGCTAATCAATACAAAGATAACGAAAAGTCCTCCAACAGTATTACTCACCTGAGCGGTTTGCCCTACTGAGCTTTGTTGGCTAGACTCAGTACTATGGGAAGCCGCTGAAACAGGAAGAGCTTTCCTACTCTCAGTAGCTTTATCCTCCGGAACCATTCCTTGATTCTGAGTTGCTTTGCTATCAGCACGCCTACTATTTTCAATTTGATGAACTAAAGGCTCTGCTTCTTTTATATTGGGTTGAGACCCAATACTATAACCAAACGCTTCTTGAGCGGGAGCAAGCAATACCGAGGTAGCTAAAGAGATAGTTATAAGCTTAAAAAGTTTTCTTTTCATAGCGGGCTTGAGCGGATATTCTGCTGCTTAATTACGGGAAAATACAAGAGTTCTTACAAAAGTCAGTTTTCGCTATTTAACGGTATTACTTATCAGCCTTTTCTTTGCCATTTATGCAAGAAGTCTAGGCTAAAAGCGTGTCTGTATAGACCGAAAACCATTGGTCTAACCGCTTTAGCAACATAAAAAAATATATATTCTGTAGCTTACGCTACTATTCTAACTTTGAGAAGAAAGAGAGTCATCCTCCTTTTCAAAAAATTCATTATTGAGACGCTTTATGTGATTTGTGATACAGAATTAGCCGTCCTGGAATTGGTGCAATCAGATACATTTCCTCAAGTCGCGCTTGCATTGAAGGCTCGAAAAGAAGTGTTGAAGAAAGTTCTGATTACCGGGGCGATCGCCCTTTGGCTACTGTGCGGCCCTCTGATGAACAGTGCGATCGCGCAAACAGCAGATCTAAAGAATTCACAAATAGGGGCATCCAGGTAGTCTCAAGTTAACGGCTAGAAAGATGATTTTGCTGAAGTTTGTTTGAGTGGATGAGTGCGATGCCACTAAAATCTGATTCAAACCAGATGCTGGATCTAATCAAGTGTCCACTCGCTCAAAGACTTTTCCTACTTGGATCTTCTTATCCCTGGCTGCCAATGGGATATTTGGCTTGGCGATCGCCTCAGTGCTAGTGCGTGAGAACAACTGGTCGGTGCCCTCTCCCGTTAGCAAATCAGCGGCGACTACCCGCTTGTCTTATCCGAAGCCTGATAAAGTAACTGAACTGGGACCACGCCACCAGCTGAATTATCAACAGTGGGTGTCGCTCCTGGAAAAGGAGGCTGAGGTAACTGCTGCCCAACAGCCTAAACATTTAGCCATACTCATAGGCGATTCTCTGAGCCTGTGGTTTCCTACTGAACTATTGCCCCCAGAAAAAACCTGGCTCAATCAGGGACTTTCTGGCGAAACCTCAGAGGGGTTGCTCAACCGCTTGGACTTATTGGACAAGACTCAGCCGGAGGTGATTTTTGTCCTCATCGGCATCAATGACTTGATTCGGGGGGTGAAAGACGAGACAATTTTGGCAAACCAAGAGCTGATTATTGGTTACTTGCGGCGAGTTCATCCCCAAGCCAAGATTGTGGTTCAATCGATTTTGCCGCATAGTGGTGAAAAGGTAACCTGGGAAGGACGCGATCGCCTTCTAGCCATCCCTAACAGTCGCATCCGAGAACTTAACCAACAGCTAAAAGCGATCGCCGACAATGAAGGCGTCATTTATCTTGACCTCTACCCCCTATTTGCCGATTCCGACGGTAACCTCAAACGTGATCTGAGTACCGATGGCTTACATCTGAGTCCCCAAGGCTACTTAGTCTGGCGCAATGCACTCCTAGTCTTTAACCAGCTAGTACTGGAGTCTACTGCTTTGAAGTGAAGACACTTCTGAGAAAAAAAGGGAATGGGGAGTAGGGAGTAGGGAGTGGGAGGAAGACGCTTCAGATAGGGAGAAGCGACGACACGGAGAGGTTTGTTGAGAATCCCTGCTTACCCACTCCCCATTTTCACCCAGTCCCGGCGTCCCAGTATTTTATGCTTGAGGGGAATAAGAGTCGTATACACTCATCTCGTAAATGGATACAAAAGCCTTCAAACGCTCACTCCACAGTTCAGAGAACTACCATCGTAAGGGATTTGGTCACGAGGCTGAAGTTGCCACTCAGCTACAGTCTGAATATCAAAGCAACCTTATTAAAGAAATTCGCGAGAACAACTATCGACTACAACGGGGAAATGTGACCATCCGGCTGGCCGAGGCATTTGGCTTTTGCTGGGGCGTTGAGCGTGCCGTTGCTATGGCTTACGAAACCCGCCAACACTTCCCAACTGAGCGCATCTGGATGACCAATGAAATCATTCATAACCCCTCTGTGAACCAACGTTTACAGGATATGCAAGTGGAGTTCATTCCAGTTCGTTCAGGTGAGAAAGACTTTTCCGTCGTCGGTGCTGGGGATGTCGTAATTTTACCGGCGTTTGGTGCCAGCGTTCAGGAAATGCAGCTGTTGAATGACAAAAACTGCAAGATCGTCGATACCACCTGTCCCTGGGTGTCCAAAGTCTGGAATACCGTTGAGAAGCACAAGAAAAAAGACTACACCTCGATTATTCACGGCAAGTACAAGCACGAAGAAACAGTCGCTACCAGTTCTTTTGCAGGCAAATACCTAGTGGTGCTGAATCTGAAAGAGGCTCAGTACGTCGCTGACTACATTCTCAATGGCGGCAGTCGGGATGAATTCATGGCGAAGTTTAGTCGTGCTTGTTCAGCTGGCTTTGACCCCGATAAAGATTTAGAGCAGATTGGTATTGCCAACCAAACCACCATGCTCAAGAGCGAAACCGAGCAGATTGGTAAGCTGTTTGAGCGCACGATGATGAAGAAGTATGGCCCAGCAGAGTTAAACAATCACTTCCTAAGCTTCAACACCATCTGCGATGCTACCCAAGAGCGGCAGGATGCGATGCTGGGGCTAGTAGAAGAAAAGTTAGACTTGATGGTGGTCATCGGTGGCTTCAACTCCTCCAATACCACGCAGCTGCAACAAATTGCGATTGAGCGGGGTATTCCTTCTTATCACATTGATAGCGCTGAGCGGATTGGTTCAGGAAATCGGGTGGAGCATAAGCCGTTAGGGCGGGATTTGGAAGTGACGGAGAATTGGCTTCCCCCTGGAAAAATTGTCGTGGGGGTGACTTCTGGGGCATCAACGCCGGATAAGGTAGTGGAGGATGCGATCGAGAAGATTTTTGAGCTGAAGGCAGCAGTGGCAATAGTTTAGAGATAGCTGCGACTTCAATCGCCCCAGCTATCTCTAAACCTGCCTATGCAGGTTTCCGCAGTAGGGTGGGCAGTGCCCACCTTGCTCCGCTAACGGCACTAGCGAAGCAGAGTCAACGGGCAATACTAATCGTAGCTACTTATCTTAGACCTCTTGCAAAAGTCGCTTAACACTATCAAATCCATCTGCGTTTATCTGCGTTTATCTGCGGTTCCAAATCTCAAATCAGTATTTTTGCAAGAGGTCTCTTGACCCTTTTGCAGATAGTTCAATAGCAGGAAACACAATTTGAGGGCAGGGACAGCCCAATTTGCTGCCTCTGGGTTAATAAAGCCTGCAAAAGCGATCGCAGCAAACTCAATCATTTTACGTAGTGCTTTATTTCTGTTTGCTTTAGCTGAAGAATTTGACTGCACCCTGGCTAAACCGAAAACCAGAGGGTATTGAATAGCGATTTGCAGCATCAGTTGATTATTCATGGCTACCTTTGTTGTTGAATGCTTACAACTCAACGAATAGTCGGTAACTTTGATAGGGTGTGAGAGCGCTGTAGTACGAGTACTTATAAGTACTGTTCGCCCTGCTGACTGATACCTGAAGCTTTGTTAGATTACAGATACCTGAATCTGTGGCATCGTCATGAGTCGAAAGCAAAGACGTGGAGGCTTTTTAGCGAGTAGCGCAGGAGTCAAAAAACTCAAAGAAGCTAAACGTATCAAAAAGTACAGCTATCAGAAAATTGCTGACGAAGCTCATGTAACGCTCTATCAAGTCAATCGGCTATTCAATCCCCAGTGGGGAAATGGTCAATATAAGATTGGCGAAGAAGCGGTTGAGGCGATCGCTAGGGTTCTAGACTTACATCCAACCGATATTGTTGATGCTAATGAGTGGAGTCCCCCTGTCGAATGTAATCAACAGGATGCCGTCTGTCGCTTTCTCAACGAAATTGAAAACAACTTCAAGTACGACAAGCTACTTCACATCCCAGAGCAACCCATTATCCTGAAAGACCAATACATTCCCATTCAGGTGACGCTGGAGAGGAGATACACTCATGCTGTTGAAACGACTTGGGGCTACGCGGAATCAGAAGCGGAACTCATGCGTGAACTCCGCAAAACAATTGATGAATACTTACGAAGTGGAAATGCTTCAACCGATTTTGACAATCTGAATGCTTCTCAGCTAATTACCGAATTGTCTGAACAGGATGGGATTTTACAAAAGTTGCATAAGGATAGCGACCAATATCTATTTATGCACCGGACATTTCAGGAATATTTGACGGCTTGTTATTTGAAACGAGTCAGGGATGGTATCGCTTTAGCGAGAGAACATTTTTGGGAATATAACGGGCATGAAACCTTGAGTTTACTGGCAGGATTAATGGATAATCCAGTCCCCTTGCTCCAGGCCATCACTGCCCAAAAGGATGATATCTTCTCAACGCTGTTGTTATTAGCCGGTCGATGCATCGCTGAGTGTCAAGAGATTTCTCATCCCTTAATTTCAGAGATAATCGACAGAATCTACAAGTTTTGGCAGTCTTACCCAAATGCTGGTTTCATCGAATCAATTGTTGTGGCGCTTGGTCAAGCGCATTCTCCGATGTCCCAGAGGTTGCAAGAAGCCCTCAACCACTCTGACAGTGACGTCAGATTTCAGGCAGCAATAGCTTTGGGTGAGGTAGGCAATCCTCAAGCGGTAGATGCCTTGATTGCTGCCCTCAACCACTCTGACAGTGGCGTGAGATGGCAGGCGGCAGAGGCTTTGGGTAAGATTGGCAGTCCCCAAGCGATAAATGCCTTAAGCGCTGCCTTCAACAACTCAGACAGCACTGGTATAAGTCATGTAGCATCAGCCTTGGGCAACATTGGCAACCCCCAAGCGATGGATGCCTTAATCTCTGCCCTCAACGACTCAAATAGTGAGGTTAGAAAGTTCGCAGTATGGGCTTTGGGCAACATTGGCAATCCCCAAGCAACGGATGCCTTAATCTCTGCCCTCAAAGACTCAAGTAGTGAGGTTAGAAGTCGGGCTGCGTTTGCTTTGGGTAGAATTTGCAATCCCCAGGCGGTAGATGCTTTAATCTCAGCCCTCAACGATGTAGACTATCACGTTAGAACTGAGGCAGCATGGACTTTAAGTACGATAGGCAATTCCCAAGCAGTAGATGCCTTGATTGCTAGCCTCAAGCACCCAGACTTTTACCTTAGAGTGCAGGCAGCATTGGCTTTGACTGAGATGAACTATCTCGAAGGGCTGAAAGTTTTGAACTTTGCCCTCAACCAATCTGTCGATTACCCGCTTAGAGTGGATGTGATTTGGACTTTGGGTATGATGAGAAGTCCTCAAGCGGTGAATGTCTTAATCGCTGCTCTCAAGCACTCAGATGGTTTGGTTAGAAAAAATGCAGCAGAGGCTTTGGGTCGAAAGGGCAATCCCCAAGGAATAGAAATCTTAATCGCTGTCCTCAACTACTCAGAGGGTAGGAGAACACAAGAAATACTCGATTTGAGTAATATTAATAATCCCCAAGCGGTGGAAGCCCTAATCGCTGCCCTTAACCACTCAGACAGTGATGTTAGATGGGACGTGGCAGAGGTTTTGGCTAAGAGGGGCAATCCCCAAGGAGTGAATTTCTTGAGCGCTGCCCTTGACCACTTAGACAGTAAGGTTAGAGGAAAGGCAGCATGGATTTTGGCTGAGATTGGCAATGCCCAAGGGGAGGATGTCTTAATCGATATCATTGCCCTCAATGATTCAGACAGTTGTTCTACAGAGGGCGTAGCAAAGGTTCTGGGTAAGATTAGCACTTCCGAAACTTTAGCAAAGCTGATCCAACTCCCTGAAATAGACATTTATGACCCTGCCATATTTTCTTTAGTAAGGACACTGGCGATTCGATTCAGCAAAGAAAAAGTGTCTTTCATTCCTGTCTATTCTGAGTTAGTTGCTCATAAGCAATAATGGCAACTGCAAGCGTCTCAAAAGGGAAGCGATCGCCTAACGGGATGCTTTGCGATCGCATGTCTCCAGGTGCAGTTCAACTGACGCGATCGCATTATCTGTTGACTTCATCCTCTACATGACAGGCAATGCCATGCCTTATGAAAAGTCGGGTGTGATGCCAAATCCGCCTCGTATACCCCTTTTTCGACTTCAGCCGCCAATTTCTCCCCGTCTCCCCGTCTCCCCGTCTCCCCGTCTTTTAGAGAAGAAGGGGGTTATTAAAACGGATTTAGTATGATGCTCCGCGTTCCTGTAGAGTAGCGTAATTGCCTCTTGGCTTAAATCTCTTCAGGTAATTGCAACTCGCACTGCTGAAAAACATAGTTGATTGCGGCAAATAACCTGCCTAAATCCTGAATGGTATAGAAATCTTTATTTCTGGTAAAAGTATCTAAATTTAGCTTGCCAACCTGCCACACTTTTCCATTAGACACAATACCAAATATTGTCTTATGTGGCTCATCGTTAATTCGCTGCACGGCTACCATTTCCGCCAAACACTGACCCCATCCTTCTTCAAACTTATCCTGCTTTGCTTCAACTACTAAAAAATAGGGTTTGTCAAAGATGATTGTACCTAGAGGGTTTCGCTTCGCAACTATATAATCAGGAACTCCTGATAAGTCTTCATCATAAAACAGAGCTTCGTGACTCCAAAGGGTAAGTTTAGTGCGATAGCACTTCCATACCTCCTTCAAAACCGGATAAATTAGATTTTCACAAATTGCATTTTCTGAATTATCAAAAACCCCCTCAGTAAAGATTAAATCTAATTCCTCTTTAAAAGATTCTTTAACGGTAAATTCTTTCTCAATAATGTAGTTACTTAAGGCGTACTTAATTTTAAACTTCTTAGCAACCGAACTGATACTCTTATAACTGCTAAAAGGCATTTTTTCTACCTCGACAGCGAGCTAATGACAGGATAGACATTTGTGAAGCTTTGAGAAAATTGTAACAGCTACACTCGCCCTACAATGATTTAAGGTTGTCTAGAGAAGGCGATCGCCTCCCTTCCTAATTGACTTTTTCCTCTGGGCTAGCAGGTAGCTGGGGAGACGAGATTGTTATACTGCGACTGGGGAGATAGTATTCAATTGGA
>CBDTXL010000122.1:0-12085 GCA_965364435.1 uncultured bacterium
TTGCGGGAATTTCGCGATCGCGGTGAGTTCTGGCAAGTTGAGTGGATGACTCGCAATGGCGATCGTCATACTTCTGCCATTTCCAAGGGTGACTTAACTGTCATCAGTTCCGGTATCTGCCTCAGCGGGTATGACCGCAACTTCGACTTACAATCCCTCGTTGGTGTTATTGAAGCGCGAGACAACTGGGACTTTTAATATTTAGTGCGATCTGCGCTTGGCTGCTTACGCACCATGCTCCGCAAACGCAGCAGCGCTTCGCGATCGCACTTATGAGGGGGCGAGTGCTGAGACGATTCGGGATATTATCCTTCAAGTTTTGGATGATTACAACAGTAGAAAACCCTCTCTTTCCTCTGATGTCAAACTTATTGATGCTTCTCTCGATCCACACGATAGCCCATACACAGAAAGTGTAGAGAGTGGAATAAAGAAGATTCAAAAGTGCAATTTGCCAAAAAAAAGTATAGAAATAACTAATATTAACAATCTTCTACAATCAAGTTATATCAACTGTTATCTCGATAGTGATGGCAAACTAAATCATAGCTATAGTTATAGCTATGACTTCCCAACAATTGACTTTAAGTTTCAGAATACTGGTAATGCAACTGCTTTTGTATGGCAGTTGGCAGTTCGTGTCATCCAGTCTGAAATCGATACAAAGCCAGCCTTAGATTTTAAGGTTGATGTTGTGGATAATGCCCTAAAAATATTAGTAATTAATAACGGATGGGGAACAGCCTATAATTGCCACATTCAAGTTAATGAAACAACGCTAAATCGCCTATTTTTTGAATCGCTACGGCAGGCTACATTCACAATTGAAAGTGGAAAAGTACAGGAAGTTATCTGCTTGACATTGGATATGGCAAACTCTAGGGAGCTTGCAGCGCTCATTCAAGAGTTTGTCAGTATTAATTCATCATGGCTATCAGATCCAAGCGAGGGGAGAGAGCTAAGTACCCTAAATATCAAGTCTATTTATCAAGACGATAAAGGTACAGAATACAGGAGTGAAGAAGGTGTCTGTAGCCGAAAAGTCTATCTTGAAGAAGGATATTATGATTTTATTGTAATAACACAAGATAGTTTTTTAAAAATCAGTGAATCCGTTTATAGTGGCTCTGGTAGGGCTAAGAGTGATACTACTTATATCACAATCATCGACCCATTAAAAGGTTCTCAAGAACTGATATATCCCATTTCTAGAAAGATACCATCAGGAGATATTGAGCGATTTCACATCATGATTGGTTCGCCGATGTCTTGCCATCTCCACATACAGTTTAAATTCTTTATCGATCAGAGTAAAATTGTTGAATCAGAAGAGTTTGATATACACATAGGGAATGCAAGGGATTCACGGTGGCACTTTAAGTATAAAGATGGTACTGAATTGTATAGAAACCTCGATGAATTAATACGTGAAGAGGAAGCCGCCTCTAATAATTATTGGTTAGAAGAAAGATTTAACTTGGAAGATGAAATACTGAGGATAGAAAAGGAAAGTATCATACGTGAAGCATCTAACTATCCATTCACTACTGATTTCAATAGCCGAACTAATGCTACTAATTTAGCGTGGGATGAAGAAGAAATGCCAAAACTGCTCAAAACTTTGCAACACTGGATTAGGAAACTATTTTAAAGTGATCGCTCCGACTCGTTGCAGAAGCGATCGCTTATCGTGTAGGATGCGTTATCTCTAGTCGTAACGTACCAACTCAACCGCGAATCTCATACATTGCCTGCTTCTGCAACGAGTTCATCCTTTTTCAGGATGACACCGGACATGCACACCGTACCCATAGAGGGCGCATGAGAGAAGACATCAGGTATGGTATTACCACTTCTTGTAGGGCAAAAACTTCCCACACATGATCACTTTCACGCGATCGCCTTTGGGGTCTTCTTCTTTTTCAATATCCAAGGTAAAGTCGATCGCACTCATAATGCCGTCGCCAAACTTTTCATGAATCACCGCCTTCATCGGCATCCCATACACCTGCATAATTTCATAAAAACGATAAATTAGCGGGTCAGTGGGAATCACCGGATCTAAAGACCCCTTGACTGGATATTCCGTTAAGGCTTGGGCAATGTAAGGTGGGAGGTCTAACGCTGAGGTAATTTTGTTAGCTTCCTCTTCAGAAGCGCTAGCTTGTCCATAGACAACCGCTGCAATCCAAACTTCATCCCTACCAACAATCTTTTCTAAATCGGCAAAACTGATGCCCTTTTCTTTCTTGGCCGCCAAAATTTTTTCGGTGACTTCTGAAATCGCCATTGAACACTCCTTCCGTTAAATTGACATTCAGACCCTACTTCCTGTAAAAGCTAATGGCTCTGACCTAATAATCGGCGTGACGCATCGACAACGTGGCAGCAACGAACTGAGATACTTTTTCCCCCCATTTGTAATGGTTCACATGCCATATTTTTGGTGTAGTGGCATACAATCCAGCGATATTCTTGATTGTCTTTTCTCATGCCTATCCTCCCTCGACATATTCGACCTCAGGAATTTTCCCAGCCCTCAACAAGATGACCTGCTTGCCGTCTGTCTCGAACACAATTCGATAATTGCTGTCCTTACTGTCCTTCGGAATCAGTGTCAATCGATGCCACCCCTGAGCGTAAGCGTATTTGTGCGGCGTCACTTCAATTCCCGGATAGAGCGCCTTAATTCGAGCTTCGGTATCACCGAGCTTTGCACCGCACTGGGTGGTGATTTGTCTATCCCCAACATCCACTCTCGCTATGCGATCATGTACGACTAGGAACAAAACGTTGGGTGAATCCTTAGGTTTGACAGTGTAGCCGCCCCAGTTGGGTTTAGTACCAACCAACTCAATACCAGCCGCCGATTCCGCTTCGGCAACTGTCATCCCGACTTTGACTGGACCAATGCCATCGAGCGTGACTTTAGAAGAGGGTGTTAGTTTCTCCTTTGTACTGACAGACCCAGTTGATTCCGGTGTTGAGCAAGGCGCAGTTGCGCTTCCCTCTAGAACGCCACAGCCGATTGTGCTGAAGATGAGGGTGGAAGTGATGACCATTCCACCCATTTTTTTGAAGCTTTTGATGGTATTCCTTAGTCCCTGTAAGTTAGTCTCACCAAGCCTTCTGCTCACACGGTCGCAGAAAATTCCCAGTTTCTACCTCAATGGTAGGATGTGCGAGAGCGTTGCCAGAAGAGCCAAGCGCACATCGCCTAAATCGGTTACGGCGCTACTGATAAGGTGCGATCGCTATGATAAAATCTATATCTGCTACATCTGCCTCCTCACCCATTAAAGAAAAAGTTTGTAATTTGTTTGAAGATATACTGAAGTTTTCAGTCTATCTACTCTACTGAGTAATAATATACCGAAAGTTTCAGTCTAATAGAGAGTTAGGTGACTAGTTCTCCTACATTTCTTGCTCTAACCTGTAATGAATGTTCAAATATATTTAGCAAAGTCTGAGGATTTGGAGAGTATCTTGGAACTCCAAGGGAGTTCGCTTAAGCTTTTAGCATCTAAAGAGTATAACGCTAGGCAAATTGAGTCTTTAATTAGAGGTCAGAAGTCAGCTAGATCAGAATATAAGGAGATAGTATTCATAGCATATTTCGGCTCTAAACTGGTTGGATTTGCCTCTTTGTTAGTCCATACACCTACAATTGGTGCCATTTTCGTTCATCCTGATTTTACGCGTCTAGGCATTGGCGCAAGGTTACTTGAAACTATAGAGAATACAGCGATCGAGAAGAAGTACAGAAATATTTATGTGATGTCATCACTATCAGCAGTTGATTTTTATCGAGCGATGGGCTATAAAATAACCCACAAATCTGGTTTTTGGTCAGAGAGAAAGACTTGGATACCATGTGTAAACATGCAGAAGCAGTTAATCCCTCTGACAGAGATGGAGAAATGGACTCGGCGAATCATTTTCTTTAGTGTTTGCTTAGTTGTTGTTGTTTGGATACTGATGCGATTAGTTCAGTAATATTTACAATGCACCATTAAAACTGCTAAGCCACCTAACACTACGTTGGAGCGGACAGCCGAGAGATAGTAGTGCTGAGTTCGAGGTTATTTGTTGCCGCTCAACTGTGCCGTTAGGGTTGATCACCAGCTACACCATCATCAAGAAAGCAGATTAAATAACATTAGGGTGACGATCAATCTTGGGAGTTCTAGATGAGAGTTGCTTGTGTGCTTGAGTGTCCCGCTACGCTAGGGCTAAGCTGTTCTCCATTTAAATAGGATATAATGAAAACTTTAATTGAGCTATTTTTGTGCAGCATTTAAATGCACAACAGCTTATGTTTACCCCGTTCTTTGATTAAGGCATCAGCCATCGTAATCACTTCTGCAACTGTTTTATATTGAGTCGCCACCATTTCAGACAATAAGCGCAATGTCCGAGTATAAGTAATACCGTATGCTTTACAAGTTTCAACAACTAGCCCGTCATCACTGGCACACACGAGTAATCGATGACGGGCAATAGCAATTGTGGAACGGTCGGCGATACTTAAAAGAGGAACTTCCCTGGCAAATTCTAAAAAACTGGCGAACATCTCCTCGGTGTCGAGGGTGAGTGGTGTTAAGTATCGTCCGGCAGCTTCACGGGTAAGTGCTTCTAGCCTATCGGAGTCAAGAACTTCTTGGGCCATGAACAGGGGACTGTAGTGCTGTTGCAACCACTCCCATTCATTCAGCCAGCGAAAGTCTATGAGCGCCGTTGCATCTAGAATTGTTCCGTTAAGAGATGGCATAAACCTCGGCTTCCTGACGACGCACCCGCAGTTTTTCCACCGTTAGATCGAGGAGTTCCGCTGCTTTCATTTCTGATATTTTGCCTAATTTGAGGGCTTGCCAGATTAACTGTTGATAGCGTTCATTGTCTGGAAAGTCTTCTAGCTTCAGTTCTGGTGGTAACTCTATTGAGTTTTTCAGCGAGGAGCCATGCTGTTTTTTGTAGGTAGCACAAATTTTAGCTTTTTCTTTGGCATAGTCAATAACTTCCATCTGTGCCAAACGGGTCAAAATAACTTGATAACTTACCCGAAAATGCTGCTTGAGTTTAACAATATTAGTTGTAAATTGGTACATCCGCTCCAATTCTGCTTGGGGAACTAACAGATGACCAGCAAAGCGATCGGCAACTTTTTCCCGTGTTTTTTCTTCTTCCTTTGTTCCCTCGTAGATAAGAGTATCTTGATACTCATCTCGATGGCAGATTAAGTGTCCGATTTCATTGGATAAGGTGAACAGTTGCCGTTCTATCGTGATGTTATTAGTGTTGACTAAAACAAAAGCTCCTTGAGCATCACTACAGGCACTTAGACCAAAGAAACCTTCTATTGGAATTGGCTGGCGCAGGACTTTCAAGCCTATTTCTTCTACAGTTTCAAATAAGTTGAAAATCGGTGCTTCTCCCAATCCCAGACAGCGACGAAACCGACTGGCAATTTCGGCGATGCGCTTTTCATTACCCTCGACTTGATGGCAGGGGGTACTTTCTGGAGCATAGGGGGGTAACCCTACTGCTTGCTCCAGATTGTTATAGATTTCCAGCATTCGTAGCACTTGGGCAGCAAATTGGGGGTTATTGCCGAAAGATGCATGAGCGCGGAAGCGAAAGTTAGGCAGTCCGTCGCTTTCCGGGCGTAGTAAATCGTCGAGGGTAACACCCAAGGCACGAGCTAGGGCAGACAATGTTTTGCTGTCGGGTAGGGTTTTGGCGTTTTCATAGTTGTTAATGCTCTGGCGAGTCATCCCTACTATCTCTGCTAGCTGCTCCTGAGATAGGTGCAGACTTTTGCGGTAGCGGGTGAGGTTGCCTGCGATGGTTTCCTTCATGGCTGACTTTCCTCCGAAAGTACTGGAGGTGTAAAAAAAATGTCAAATCTATGGGTCTTTTATATCCTAATTATACTGATAAATGTAAAATCTATTTTACATTTGGCTACCGCTAAGCTAACGTGCGATCGCCTAAATGAGTTCCTGCGCTACTGAAGAGAGAGCGCAACTTCTAGCCCAAATTCATTCTCTAATGCAGCATCGGGGATGTGGTCGCACAGCAGAACCATCCCCACTTAAGAGCCAACGCTTCTGGAATCAAAAGGACTATCCTTGGACGCTGGTTAGGTTGTTGCCGAATGCTCAACACTATACGGTTGGTCGCTTCTACAGCCGCACGGAAGCGGAAAATCATAAGCGCTTTCTTGGGAAGTGGATGCCTGCTGCTGAATTCGAGGTTGTTTTTGATAGCGAAGCTCTCTTCGAGTCTACCCTTCGGGAACGACTTCGTCGAACGAGCGTCTGCTGATGTGGTGACTTAGTGGAGGAGAGGCGATCTGCTGAAAGCAGCAGCGCAACGCTCTCGCACCTCATTTTTGGGTTGTCGGTGGGGCGATCGCACCTAAAGTTATACTGAAGAGACATTCTTCAGGTAACAGGGAGTTTGATGCCTACCGACGCGCAACTCAGGTGTTTGTATCGAATTGGCTACCAGTTGACGTATATGCTGTTTCAGCGATTCGTCAGCAAATAGCGGAGCATGGACGTTAGCAACGCGATCGCACTCCACCCACCAACAAGCCGATCGCACTCTCCACACCAACAAACGCGAGAGCGTTGCGCTGACGAGAGGCGTGAGGCAACGACTGTGAGCGCTCAGCCGAACCGCGCTCAGTCGAACGCTGCGAAGCGCAGATCGCCTAAATAGGTTCCTGCACTACTGATAAGGTGCGATCACACCTCCTCCCTCAGTCTCACTTCTCACGCTGTTGCAACCGAACCTTGAGGCTGGGATGAACTGATAGCACCTCATTCGATGTCGTCGGGTAAGTCATCAGAGGACATTCCTGCTCTTTGCATTAGCTCAATCAGTCGCTTGATTTGAGGGAGCGAGAACCTAATTTGTCTTTCGCCTGTTTCATGGCGTCTGATTGTTCTGCTTTTCGCCATCCTCCCTCTGCTGTCCTCTGTCTATTTATCTATGACCTAGGGTAGTTTATTTACATCACATCTATCTAAAGATAGGTTAGTAAAAAACTTCAGATACATCAGAAATTATCTTATACCATTTCTCTGTAAACTTTGATATCCATTAAAAATAAATAGCCATGATACGACAATACTCCAGTGAATTATAACGGCTGTCCAAATAGAACCAGATTGCAGGTAAGAAACTGTGATGAACTGATACCGCCTCAGTCGATGTCGTCGGGTAAGTCGTCGATTGACATTCCTGCTTGTTCTAGAAGTTCTTTCAAACGTTTGATTTGTCCTAGAGTGAGCCTGAGTTTGTGTTCCCCTCTTTCGTGACGCCCAATTGTTCTGGTTGTTGTCCCCAGTTCACGAGCAAATTCTTCCTGAGTCATATTCAGGCGTTCACGAACTTGTCTAAGAGTTGGCAAGTTAGGGTTGCTATTCCAATCCGTATCGTTTACCATTTTTACTAGAAAAAGGACAACTTGTCCTAATCGGACTACAAAAAGGACGGGGAAACACCAAGGGAAGTCCCCATACTTCCTGTTTCCCTGTCTCTAATAAGGGTAGTTTCTCACACTAAACAAGCTGCCCTCATGCTGAAGCATGGGGCTATACAAACAATGTCCGCCTGCGCGGACTATGGAGCATTAGGCTTTGAGCCTGCGTAGGCAGGCTTAGTTTGTGTAGCTCCAGACTATAGTCTGTGAGCGTTTGGGCTGTTTGCTCTTACACAGGAGGTGATGCGTAGACGATTAGCAAGGAATCAATTGCCCGTATTTTTTAAGGTCTTTCATGAAATAACGGGCGATTTGCTCTCGCATTTTTGCATCTATCGCATTTTTGCAATCGTTGCAGATCGCCCTTTCTACAAATAATCACCCAATCATACAATGAAACACTCCGAATGGCTTCGCCTCCAAGCTGAGGGCGACAGGATTGTTGCATCTTTACGAGGCGATGGGTTCAACTGCCGCAAACAACCACGCCGCTTGTCTTGGCATCTTTGCTCATGCTCAGTTTCTTACACGTTGACTTGGCTACCAGCTCCAGTCCGCGAGTGGAGCTTGTTACCGAATGATGAGACTCCAGAAAGAGCGCAACTTTTAGCTCAGATTCACTCTATTTTGGAGCATCGGGGCTGTGGTCGCACAGCAGAACCATCCCCACTTCCTAAGCAAAGCTTCTGGAATCAAAAGGATTATCCCTGGACACTGGTTAGGTTGTTGCCGAATGCTCAACACTATACGGTTGGTCGCTTCTACAGCCGCACGGAAGCGGAAAATCATAAGCGCTTTTTGGTCAAGTGGATGCCTACTGCTGAGGAAAGAGGTTGTTTTTGATGCTGATGCGGTGACTTAGCAGACGAGAGGCGATCAGCTTTGCTGGTGCCGAAGGCAATCGCCCCCAGAACCTCCGTCACCATTCTAGAGGTGCGATCGCCTTCCTCGCGAGAGCTATAGGATACGATGAAGGCAGCCCCTAAAAGGGATATTAGTGACAAAGGAGCAAGCGTGTGCAGACGATACTTTTAAGCCACGAAGAAGTTGCAAGGCGTGCAAAACAACTTTACGAAAACAGCATCCGTCAAAACGTGGAGTTAGAAGATAACATCGGGAAAATGGTAGTCATCGACATCGAAACAGGCGAGTACGAAGTTGACAAAACTGGTTTGCAAGCCGCAAGACATTTGAGCGAAAAAAATCCAAATGCTCGACTCTTTGGTATACGAATTGGGTACAATGTTGCGGCTTCCTTCGGTGGTGTCATGGAGCGTGTTCATAAGTGATTTCTGGCATCGTAAGCGATGGACACGCAACTGTTACCATAGCGTTTCGTTTTGCACACCGTTCAGACCTATCTATTGAATTTGTCGTAGACACAGGTTTTACAGATCACCTCTGCTTACCTCCAGAAGCAGTTGCTCTGTTAGGTTTACCCTTCAAATATGCGATGTCTGTGAACTTGGCTGATAACAGTGAAGTCATACTACCAGTTCATGAAGCTATTATTCTGTGGAATGGAGAGGAGCGAGAAGTTCGTGTACTTGCTACAGGACGGCGTCCTTTGGTTGGAACTGCTCTGTTAGACGAGCATGAACTTGTGGTTCAGTTCACGCAAGGCGGGTTGGTTACAATTGATGCGTTGTAGTTGTCTGGGATAACACGCGATCGCATTCCCCACACCAACAAGCGCGATCGCACTCCACACTCCAACAAGCGCGATCGCACTCCACACACCAACAAGCGCGATCGCATTCCCCACACCAACAAGCGCGATCGCATTTCCTCCCTCAGTCTCTCTTCATAGCTGTTGCAACCAAATCTTGAGACTGAGATGAACTGATAGCGCCTCAATCAATGTCGTCGGGTAAGTCATCGATTGACATTCCAGCTTGTTCCAGAAGTTCCTTCAGGCGTTTGACCTGACTCACCGAAAACCTAATTTTGTGTTGTCCTCGTTCGTGGCGGCTGATTGTATTAGCTGCCATGCCTAGCGCTTTGCCGAATTCCTCCTGGGTCAAACCCAAGCGCAGGCGAATTTCTTTTAAGCTTGGCACATTAGGGTTGATATTTTGATTTCTATCGTCTACCATCTTAGGTGACTCTACAACTTGTAGAGTTAAACAACACGAGCATGGATGGGGAAACTTTCTGGAGGTGGTCTTCCTGTTTTCGTTTCCCCTTCCTTACTCTATGAAGCGTATAGCAAACTTTGATTTCTACAAAGTGTAGATATCTGGACAGCTTAAGACGCTGACGGCTCAATACTGCAAGGGATACCTCTCCCCCAACCCCTCTCCTAAGAGGAGAGGGGAGTCAGGCTCCCCCATTCCCTTGTAGGGAAGCCGGAGCGAAGGTGAGGAGGTTGGGGGGGTTAGGTTAGTCTTTGCTGAAGCCTGATTCCTGACATCTAAGGGGGTGATGCCTAGACGATTAACGAAAAATCATTTGCTCGTATTTTTTAAGGTCTTCCATGAAATAACGGGCGATCGGCTTTGCTAGTGCGCTTCGTGCAATCGCATTTTTGCATTTATCGCATTTTTGCAATTGTCGCAGATCGCCCTTTCCTAAAAAACACTACCAGAATCATACCAATGAAACATTCCGAATGGCTTCGCCTCCAAGCAGAAGGCGACAGGGTTGTTGCGTCTTTACGTGTCGATGGCTTCAACTGCCGCAAACAACCGCGGTGCTGTTGCAGGTCAGACTATATAAAACAGTTTAAACACGAGATTAGTCGCAATGCCGAAGGTGCTTATTCTTCCGCACTACCACTATGAAACTGCATTTGCCAATTTTCTGAATGAAGCAAATGCCACTCAGACAGACTTCAAATTCTATCTTCTGCCTCCGGAAAACGGAAATGAGTCACCACTAAGGAAACCTATTACTGATTACCTTGAGATTCTTAAATTTCTGGATATTCAGAAGAGAAGAATGAGCTTAGATGTAAATGATCTTCTGATAGTTTTCTATGATGGTGTAATTACTGCCTTGGATCAGGGTTTTACGAATCTATTCATTGCTGGAGCTAACATAAAAGAGTTGTATCCGTGTACGGCTGCTATTTCTCTACGATTCATATCTTGGGGTATCCTTGAGCAGAAATATGATTACTCGCTTCAACGGCATGCTCTGTTTCATCTTGTATTGTCTACTTTAATTTGTGTCTATACAAAAGTTACTGCTCACCAAGAAAACCATGGATGTCTTCTCGATTTTAACAATCAACTTATCGATTTCAATCATAAGATCCAAATGGGGTATTATCTATGCTCTAATAGCCAGAATGGTTGTTACTACGCCATGCAATCTGAACGTTATGGTAATTCAATCATCAGACTGTGCGAAACTCTAAAAGAAAGCATTGATCAGAAGAAATTACAAATCCTTATTAAGGAGTTAATTATGGGTAATACAGGAGATACATACAACTTTCAAGGTCAAGCTGTTGCTTTTGGGAAGTATGCTCGTTCGGATAACAATACCTTTATCCAGTCAGAGCAAAAGCAGACTCTTGCTCAAGCAGCGGCAGAGATTGAAAAACTCCTAAAACAGTTAGAGCAGAGTCATCCTACTGCTACTGAGGCTGAAAAAGTTGCCTATGTCAATGATGAAACCACTCCCAGCTTCAAGCGTCGTGTTGCTGGTGCCTTGCAGGCGAGTGGTGAAACAGCGATTGATGAGTTTATTTTGGAAAACAAGTATCTCCGAGTTGTGAAAGCGGCGATTAAAGGTTGGTTACAACCAGGCAGTTAAATCTATTAATGAGTAGAGTAGACCAGCTAGGAGGGATAGACTATATTGTTCGTTGCCAGCGTTCAGGTTCAATTTACTGTGAGATAACCTGCAAGGTTCTGGAGTATATAGATGTTTTTGTATTGGTTACTAGGTGGTTCGATATTCGGATTGGTTCTTCAGTGGCTCTTTAAATTTTGGAGTACTCTAGATGATGATACAAAAAAGCTAATCATTGAAGCAGTTATTAAAGCATTTGAAGAAATACTTCGTGTTTTTTATAGATGGTGGAAATACAGAGAGGATAAATAATGAGTAGCTTTAAAGAGTTTATGGATAAGGCAAAAGAATCTTCTAATAAAGCATTGCCATCATCCAACATAACACTTCCTGCAATTCAGTCGGCTTTAACAGGAGCAGTTAACGAGATTTTGGCACCATTTTCAGTTCCCAGTGACGAGCAGCAGAAGTTTTCGGAAGAGGTGTCTAGCTTAGTCCAAGATGAAGCTTTTCTATCTGAATTTAGTGACCAAATTGGTGAACCGCTAGAACACGAATCCGAAGATGAATTCGTGAGACGCAGCAGCAATGCATTGAGGCAGATGCTTTATGAGAAGTTTGGTATCAAGAGTTAGGGCGATACTCAAGCGATCGCATCCCCTCCCCAACTTTCCTGCTGAACCGTTGCAACCAATGTTCTAGACTGGGAAAGCGATAATCCAGTAAGAGAAAGGGAACATACGATGCGACTGTCAAGAATGCTTTTCGTCACCCTGCGGGAAGACCCAGCAGAAGCAGAAATCCCCAGTCACAAACTACTACTCCGCGCAGGCTACATACGTCGCATCGGTA
>CBDTXL010000123.1:0-11997 GCA_965364435.1 uncultured bacterium
CAGAAGCAGACCGAGGTATCCACCAATTCACTTACGCTGTTTATCCTCACAACGGGAGTTGGCAGTCAGCGGGCACGGTGCGGCGGGGTTATGAGTTGAATCTACCACTTCTGGTGTTCAATAGTCCTTCTGTAGGGGCGTCTAGCCATACACCCCTACCACCAATTGGTCAATTATTGGATTTGCAAGCCGAGAATCTAGTCTTGATGGCATTTAAGCAGTCAGAAGATGAGCTGAACCAATGGATATTGAGGTGTTATGAATGCCACGGCTCCTCAGCACAGTTATCGCTCAAGAGTGATTTAGATTTAGCGATCGCTCAGCTCGTCGATTTGTTAGAGCGACCGACTCAGACCTCTGAGCAGTTACCCAACGGACAGATCTTGAGTGTTCCCCCCTGGAAAATTGCGACCCTAGCACTGTATCCAAGGAGGGTAAACGATTTAGGTGAGAGCTTCAAACGTCAAGATTAGACCTCTTGCAAAAATCAGATATCCCATCTGTGTTCATCTGTGTTCATCTGTGTTCATCTGTGGTTTCATTTCTTAAACCTGGACTTATGCAAGAGGTCTATTAGAGAGTTGATTTCTCAAGGATAAAGAGGTAAATCTGTTTCGGGTGTCAATTATGAGTCAAAATCTTGACGGACAAGTGAAGCAGAAATTCTTAATCCTAGACGATCATGAGTTAGTCCTTCGGGGAACAATTGAGGCACTGAGACAACAGTATCCTGATGCTGAGATTCTCACTGCCCGAACGGCACAAAGCGCTCAAAATCAAATTGAACAATATCACCCCGATCTCGTTGTCGTAGATCTTTCTGTTCCCCAAACCTCTGAAGTGGATGCTCGATTAGACACCGGCATTCAACTAATAGAAACTTTAATGGAGAGTTATCCAAACCTTAATATTGTTGTGCAAAGCGCTCATACGCGATCGCTTGTACGTCTCAAACGTGCTATCGATACTCATGAAGGGGGCTTTACAGTGGCAGATAAAACCCTCTCCATCTCAGAACTGTTGAAACGGGTAGAGTGGGCACTTGAGGGAGTCAATTATACGCCCCCCCAGATGAGAGACAAAAGCTTGGAAGTCAAGCCAGAGTGGCTAGAAGTTCTCAATTTGGCATTTCGAGAGGAATTGCAGGATAAGGAAATTGCTAAGCGAATGGGGGTGGTTGAGAAAACGGTTCGTAACTATTGGAGTAAAATTCAAAATGCTTTGGGCGTTTATCCCGATCCTGGTAAAAATCTCCGGATTCAGACTGAAGTACGAGCCAGAGAAAGAGGATTAATTGACTGACCGACCTAGATGAGAAAGAAGCTTGTAAAGCGAAATCTCTGGAAACAGTTAAAACAGAAAATTGAAACCGGGTTTGGAGAGACATGGCTAGGGATTGTAATGATCGGGCTTGTGGTTCTAGTCCGTCTCACCGGGTTACTTCAATCCCTGGAGTGGACAGCTTTCGATCGCTCTCTGGGTTGGCGTCCTTCTGAGGCTGTTGAGCAGCGGATTTTGATAGTTGGCATTACTGAAGAGGACATTCGCCGTGCAGGTTCTTATCCGATACCAGACCGGGAGCTGGCAGCATTGCTGCGGAAGTTGCAGGAATATCAACCCAGAGTGATTGGACTCGATATTTATCGGGATCTTGCAGTTGAACCTGGTCACGCCGAACTAATTGAAGCCTTTAGGACTATCAAGAATCTGCTTGCAGTTGAAAGAGGATTGCCTGATCGCAGCGGTTTCACTGTTGCTCCCCCACCAGAGATACCCCGCGATCGCATTTGCCTTGCCGACCTGAATTTAGATAGCGATGGTCGATTGAGACGCATTTTGCTTGGCACTTCAACGAGTAAAGGTTATAAGTTTTCCCTCTCTTTATGTTTAGCCTCTGACTACCTATATCAAGACAAGATTCTTCTTAAAAATGGCATCCGCGACCCTATAGCAATGCGTTTTGGTTCAGTTGAGCTAAACCGCTCTTTGCCTAACTCTGGAGGATATGTAAGGGCCAAAGTAGACGAAAATGAGATGCTTCTCAACTTTCGGAGCGGTCGTAAGCCGTTTCGCACGGTATCTCTCACTGAAATCAAAATGGGGAAAGTCGATCCGAACTGGATTCGCGATCGCATTATCATCATCGGGATGACTGCACCTAGCGTGAAGGATGTCGTGAATAAGCTGTCACGCTTCTCGCGTTGCCTGTTGAGACTGACGGGGAGATGGGGAGACGGGGGGACAGGGAGAGGAATTGATGGTTTTCCCGACAACCCAACAATATGCAAATTAGATGCGCGTTACCTTACTTCAGCGATTGCAGGTGTAAACCCCGGTTTGGCTTACGGCGTGGAAATTCATGCCCATGCCACCAGTCAGATTATCAGTGCCGTTCTCGATGGGCGACCTTTGTTAAACGTTTGGTCAGATGGGTGGGAGTATTTGTGGATTATCGGTTGGGGTTTGTTGGGAATTGGGTTGGGTCGGTTGGTCTCATCTCCGTTGAAGCTACTCCTTGCGATCGCTATTGCTACCACTGCTTTAGCTAGTGTGAGTTATGCTTCTATAATTCTCGGTTGGTGGCTGCCCCTCGTCCCCGCTTTGTTAGCCCTAGTGCTGACTGGTTTTGGATTTACTACTTTCTATCGATATGACCAGTATCTAAAATCTCAGATTGAACAGGGACAGCTGATCATCAGAGAGCGCCAACTCATTATTGATCGTACCTTTGAGGCAATCCATAATCGACCGTTGCAAACCTTGTCCCAAATTTTGAAAGATTCTCAAGTTCGAGAGCCGTCATTAAAACCGTTGTTTGCGAAACTTGAGCGTCTAGACCGCGAGTTGCGAGAGGTTTACGAAGCTGTGCGTAAGGAGGCTGTGACTGATAGCGACAGTCTGTATCTTGGAAGCACAGAAATCGACCTGACAGCCTCGCTCGATAAAGTTTTATACAACATCTACAGCAACGCGATCGCACGAGACCTTCCCTGTTTTCAAACACTAGAGATTAAAATCTACAAGTTCGACGAACTCAAAAATTGCTCCTTGAGTATCGAGCAACGGCGGGGACTGTGCCGATTTCTTGAGGAAGCTTTGTGTAATGTGGGTAAGCATGCAACAGGCGTGACTCGTCTGAGCGTTACCGGCACTCAAGAAAAAAGATGGTACGTGCTTCGCATAATAGATAATGGAGCAGGTCTTCATCCACAGACTCGTGACGAAACTGACAAACGCCAAAGAATAGGAACGCAACAGGCTGAAAAGTTAGCTCGACAGTTGGGAGGCAGATTTCGGCGAGTGCCCTGTTCGCCTAAGGGGGCGTTGTGTGAGCTGACTTGGCCTGGGGTGAAGTTTAGGTTTTGGCGACTTGATCGGTTTTAGCCCACATTCCCCCAATGCGTAAGTCCTGTGGGTTTTATAGGTAATTTTCTGAACTATTTTAAAGTAGGAAAAGTAGGAAAAGTAGGAGATTTTACAGTTGGTGCTTCAGAATCTGGAATTAAAATAAGTAATGATTTTAATAGACTCTTATCAGGGAACATTCGTACTTTTCGTGTTCCTTTAATTGCTACAATGAATTGTAGTGATGGTATAACTAACGTCCAGATCAAATGGAGTCTCGGCAAAGATGGCAATGGTATGAATACAGCGCATCACAACCGAGCTTGTTCAAAAATAATTGTTAAGCCGAGCGATGTCTCGTTAATGCAGATGAATATCATTAATGCCAGTGACATTCTGAAGCACTATGGCGAGCAAGAACGAAATTTTAAAAATCTTGACCTTAGTCGAGTTGACCTTAGTCGAGTTGACCTGAATGGTGTTGATTTTGGACATAGCAACCTTAATAGAGCTGATTTGAGCTATACAAATTTAAGCGGCACAAGCCTGATTTGGACAGATCTGAATCGAGCCAACTTAAGACAGGCAAACCTCACTCAATCATGCCAATCTCACTTCTGCCTGTTTACAGAGTGCTGATTTGACTGAAGCGTCTTTAGAAAGTGCTTGTTTGGTTCAAGCCGTTCTTAGTCGAGCTAATTTATTCAAAGCCAGCTTGAAAGAAGCGGATTTTACGAAAGCCAACCTCGATGGAGCCAATTTGCATCAAACCAATTGGGAAGGTGCCATTTTAAGCCAAGCCTCATTGCAGCGAGTTGACCTAGAAGAGAGCCAGCTTAATGAGACAATTCTAAGAAGAGCTGATTTGACGGAGGCTGATTTGGTTAAGGCTGATTTGAGATATGCCGATTTGACAGAAGCAATTTTAAGCCGAGTTGCTCTAGAGTTAGCTAACTTAACTGGCGCTGACTTCAGCCGTGCAACTCTAAAACAAGCTTCTCTATTTCAAGCCTCTCTAGAGGGAGCCGTCTTACAGGATACCAATCTGGTTGAGGCTGATTTCAGACACGCCAACTTTAAAAATACTCAGCTAATGGGTGCTGATTTTTCGGGTTCCCGCGTCAAAGGAGCCTGCTTTGAAGACGCTCAAGGGTTAACTTGCCAACAGAAGCAGTGGCTCAGAGTCAATGGAGCGTTGAATATCCCAGCCTAGCGCAGCGTGACGGAGATAACTATTCAGTTAAACAAGCTTAAAAAGCTTACTATACAAGCTTTCTTGCCTCCTGCCTCCTTGCACTAGCAAGTTGCTATTGGAATGAAAAACATTGAAGAACTTGTCGAATTTGCGCTCCAGTTAGTGAAGACAGAAACAGGGTTTTCATTGAGTTCTATTCAAAAAGTAATCCTGCGAGATTCTCTACTTGAAAACAAAAAAACTTACTCTAAACTTGCTGAAGAAAATAAATACTCGGAAACCTATATTAAGTTTACAGTTGCACCTAGACTATGGCTCTTGCTTTCACAGGCGATCGGGGAAAAAGTTAATAAGACGAATTTCCTGATGCTGCTAGAACAGCGGTTAGAACAATTCGTGGCTCAGGATAATCCTCAGACGCTCAAGACAACAGCAGCAATACCGACGGCAGGCTTGACTAGGAAACGCTACGTTCCAGAATCTCCAGAAGGACAGGTTCCCCTGGCTTCTGATCTGTACATTGAGCGCCCAAATATCGAACAAATTTGTTATCAAGAAATTCTCCAACCCCGCGCGTTCATTCGCATCTTTGCACCTCGAAAGATGGGGAAGACTTCCCTGATTGCACGAATTCTGGATTATGGGAGCAGTCAGAATTACCACACAGTGCGACTCAGTTTACATCGCGCCGGAACACAGGTGTTTGAAAAGAGCGATCGCTTCTTATCACACAGCCTGAACTTGAGCAGTTAATGAAGCTGACTGATGGCTTTCCGTATTTAATCCGACTGGCATTGTATCAAAGTGCCTGCTTGAAGATTCTTGTGAAAACGTTACTGCAAGATGCTACGAGCAATACTGGAATCTATCAACAACATCTTCAGTCTCAGTTGTGGAACCTTCAACAGCATCCTAAATTAGCTGACGCCTTTCAACAGGTTTTAACGGCTCCAACTCAGTTAGAGATTGAGGTGGCGTTTAAGTTAAAAAGTTTAGGATTGGTGCATCTTATCCAGAATAAAGCAACTGTTAGCTGTGAGCTATATCGAGACTATTTCTGCAATTATTTTTCTTAAGTACTGACCAGCATTATCCTTTACCTTTCTTTATAATTCAGCTTTTCTTTAGCTTTTTATGTCCAAGGATAGATTCCCAATTGGCGGTAGTTTAACAGTTAATGCACCGAATTACGTGCAGCGCTTCGCCGACTCGCAACTGTATGAAGCCCTGAAGCGAGGGGAGTTCTGCTATATCCTCAACTCCCGGCAAATGGGCAAATCCTCACTGTTGGTGCGAACCAAACATCGCCTTGAGAAAGATGGCTTTCACTGTGCTGCCGTGGATTTGAGTGTGGTAGGCAGTGAACAAATTACTCCGCTGCAATGGTACAAGGGATTCGTCGGTGACTTATGGCGACAGTTGGGGCTACTGGAAACCTTGAACCTGAAAACTTGGTGGCAAGAACGCAACGATCTTGGTTTACTGCAACGTCTGCGGTGGTTTATTGAGGAATTGCTACTAATACAGTTTCCCCAACAACAGTTGTTTATCTTTGTCGATGAAATTGATAGTCTGCTGGGGCTTAACTTTTCGATTGATGACTTTTTTGCCTTTATTCGCTTCTGTTACAATCAACGGGCAATCAACCCAGAGTATCAACGCATTACCTTTGCGATTTTTGGGGTAGCAACTCCCTCTGATTTGATTCGAGACAGAACGAAGACACCGTTCAATATTGGACAAGCAATCGAACTCACTGGGTTTGAGTGGGAGGAAGTGACGCCCTTAATTCAAGGGTTGGAAAAGACAGTGGATGCGCCTGCATCGGTTGTGAAGGCGATTTTAGGCTGGACGGCGGGACAACCGTTTCTGACTCAGAAGTTGTGTCATTTAGTCGTGCAGTTGAGTCAGCGGACAATGGGAGACGGTGGCAAGATGAGTATTCCACCGGGTACGGAATTGTTCTGGATTGAGAACTTAGTCAAAACTCGCATCATTGAACATTGGGAATCGCAGGATGAACCAGAACACCTGAGAACGATACGCGATCGCATTGACCGTAACGGTCAGCGGGCTGGGAGAATTCTAGGCATTTATCAACAAGTTTGGCAAGGAATTGAAATAAAAAGTGATGATAGTCAAGAACAGATTGAATTGTTACTCAGTGGCTTAGTCGTTAGATACGAGGGAATATTAAAGATCAAAAATCGCATCTATCAACAGGTATTTAACCTGCAATGGGTTGAAAAAAAATTAGCGGCATTGCGTCCGTACTCACAGACGTTTGATGCTTGGGTCGCTTCTGGGCAGGAGGATAAATCCCGCCTCTTACGCGGACAAGCTTTAAAAGACGCTTCATACTGGGCACAAGGGAAAAGTTTAAGCGATTTAGATTATCAGTTTTTAGCCGCTAGCCAAGACGTAGACAGGCAAGAATTGCAATTAGTTTTAGAAGCAGAACGAGTTAAAGAAGTAGAAGCTAGGCTGGCACTCAAGAGAAAAAATGCCAAACGCCAAAAATATTGGATTACTGCACTTTCGTTCGCTTTGGTGATTGCGATCGCAGCCGGAATATTTGCTTTCTTCCAGTACCAAAAAGCGCTCACTAGCCAACGCAATGAAGAAATTGAAAAAATTCAAGGCAGGACTAGATATTCGGAAGCCCTCTTTGCCTTAGATAAAAGGTTAGATGCTTTAATTGAAGCACTTAGAGCCAGAAGAGAACTCAAACACTTAGCCTCAACCGACCCGCAGACAGAAACAATGGTGGACTTAGCTTTGCGACGGTCAATTTATGGAGCTATTGAATATAACCGCTTTTCGGGTTATGGTTCTGCCAATAACACATTAGATGTCAGTCCCAATGGGGAGGTTATTGCTGTAGCAACCTTGCAAGATGGCATCCAAATTTGGCATCGCGATGGCAGGTTGTTAGGCACCCTCAAAGGACATCAAGGCCCAGCTTTAGGAGTTGCTATCAGCCCTAACAGTCAGCTCATTGCTTCAGCAAGCGGAGATACAACTGTCAAACTCTGGCGGCATGACGGTACTTTGTTAAGAAGTTTTACCGCCCATGATGCTGCAATTAACGCCCTAGCTTTCAGCCGAAATGGGCAGATGATCGTCTCTGGCTCTGACGACAAAATGCTAAAATTCTGGAGCCTTGACGGTACTCCTTTGAATGCGATTCAAAGTCATGACAGTGCCATTAAAGATCTTGGATTTAGTCGCAACGATGAGACACTATACTCTGCATCTTGGGATGGCACTGTAAAAGCCTGGAAATTACGCAATCGGTTGCTGACAATTCTGCGGGGACATACGGCTGGAGTTTGGGGAGTCGCTTTGAGCAAGGACGGACAGTTAGTGGCTTCATCAAGTCCAAAGGAGGTTATCCTCTGGCGCAAGGATGGGATTAGCAATAGGCGCTTAAATGGGTCAAATCCTCAGTTTAGCTCAGTTGCTATCAGTCCAGATGGTAAAACGATCGCTACTGTTAGTGCAGACCAATCGATTAAGCTTTGGAGTCCCAACGGTACATTGCTTCAGAGTCTCAAAGGGCATCAAGGTGATATTAGGAGAGTCGCTTTTAGCCCTGACGGTAAGATGCTTGCATCTTCGAGTAGCGATCGCACAGTCAGGCTTTGGCGCATCGACGGCACTGAAATTGCTACTTTTAGAGGACACACGGCGGGGACTTGGGGGCTGGCTTTTAGTCCCGATAGTTCGACACTTGTATCAAGTAGTGGCGACAAGACACTAAAGTTTTGGCGTTTGGCAAAGGTTTTGAATCAAAAGCAGGAGTTAGATTCTCGCTCGGTCAAAAGTGAGGATAGTTTATTCAAGACTATTCAAGCTCATAATAGTGCAGTTATGAACGCAGCATTCAGTCCTAATGGTGAATTGATTGCTTCGGTGAGTGAAGACAGGACGGTTAAAATTTGGAGTCGTGACGGCAAGTTACTGCATACTCTGAAGGGACATGATTCTGGGATTTGGAGTGTGGCGTTTAGCCCTGATAGCCAGACCATTGCTACAGGGAGTAATGATGGGGTAATCAAGCTCTGGAAGAGTAATGGCACATTGCTGACCAATCTAATAGGACATAGTGCTGGGGTTAAGGGATTAGCTTTTGCTTCTGACGGTAAAACCTTGGCTTCGGCTTCTGAGGACAGAACGGTAATTTTGTGGAATTTAGAGCAGTCTGTAGAGTTGGATAAGGTAGTTGCAGTGGGTTGCGATTGGGTGCGAGATTATCTGCGAACCAATGCCGAAGTTAAGCAAGAGGATAGACATTTGTGCGATAGCGTTAGCGAAGCGAGGCGTGACGCTAGCGCTGCTGCTTTCAGCAGATCGTTTTCCCCAATAGACTTCTCCTCGGTATTTGCAGTTGATTTGCGATCGCCCCCTGAACTTCACATATAGCAACCGACGAGACAGATCTCCCATGCGCCCCGGCGTGTCGTTGAACGTCTTGAACGGTAAATCGTTGTAATTGCTGTAGTGATTAAATAGTCTCATAAAGACATCGCGCCCGTCGCGTCCGACGTAAATATACTTGCATTGTGGATAGAAAAGGATTCCATCGAGCGGCAAGTGCGTCTTCAGAAAGCGGCGATGCTTCTGCTGTTGCAGTTTGGTTATCTTTTCTTCTCTGGGAGGGACACGCATATCAACCCAAATGCTCAGTTCGTCCGCCAGCATCGGCGGATCTTCGCCTTGGAAAATCAGCATTGCCAAAATCTGTTGCATCCAGGTGGTACCGGCTTTAAAAGTGGTTGATATGATTATGTCGTCGTTGCGCGGCTCGAAATTGTCCCACACAGTGGAATCAAATCGATAATTGCGGTACTCGCGCGAACGGATTGGTAAATCTTGATCAACGTTAAAGCCAACGAAATTTGTCATGGAAATTTTGGCTCTCTCGGAGTGAGCCTCAACTGTTGAGATTAGTAAAGCTTATCACCATTACTCCGAGAGAGCCGAGGGCGACAGGCAACGAGAGTCAATAGACTGTCTTGAAAATAGGGAGTAGGGGCACGAATGCCTTAGCCCCTACATGGTTTATGTACTCCATCAATCGTGAGAACCAATATATAGATGTGCGATCGCTCACTGCTGCTGTGCGATCGCCAGATAGCAACTTTCACTTCACCTACATTTCACAATTTTGGCTTTTTGTCAATCTGTAATTCTTACTAAAAACTTTTTTCTTCTTTCCCTCTTGAATTAGTATCTGTAATTCGCGATCTGCCCTTTGGGCAGCAGCGAAGCTATCGCGTTGGCGCAGCCTCTCGTAGAGAAGCGCTGCTGCTTTTTTGCAGATCGCGCCTCTTTTAACCAACTTTTAGCTCTAGTTGGGGCATTAATTGACCAATTTAGTATATTGACAAAAGCGATTAATTGTGTGTTTTGTAGCTCACAGCAATATAACTTTACACAGACATACCAACTTTATCTATTTCTCGTTGAGCTAAAGAACTGAATAATTCATAGAGTGAAGTTTTTTGGTGAAGCCAAAGATTTTATGACAAGTACAAACATGGATCGCACTACTTCTGATAAAGCCACTCCCCTAAGAAATGTGGGTTATTTGGGGCGCTGCTACGATATATTGAAGCTCGATCCTCTTGAATTGGATGGTTCAGCCTTAGCTAACGCACCATTCGATTTGGATCAGAGCGATCAAAAACCAGTGAACAATGGAAATAATCTAGCCCCAGTGGTAGTTGATTATTACCCTGGTTCTGGTGGTGCTTATAGTGAAGAGGCAAATTTGGTATTCACGGCCTACAAATATCAATCCGCCTTCAAGCAAGATGTCAACTTTGAAGTTGGGATTCCAGATGTATTTGCTTTTAGTACCAGTGTCGGCTTCTCAAGCTTCCAACAAGAGACGGGCAGTGAAGAAAATCTATTTACCTATATAGATTATAAGCACAAGCTGCATACCCTCATTCTAGACCTTGACTATCAAGATCAAAGCCAGTTGAAATTACGCTCTAACTTTAAGAATACAGTCAAAGCTCTCCCTCATGATAGAGATGATGGATATCAGCAGTTTATCCAAAACTTTGGCACACACTTCACTACACTGGTGAGGTTTGGTGGACGAGCTTACTTTTGGTTAAAGATATCAAACACCACTTACAGTACCCTAGAGAGTCAAGGTCTCAGTGTGAAAGCGGGAGTCAAAGGAACTTTTAAAAAGGTTACTGGTTCGGTTGGCTCAGAAACGACTACAGAGGATGTGAAACAGTTTCAATCGCTAACACAAGTTAGCTCAACTAACATCCAATTTGATGGCGGAACGCCAAACACGAATTTGGATGAGTGGGGAAAGACTGTAGCAGACAATCCAGCACCCATCAATATGACTCTGAAGCCCCTTTATAAACTTTTCACCTCAAAATTCTTCCCTGATGACCCAAACATTGACGCTAAGAGGGCGAGAATGGAACAGGTCGTAAACGGTTATGTCCGCACAGGCCAAGAGCCAGAAAATATTGTTCTGCAAATCATGCTGCCGCGGCCGCCACTTAAATACAATACTGTAGTGCAGCTGTGGACTAACAATCGATGCATTACCCAGATGAGTGAAGAATTTCTTGCAGCGACAGCAAGTACTCAATACTACCCAAAATTGTCTCCCCAGAATCCCGTGGGGTTAAAGTTAACTGGCGGTAACGGACAATTGCTTCATGACTCTACCGTTCACATCGAGACGACAGAGGGTTCTGTAGGTAAGTATAAGATTCTTGGTGCTTGGAGTACCCCGTCACTCTACTATTACTACTGGTGGGGCGATCAGCAGACCTGGACTATCAAGAAAAAGAACGGCCAACCTGGACAGAAGATTCTCTATAACGATGAGGTTTATTTCTTAAATAAGAGCTACTCAGGTCAATGGCTAAAGGATAACGGGGACTACCTAACCACTGCATCCAATGCTAATGTTTATTGGAAAGTAAGATGGGATGGTTACTATACTATCACCAGCAAAAAGAGTGGAAAAGTGGTAGATGTAACGAATGCTAGCACAGCAGATGGAGCCAACATCCAACAATATCAGTTCAATGGCAATGACGCCCAATTCTTGAGATTAGAACCCGCTGGCAATGGCTATTATTTCATTATCTCCAGAAAGAGTGGGAAAGTTCTTGATGTAGAGGGTAGTAGTACGGCAGATTCAGCCAACGTCTGTCAGTGGACTAAACATGATGGCGATAACCAAAAGTGGAAGTTGGAAGAAGCTGGAGATGGCTATTATTACCTGATCAACAAAAAGAGTCGGAAGGCGCTGGATGTTGCCAATGGTAGCACAGCAGATGGAGCCAACATCCAACAATATACCCGCAATGGCACTGATGCTCAAAAATGGAAATTTGAGTAGGTGCAGTTGTAAGCTGTTCAGCATTTAAATGGGGTATTATGAAAGATTGAATTAAGGCAAGTAA
>CBDTXL010000124.1:0-11989 GCA_965364435.1 uncultured bacterium
GTTGCATCGTTTGCACTGCCAAGCTAGACTTGCCCATCTGCCGTGAGTTGAACACATAACAGAGTTCTCCAGCTTTCAGCGCATTATAGAGGTCTTGATCAGCCTGCCGATTCACATAGGTGGGAGAATCAATCGGCAAACTCCCCCCAACTTGATACCTATAGGCCGTATTGATCACCAACTTCTGTCTCTACTTTCATCCAGTGACTTGGTATAACGGCAATGGTTCTTGAATACCCTTTAACTTCCGCGAACCCATGTAGGTAACTTGCAACGAGAGATTATTTTTGACGACCTCATAGACTGTTTGGGAAATACAGATGCCCCCTGGTGGCGCTTCAGTTTGCAAGCGAGCCGCAATATTCACCCCAGTTCCTACAACATCAGTTCCGCTAAAAAACACATCCCCAAAATGGATGCCAATTCGATGAGTGAGCGCCTCACCCGGAGACAATTTGGCAACTGTTTCCGCCAGGACTTTTTGAATTTCGCAGGCACACTCTACAGCCTTTGCCGCACTCACAAAGTACATGAGCAATCCATCTCCCAGAGTTTTGAGGACTTTGCCTTCAAATTTCTGACACAGCTGGGTCATAATCTGGAAGTCTCGGTGGATCAAATCCAGCGTCCGCTTTTCGTCTGCTTCCAACCGTGATGTAGAGTTGACCACATCCGTGAAAACGATCGCAGCTAGGACACTCTCTTCTGGGGGATGCCAGGGCAGTTCTAGGGTTCGCTCTTCCCGCTCAGATCCTAAGCGAGCCAGGAAGTATCGACGATACAGGTCAAATCGTGTTGTTATCTCATTGCCTTGCAGACGCACCAGCCCCATACTCTCTAGCTTAAAGGCTTGCATTGCCTCGACGCGCACTGGTTGAGTCGTAGCAACGACTTTCCTGATAGCGGCGACTAGACCAGGATACTGTTCAAGGTTCCACAGATGGCGTCGTAGATGATCTCCATAGGGACCCGCTTCTGTTGGGGCTGCTTGCAAGAGTTGCTCAAGGGTCATGTCCTGTCTAGCAATGCGATAGAGGGCTACCCGCACTAAATAAGGATGCCCTCCCACCATTGCCATCAGTTGCTCGATCTGGTTTGTCTTCCAATCCAGTCCATGCCGTCGCGCTAAATCAAGTACCTGAACAGGGGTAAACTCTGGCAACTCAATGGGTAGCCCCACATTAAACGGGGATTGGTTGATATTCATCGGAATATACACTTCCGTAGAATGCACCATTACCAACCGAAATTTCTTCCATCTATCGCTTCTTTTAGCTTGTTCGTGCCAAGCTCGCAGCATGCCAAAAAAGTCAGCAGCAATTTCAGGATATTGAAAAATACAATCGACTTCATCTAACCCCAAAACCAGGGGACTGGAAATTTCTTTTAATAAATACTCTTCAAAGTAGGTCTTGCAGTTAACCTTGCAGCCAAAGATATCGTCCCAATAATCCGCCAACCGATTGGGCAACTGCAACTCTCGCCCGATGTTGGCACAGAACCATCGTAAGAATTTATCCAGGTCTGTAAAAATCTTCCCATCCGCCAGCTGAAAGCTCAAGGCTACTGTTCGACAGCCTTGCTGTTCAGCGTGCTGGAGAATTCTTGACATTAGGGATGTTTTGCCCATCTGCCGAGGTGCTTTAATCCGGATAAGAGACCCGGGCTGAACAATTGTTTCGTAACAATATGTTTCGATTGGAGGCCGCTCTACATAAAAGGCAGAAGCTAGATCCAACTGACCTCCTGGTAATTCTGGATTAGCCGATGGCGAGGGAGGAAAATCTATGCTCTCCATAGCAGCTGTGAAGGTTGATAATACTGGCGCTGATTCCTCGGAATCGGGAATTTTGCCTTCCTCCAGCAGGCTTAAGAGTTCTTGCAGGATTCTCGGAGTATCAGCAGGAGAGTTCCACTCGCGCTGCTGAATCTGATTGAGATAGCTCCGCAAGTGATAGTTTAACGGTGAACTCATCGGGAAGTTCACTCGGATGGGCAAAATCACAGGTTGATGCTCAGGATGAGCCTCACGTAGCTGCTTGACTCTGCGGACTTCTTCAGTGACCATTTCACTAGATGCCGATTGGGGTGACAACAACAGCACAAAGTAATTACATCGCTCTAGTTCTTGATCGATGCGAGACGGCCAATTTTCTCCTAAGCGAATGCTATTCCCTGCCATGAAGACTTCATGTCCGGCAGCCTTCAGGGTTTCATAAAACTGCTGCGCTAAGCTCAGATCCGGGTCTTGGCTGCGATAACTGATAAAAACTCTGGCACGTTGAGAAGCTGGTTCTACAGGTAGCATGACCGGGATTGAATGCATTAATTGATTCAGCATTGGCCACTTTTCTAGTACCGTTGCCAGGGGGACAGCGAGTGCCCCTTGTGTGTTATCGTAGGCGGCAATCAGCCCAATAACACGTTGATTTCCTGTATTAAAGACAGGGGAGCCACTGTAGTCTCTTGGCACCTGTTGCGAATTCGCCTCCACCCGCAACCGTAGCATTGGGAAATTACTAAAGTGGGACTGGGGGTTGACATCGGTGATCGTGCCATCAATCGAAGCGGCGTGGGGAAAGTCAGGATTGCCATAACCAATACTCAGAAAGCGGTCTATTGGCGTAAAGAGCGGGGACAGGGGCACCGCTTCTCCCTGATAGCCTGGTATCTGAAAAACGGCAAAATCATCCCGCATCGGATCGCCCAGATACACCAAGCGCACAGGCTGCCCCTTTACCCGCACCTGTTCCCACCCACCAGTAGCTTCAACGACATGAGCACAAGTCAGGAGATGTCCTTCTGGTGAGATGAAAAAGCCAGTGCCTCGGATGTCACCTTCAGGGGTAGCGATCGCTACTGTACAACTTTTAACTAAATCCCAAGTCATGAGAGTTCTTGCGAAAGTCAATTTTGCTACGTAGCTTTAGTCTTTATCTCGCTTTTGTTTGCCGCTTATGCCAGAATTCTAGGTCTATTCCCTACTTTTTTCTTTCCTCTGATACCAGTTTCCAAGTTACTTTGACTTTGAGCGATGCCTCCCCAGAGGATTCCACTACATCTACCTCTATATCGTCTTTCGTCTTCTAGCCTACAGTGCAGACTCACTCTAGCCACTGGTGGCGAAGCGTTAATTCTTGTTGTAGTTGTGCCGAATCTGAGCTGAAAATCACCCAAGCGGGTGAATCAATCGGATGAAGTACATCTGCCCTAGCTGAAGGTAGCGTGAAAATAGCCGAAGCAGGAACCTTTTCATCGCCTCTAGGTCGATTAGAGTTATCGACTCAGGGATTTTATCAGTTAGAGAGAATATTTCATGTTGTACTTACATTCCTTTAAATCAGGAACCGCTGCTCTATTGGCACTGATAATTACCAGTAGTGCGGTTGTCCCCATCGTCACAACTGCGCCTGCCTTTGCTCAGTCTCGTTATCCCCGAAGACAACAAACTCAAACTAATCGAGTTGTTCCATCAGGCACTTCGATCGCCGTCCGATACGACAAAGCTGAAAAAGTTGTCGTCATGCCTGATGAAAGGATGGCATTAACTTTAACAGTGGCAAAAGATGTCATCGCTCGTGACGGCAGAGTTTTGATTCCAGAGGGCAGTGAGATTGTTGGTGATCTTACACCCGTGTCTGGAGGCACCCAGTTTATTGCCAGAGAGCTGACCCTCTATAGTCCTCGGATTGAGAGGCAATCGAGGTCATTGTCTATCAATGGCAGTTCCAGGGTGGTGAGGAGAACCGAAGAAGTGAGACAGGGAGCTAACGCCCGCTCGATCTTGGAAGGTGCAGCGATTGGGGGAGCCGCTGCTGCTGCGCTTGCTGTCCTTACTGGCGATCGCGCGATCGCTACTGAAGAAGTCCTTGGAGGTGCCGGTTTAGGCGCTCTCGGTGGGCTGTTTTTGAACCGGAAAAAAGCTAATGTTGTTGTCGTTTATCCTGACCGGGACTTGACGGTGAGATTAGGGTCGGAATTAGCCCTTCGCTAATCTGAAAATAGGGGCTAGAGGGGAGTGATTTTCATTCTTCGTTGTCTGCCAAGTAGATGACGATCTAACTTGAACTAGTTTAACGTTTGCTGGCGACTTAGGAAGGCGATCGCCTCGATCTGTGTGCTTCACTTCAAAGCCGATCGCCTCAACTGAGAGCTTGCACCATTTTCAGGACGGGCGGGACGCCCATCCCACACTATAGAAATTTTTCTGGTGGGGTTGAGTGAAGCACAAGCCCTAGCAATGGCAGCAGTATACCTCCTGTATCCGGTTGTTTTTAATGTCAATATGTTCGACTTTCACCCGGAAGTCATGGCGCTTCCCGTACTCTTAGGGGCGATTTTGGCAGCGCCGCTCAATCGGGTGTGGTGGTTTACCGTAGCTATCCTCTTTGTTTTGGGCTGTAAGGCGGTACTGTCGCTGACTGTAACGGCGATGGGGATTTGGCTGTTCTTCTTTGAGAAGAAGCGTCGATGTGGTGCGATCGCTCTTTTTGTCGGTGCTGCCTGCTTTTTGATTACCAGTCGGGTGATTATTCCCACATTCAGTGGTGCTGAACCCGCTGTCAACATTCGCCCCAATCCTGGCACCAACAACCATGTCCGCCCGCGCTGCCAGCCTCACTAGTTCGGGAATCCGTTCATTGGGATAAGTACCATCAGCGTCGGTAATTACAATTAAGGGGTACTTGGCATTACGAATTCCCGTTTTCAGGGCTGCACCATATCCCCGGTTCCGACGGTGTTCGATCAGCTTGATATCGCTGCGAGAGCGCAAAATCTCGCCTGTGCCATCTTTGGAACCGTCATTGACGGCAACAATTTCGTATTCGCAATCAGTATACCGAAGGGTTTCTTGTAGATGATCGAGTGTGAAGGCGATCGCTTCTTCTTCGTTATAAACCGGGAGTACTAGTGAAAAAGCCGGACAAGCCGCTTCGATAGGCTCTCGCCTTGGAGAAAATTCCTCACCCAATCGTATACGTTCTTGCATGATGTGCTGTTTTCCCAGTATGGAGGCATGGGTTGAATTGTATCGAAACCTGGCCGCTCAAGTTGAAACATTCTCCAAATCTGGCTACAACTGCTTTAAACTAGATTTTTTTAAACATATTCCTGAGATTTTCAACCCCAGAGCAACGTAGCACATAGCACAGCCTAGAGCAGATGAATAAGATTTTATCTGTATTCATCTGTGTCCATCTGTGATTTGGTTAACACACCCGCGTAAATTTCGATGACTTCGAGTGCAGAAACTTCCCGTTCAAACGTGATAACGCGCCTGCGTCAATTTTTAACGACTCCGACGGATAAAACATTCAGTCCCCAAATCATTTTCTGGTTCTGTTTAAGCCTGACTTGTGCCTTCATGTTTGGCTGGATTGGACTGCGGAAAGCTTTCAGTAGCGAATACGTCGTGCAAGACGACGCGCAGCAGCACGTATTTTGGATGCGCCGATTCATAGACCCACAGTTGTTTCCCAACGATCTAATTGCGGATTATTTTCAATCGGTAGCGCAACCGGGCTACAAAGCGATTTATCAGCTAGCAGCTACGATGGGGATTGACCCAATGGTCTTTAATAAGTTGCTGCCAATCGTGCTGGGATTAATTACTACAGGCTACTGTTTTGGTATCTGCCTCCAGTTGCTGCCCGTACCCGCCGCAGGCTTTGTTTCTACGTTACTGCTCAACCAAAGTCTTTGGCTTAAAGATGATTTGGCTTCCGGTACGGCCAGAGCGTTTATATACCCCCTATTTCTGGCATTTTTGTACTATTTGCTGCGACGTTCCCTCGTGCCTTGTCTAGTAGCGCTTGTTCTACAAGGCTTGATTTATCCCTCTGGAATGCTGATTAGCGCTGGAGTCTTGGTTGTGCGAGTGGTGCGCTGGCAACAGGGAAAGCTGCGGTTTTCGACCGATCGGCGCGATTATCTGTTTTGTGCTGCTGGCTTGGGAGTTACTTTGCTGGTTTTGTTGCCTCTGGCTTTGGAGCCTTCTAAATTTGGGCCAGCCACCACAGTGGCGGAAGCTAGAATTATGCCAGAGTTTGCCGATGAAGGACGCTCTCGCTTTTTTCTCAACAGTCCCTTCGAGTTTTGGCTTTACGCTGATCGCAGCGGTCTTTTCCCCTACGAGTGGTCGCGTTTGCCCTTCTACTATTTCCCCCTGCTGCTTCTGGGCTTCACGTTGTTGTTACCGCTACAGATGCGATCGTCCTCCCGCTTTCCCCTGGTTAGATACATTACCAGCAACATTACCGTTTTATCTCAAATCGCGTTAGTGTCTTTGGGTTTGTATATTGCCGCCCACGCTCTCTTATTTAAACTCTATTTGCCAAGTCGGTACACGCAGTATAGTATCCGAATCTTGACGGCTCTAGCTGGCGCGATCGCTTTTGTAGTACTCTTGGATGCGATTTTCCTCATGCCAGGAAACCGCACACATCGCCAACGTCTCCAGCAACAGATCTGGGCAGTGACATTAACAGCACTCTTGGGCGTTGCACTCATCTCCTATCCAGTTTTGTTGAAATTGAAAGGCTTCTCTTTGCCCAGTACTAATTCTTACGTAGTAGGTGAGGTGCCAAAACTTTATGAGTTCTTCTTGCAGCAGCCTAAAAACACCTTAATCGCATCCCTGGTACCGCAAACTGATGAATTATCGAGCTTTACGAAACGCTCAGTTTTAGTATCGCAGGAGCATGCGCTGCCTTATCATAAGGGTTATTACGCTCAGATTCGACAACGAGTGACGGATTTGATCGAGGCTCAGTACAGTCCCGATCTCAACCAAGTGCAGCGATTTATTCACAAGTATGGAGTCGATTTCTGGATTGTAGAGCGAGCGTATCTTGCCGCCTATCTCGGCAAAAATCCCACTAAAGAGCAACCCCCTCCTGAACTCAACAATCAGTGGCTCAAACAATTTCCAGCTACAGCAGAGGCTCATAGAAGGTGGGAGCAGGGGATTATCCCCACCTTACCAAGCCTTGCCGAGCGCTGTTCGGTTTTTGAGGCAAAGGATTTAGTTGTACTAAGGGCAACATGTATCGCCCAAGCCTCACGAAAATGAGCGCTGTTCCCTATATGTAGGGAGTGTCCGAGCGTAAAGCTCCACTATCCACCCGATCAATTCGCCACATGAGCGCACGAGCAGGAGAACTAGCAGGAATAGCTTTCCCAGTTCATCCTCATCAACTGCGTCACGATTGTGGCTATTATCTAGCCTCTCAATCTGTTTAGCGACCCCTTCGTTACTCAATTGGTCGAGACCATTCGTGACAAGTTAAGGCAGAGTAATTTTTGTCAATGAGAGAATATCATACTGAGTTGCACTCTAACGTAGTATTTAATGAACTACAGAGCCACAGAGGACACTCTCGGTAAGAGAAAGAGAGTGTTATACGTTTGAATGCACCTTGGTATCAGTTAGCAAAGTATTGTCAATATGACTTACGGCCTATTAAAATCCAGGGTCATCGCTGAAATTAAAGAGTGCCTGCTTCTAGCCGTTCCCCTAGCTGGCGCACAGTTATCTCAAGCGGCAACTACATTTGTAGATACGGTAATGATGGGCATTCTGGGAAGCCAGATCATTGCGGCTGGGGCATTGGGAGCCGTTACGTTTCAGTTGCTAATTAATGTCGGTTCGGCGATCGTCTCAGCAGTGAGTCCACTTGCCGCAGAAGCCTATGGAGCAGGACGAGTAGAGCAGGTTGGGCGAGTAGTGCGACAAGGCTTGTGGTTAGCCGTTATCTTGGCAGTTCCGGTGACACTGCTGATTTGGCATAGCGGCTCGTTGCTGCGTTTATTGGGACAAGAACCTGGAAACGTCGTATTAGCAGAGGCATATCTGAGAGCGATCGCGTGGGGCTATCTTCCTGGATTGGGCTTTGCCGTGTTGAGAAGTTTTGTCTCGGCACTCTCACAACCCCGTCCTGTCATTGTGGTCATGATTGGCGGTACGTTATTCAACATTGCAGCCAACTATGTCCTGGCGTTCGGAAAGTTTGGGTTTCCAGCGTTGGGATTAGCCGGACTCGGTTGGGCAAGTGCGCTGTCGTGTTGGGGACTGTTTGCGGCTTTGGCAAGCTATATCCTCAGTCAACCTCAGCTTCGGCTCTACAGTGGGTTTGCTAATCTGCATCAGTTTGAAAGCAAAGGTTTTGGGGAACTGCTGCGAGTGGGTGTGCCAATTGGTGTGCTGGCAGGAGTAGAGGGTGGATTTTTCACATTCGTAACGTTTGTGATGGGGCAATTGGGAACCGTCACATTGGCAGCTCACCAGATTGCGTTGCAAACGGCGGTTGTTACCTTCATGATTCCGCTTGGTATCTCAATGGCAACCACGGTGAGGGTTGGACTGCTCATGGGACAAGACAATCCGAAAGGAGCACGACTGGCCGGATTTGTGGGGATTGGCATTGCTGCCTTGTTTATGACAATTATGGGCATTATGTTCTGGAGCATTCCCGGAACGATTGTGTCGCTTTACCTCGATACTGCCAATTCAGCGAATGCGACTGTTGTTAGCTTGGCAAAGGCACTCTTGGGAGTCGCAGCAATGTTCCAAATCGCCGATGGTATTCAGGTGACGGCGGCTGGCGCTTTGCGAGGACTCAAGGACACGCGAGTTCCCTTGCTGATTGGCATTCTGGCGTATTGGGGAATTGGCTTGCCCTGTGGTTACACATTGGGTTTAGTAGTGGGATTTGGCGGGGTTGGGTTGTGGTGGGGATTTGTGATCGGCCTTGCTGTGGCAGCAGGAGTTCTGACGTGGCGATTTAGTAAAGCGGCGTTGCACAGTGGAAGTATGGTTTAACGCCTTTGCTCTTCGGCAAACTCATCAAAAGAACGGAACCGTCCTACCTCAAAATCAGCCAATCCACGCTGGATGCCCTCAATAGCTTCTTCAGAGTCTTGCGCCTCCCACTCCAAAACGCTGGCTAGCAGTTCAGCAGCCACAAGACTAACATCTTGCCCCTGTCGCGCAGCTTTTTCACGGAGTCCCGCCTCTACTTGTGGACTGAGAGAAATAACAATCGTCATAGACTGGCTTTCTCTAGCATCAAGCTTTTGCGTGCCATTCTAGCAGACCATCAAAAGAGACCTAACGGCAATGCTCATCAGCAGCTGATAATTCAGCGATCGCCGCCAGCGCTTGAACAATCCGTGGAGCCACTGACTCAATTCAAACACATCAAGAATGAACCTCTGCTGGAAATTCATGAGTCCGATAGCGCAGTCAGCTTAAAGTTTTGTCCGCTTTAGCATTCGCAACACGGCCTAAATGAGATTTAGCTAAATTTGTTCTGCCTTTGACTACTCTCAGTTTTGCGTTCTCACGATGCCAAGATCTAAACTTTTCGGTTAGTTCGTTGTCTTTAAATTCATTTCCATACTTTCCTTCTGTAAGGTATTCAATTTCACATAAAGCAATGTTATTCGCCTTAATAAAAAAATGAGCGATTGCTGAAAATGTAAATGGCTCACGATGATCTACGTGTGCTTCATCAAACTTGATTCTTTCTTTCGTAGCAGGACATATCACTCTACCTTCGCTATCGCTATGTTCTTCAAAGTGCTTTCCTTTCATAGATCGTAACTCTGCGTCAACAGCCCTCCGACAAGCAATACAAAACTTGTGAAACAGAGAATGATCTCCATCAATGCACTTAGCAATACTGAAATCTTCAACAGACTTATCAGTTCGTATGATGTGAAAACATCTGTTTAAAGAATAGAACCCTTGATCAATTTTGATTGATTTGACACCTGAACCCACTTTCTCATCAGCTTTTGGATGGCAGAGAAGGAGCGAAATTATATCATCAAAGTCACTATCACTTAGCTCTTTCCCCAGAGGATATTTGTTTAATATCTCTGAGAAATATGCCTTTGCCGCTTTCTTTGAGCTAAATTGCAGCTCTCCAATTACAACAGGTTTCTTAGGCATAAATAATCTTGTATATGTAGGCTTCTATATTATATCGAATTTAGCACATTTTAATACCTTATATTGTGCAGTTATACCCTACTGACTAGGGGCTGATGGTTGATATGGAAGAATCTCTGGAGGAGTAATCGCCTTTCCCACACGAAAGGAGGTTGAAAAAGCGATCGCCCTCATTGACCAAAGATTTCTGATGGAAGGAGTGCAGGATGTTAGACCTTCTCTTTGAGGAGTTTGATTTGCCCATCAGGCTGAATATCTACGGGTGTCCATCCAAGGTGCAGATAAAATCCATAAGCTCTCAAATTTGAATCGTTGCCTGTTAACAGCCAAATCTCCTCAACTCCTTGAACCCATAACCATTGTTCAGCTTGCTGCATTAGTGCGCGTCCTGCACCACGACCTTCAAAAGATGGCAGAACGAACATTGCAAATATTGTTTTTTCCGTTGCATTTGCCATCGAGAAAGCAATGAGTTGTTCATCAATTTCAGCAATCCACGCCCGACAATCAGTTTGCAACATTTCGGCAACAGTTTCCGGGGTAATTCCCAGAGTCGCCAACTCTTCACGAGACTGATGGTTCTCAATGACGCTAGTTCTGATGTTGAAAAGCGTTTCAATATCTTCAAGTTGCGCTTCTCGAATCTTCATGACATCATCACGGTCTAGCTATTATCAAAGATTTCTGATGGAAAGAGCGATCGCACCCTGCGCTGTCGCTATGGGGCATGTTTGCAGCGTTGGCAATTTATATCCTCAGTCAACCTTAGCTTCGAGTCTACGGTGCGTTTTCCAATCTGCATCAGTTTGAAGGCAAAGGTTTTGGGGAACTGCTGCGAGTGGGTGTGCCAATTGGTGTGCTGGCAGGAGAGAGCTATCGCTACCGCGAGAGCTAACGCCCTTCCACGCTCTGTCAAATAGGAAATTCTAGAGAAAGATACACTAGGGTTGTTTCTCTTTAGTCTCAATGAGACTTAAAATGCTGGATTGATTGATGACTTCCAACAATTCCTCTTGTTTCTGACCTTCTTTCTTCTCGATATATTCTATTAATTTTTCAAGCTTTTTAGAGTCTGCGTTTATTATAGCTTCTCTCCGGTTCTCAATTTCCTGTACAATTGCTTTCCATTTTTGCAGGTTTTTAAGTTCAGCTTCTTTGAGAACTCCTATTGCTTGTATTTGGTGTCGTTTCGTAACTTCTTCGATTTTTGTGATAGGGGAATCTGGTGATTCTTTTAATGCCTTTATAGTTTGATTGAATCCTACAAGGGCAGCTTGATAGGCTTTTTCCAAAGATTCTTCAGATTCTCGGATGATTGTTTCCAAGATATTCTCAAAATTGGGAGTTTCCGACATTTGTTTTGTTTTTTGGCTCTCCCGTACTTAGTGTGGAAAACCGCCTCTTACTGATAGAGGAACGGCAAGCAGCCTTCAATGGTCATGTCTGTAGTACGGCTAATTGCTTACACAGCTATCCTAACAAAGTTTAGTGGTACGCTGGTGTACACAAGTGTTATGATTAATAGTGAGTACCATAACGTACCTAAAAGTTCAAATCGCTGCTGCCTTGGAGGCGCAGGTATGCAAAGACTGACTATCAGGCAAGCTCTGAAGATTTGAGCGAGTTCCAGAAGTACAGCGCCCTCTTTTATCTCCGCAACTCTGTCTTCTCTGTATCACGGACTTTGGGTCTTAAGACAAATTAGAAATTAAAATTTGTAAAGTTATTAGCATCCTCATTCCTTGCCAGAAGCTGCGCGTTGATGAAAAATTTACTCGCTGTTTAAGCACATCTCTATCTAAAGATAATTGAATTCGCTGAATAAAAGTACTGTAATGAAGATTACAGGATTACTGAAACAATTACTTTATTTTACTTTCTGCTAAAACCAATCAAGCTAAAGAAAATTAGGGTAATAACTGAGAGACAACAGGTATTTTACGAAACCGTTTAGACCTAACAAACTCCCACAAGCGCCCACTAAAGTACCCAAACTATCTCTTCTCTACACTTATTTCTCAGGAGACATCTGAA
>CBDTXL010000125.1:0-11968 GCA_965364435.1 uncultured bacterium
CACCAATCGAGGCGACCTGAACATCGCGTGGTTTAATGTCTGACATCGGTTTAATGGGTGAGGGGTATTACTCCCTTGCCGCTAGAAGAGTATCTAGGGTTGGGTTGGGGAGTGGGGAGTAGGGAGTGGGGAGTGGGGGAAGACTGGCGAAGCGATAATCTTACGGTGGGAAGGGAGTAAGAGGTTTGGTTGAGTCCTAAAGGCTTCAATAGACCTCTTGCAAAAGTGCTGATTCCGGAGTTGGAACCACAGATAAACACAGATGAACACAGATGGATTGGATGTTGTTGAGCGAATGCGTGCAAGAGGTCTAGTCTTTAGCGACTACGTGACTATTGCCTTCTGCAAAGATAGAGTCAATTGCATTGGAATTGAGTAGTGTAGAATTATGTGTAAATTCAGATGAATCAGCTGTTGAAAGTCGCTTATTCCTAATAGACAATTGCCGTTCAGGGTCAATCCCCTTGAAGGTTGGCGGTAACCAGACACGAACAACTAATAGTGCCGCCAAAACCAGCAAGAAAGAACAGGCGGCTAAAATTTGTACCCAGGATGTTTCCAGTACTCCTCGCACAATCACTTCTCGCAGTACAGAGACAATCGACACTTCCACTGCTACCCCAATCGAGACTCGTTGCTCCTGTAGGTAAATAATTAGAAGTCGAAATAACTCGACTAAAATTAGCAGGAATAAAATATCTGAGGTGACACGGGGGAAATCTAGGGGAGGCAGCAGGGAGAAGAACATCGCTCGTAGCTGGATTACCATCACGGCGAATAACCCAATACACAGGGAAATCACAATTAAGTCTTGGACGGTTTCAAGAACACGCACAATATGATTGCGCTTCAACCATTCGTAGCTATTACTTGATAGGTTCGTCAAAGGCTTTTGCATTGGGGATTCCTCCAACCTGTGTTACTAGAATCCAGATTACATGCTTTTCGCTTATAGCTTAGCTATTAGTTAATTGGATTTACTAATGGTTAGTATCAGTGTTAACCTGAGGATTCTCACCCACCCTACCGGAACCGCTCTTACGCGGAACCAATAATCGCTCTGCTAGCGTCTATCCTCTCATCTGCCTTTCAAGACAGCCAGTGAGTAGACCTCTTGCAAAAGTCAAAAAAGACCCCCCTCAGTCCCCCCTTATCAAGGGGGGAAGCAAGAAAAATCAGACTCCCTCCCCTTACCAAGGGGAGGGCTGGGGTGGGGTTTCAACATTTTTGCAAGAGGTTTATTGGGCTGGAAACTTTGCCCTTGGAATTTTGCCATGAAACCCGTACCAACCAATTTTTCTACTACCCCGTCTCAGAAAATTTTCACTGCCTTGATTTTGACTGGCATTGTCTCTGTTGGTAGCGGGTTAGCACTGATAAAAAGTAGTGCAGCTGCTTATACAAGGCTTATCCCAGAAACAGCGAAGGAATCGCTTAAACAAAACGCTACAAGCGATCGCTTACCCCGTCAAGTTGCTGATGCTGTTTTGCGGAGTGCTTCTGAAGAATCGGGGTTAGCCACAAGGGCGCTGAATATCATGGCATTTACACGCACGCAATGGGCGCATGGCTGCGAAAAACCAACGTTTCCCCATCCTTGCGATCCGGTTTTGGTGCTTGGGTGGGAAGTAATGGTGGGTGCTGGAGATAATCGCTGGGTTTATTTCACGGATGAGAATGGTTCCTTCGTGAGGCTATCTGAAAAAGGGAATCAGGCAACCTTACCTAAATCCATTATTGGTAAGATTTTGGTGGATGCTTCCAAATGGTCGGGATTGTCAACTGAGACGCTACGCATCGTTAAAGTTGAATGGCAAACTTGGGCGAATCCTTGTCTATTTGCTTTTGGTCAGATATGCACTCGTGAGTACAATCCTGTATCAGGTTGGGAAGTGACGGTAGACAGTGGAAGGCAACAGTGGGTTTATCGGGTTGATGACAAGGCTAATTCAGTATTGCTCGATCGCACACCAAGTTTAACGCCAAAGGCTGCTGAGGCAATCAAAAAGGATGCAGCGAAATTTTCAGCTTCGCCAAATCTCCGCATTATTGCCGTTGAACGTCGAGACGATTGGAATGGTATCTGTGAGGGCGTTCCTAATTGTACTCGTCCGATTGCTCCCGGTTGGCAAGCGACGTTATCTAATGGGCGAGACAGCTACGTTTACCGGGTGAAAGAAGATGGTTCGCAGTTTGAGATTCAAGGCGAGAATGGTAATAACCAGACACTTAAACCTGTTCAAATTCCTGCCAATGAGTTGCCACCCCCTTTGGATCGAAATGTGGTTTTTCGGGAAATTTCTAGTGGTGGCATTACTGGCAGAACTTTTGAAACCGTTTTGCTCAACGATGGGCGATTGATTCGTAGCATTGTGGGCGATGCCAATGATTCTGGGCGTAGCGTTCGCCGCGTTTCCCGCCAACAGGTACGACAGTTTCAGCAATTGCTAGAACGGCAGCGATTTGCACAATTTAAGAATTTGAATTACGCATCAAAAACAGCCTGTTGTGATATTTATACCCACACGCTCACGAGTCGCGATGGTACGGTTCGGTACAACATAGCCCCTCTCGATGGTTTACCTGTGAATTTACGAGCAGTTGTTGAAGCTTGGAATCAGGTTCAGGGTAGCGCACGAGAAATAGGCAGGTAGGGATTGAAGTGAGGAGCGATCGCTAAGAATATTTCTGCCTCAATTTTATCCTAATCCACCGTCAATTTATGGGCATCGTTAATACTGCTTGAGTTGCTTACTCACTCTTGTTTCTCTTTTCTAGCTTCCATTGCTTCAATTTCTAACTCTGGAAACTCGCCGCGCCTCATACGAGTGACATATTCTTGAGCATCCATACCACCTAGTAAATTGGGTGCTATTCCCATAAAATCTGTCACTTTGCGGCGTGGTTTCCGTTTAATCTCGCAACGTCGTAGTTTCTGTGTTAAGTGGGCGATAAGCTGCAATTGCTCATCAGGTGTGAGGGCGTCTGCTTGTTTCATTAAATCGAATAATTCTTTAGACATTTTGGTTGATCTTCTGATGTTTATCAATCTCTGCAATAGGCAGCAACAACGTCTCCTCAATTTCCTCTTTCACTTCATCACTTACCGCACAACCACTATTCAAGCAATTCACCAGCAACTGATTGGCATCATGATACTGCTGCAACAGTTCCTTCTGAGCATCACTGAATTGCCAATCATGTCCAATATTGCGATATTTAATCATCACGGTTCTTAACTGCTCAGTCCAAGTTTGACCGTCAGCTTCCCACCAGTGCTTGAATATCTCTAGATCGCTCTCTGGATTGGGAAGTTGCTTCTTAAACTCGTGTAGCTTTTTCTGTAATTCGCGATCAAGGTTAAGGAGGGAGTCGAGGCTAGGGATACAGGCAAGGTTGAAGCCACCGATAAGGTCGTCGATGATGCCGCGTTCACGAGTGAGGTCAGCAAGTTCACGGAGGCGGTTGCGCTCACTCTCGAAGTAATTGTCAAGGTCGCGCTGGCGCTGACGGAGAAGGGCGAGTTCATCGTTAAGGTCACACTGGCGCTGACGGAGAAGGGCGAGTTCATCATCGAACTCATTGTCAAGGTCATCGTCGAACTCATCGTCGAATTCATTGTCAAGGTCATCGTCGAACTCATCGTCAAGGTCATCGTCAAGGTCATCGTCAAGGTCATCGTCGAACTCATCGTCGAGGTCGAGACCGCAAGCGCGGACTAAGGCACGGAGTAGAGTACGGACGAGACCACGGTCGAATTCAAAATCGAGACCGAGGTCTAAGTGGAGGTCAAGATCGAGGGCGTGAGCGAGGTTCAGGTCAAGGTCAAGGTCTAAGTCGAGGTCTAAGTTGAAGTCTAAGTCAAGATCAAGGACGCGGGCGAGGTCGAAGTAGTTAGATCGGACTGCGGCGAGTTTATAGGGAACTTCTACTGAAAGAGATTTCTGATTGACCCAACTAAGAAACTGCTGCAATTTTTTGTCTGATGCTAGCAGCGCATCAATTCTTTGTTTCATCAATCGCAACAGAGCGTCAGCACTGGGCAAAATGTTAGCCGTCAGCAGAAATACTTCTTGCCAATGTAAGTCTGTGATGTGGCTAACTAAACCTTCCCAGTCATGCCGAGCGCAAAACCATTTTGCAGTGAAATACTCTTGAAACGTCAGGTGAGAAAACGACCAAATTTGCTGTGCTTGTTCAATCAATAATCCATGCTGCGATTCTATTGCCTTTATTACAGCTTGACTGCTCTTATTTGCAATACCTAAATATTCTGCGATATAGCTCTCAATTTCGCTTTGCTCAAACAATACATATTGCTCTTGCTCAAACTTTTGGTTAGCTACATAAGCCAGGAGTTTTTGCTTTTCTTTTATTGACATATTTCGGTATATTTCATTCCCGGTTTTCCGTCTTATTCCCCTTTTTTCATCCCACTTCTCCAGCAAAAGGTTGAGTCCCTGTTCATATAAATTAGAACGCTTAGGTGGTAAATCTTCCAAGTCATGAAAAACCCAACATGCCAAACTCAGTAAGATTGGAGTAACTGCTAACTCGGCAGTTGGCTTATTTTCAGGTAAGCTTAACTTCGCCATGAATTGTGCTTTAAGGTTTCTTCCATGTTCAGCCGTCTCAGCCAATGCAACAAACCAGTTTTCTGCAAAATCTTCAACTTGCTCTGGATTAAAATCAGCAACTTCAACATAATCGAAATTTGGTAAAGTATACTCTGTTGTTTGAGTCCGACAGGTAAGGATAAAATGGTTTTTGTAATAGTGTTGGTAAAACTCACAGATGTGGTCTTGAACATCTCGCCTTAACTGACTAGGTACTTCATCCAAGCCATCTAAAAAAATCAAAACTTTCCCCTGATTCAGGATTGCCTCTGTTTGTCTCGGTTCAGCCAATCCAAATTCTCGATGAACAGTATTTAGTAAATTGAAATGGCTGGCATCTTTAATAAATTTGAGTTCAATCAAAATCGGAATGTGGTCAGCCTGAAACTCACCCTTACAGCAGGAAACTGCTAGGTGTCGCAAGAATGTGGTTTTGCCTGACCCTGGTTTGCCCAATATCATCAGTTTGGGACAGTGGGCTACTACTTCAAATCCGGGCGATCGCTTTTGCCGCCGTCCCAACCCCAAACGGTCAAAGCTATTGCCTAAGTTTGAGTCTCTCAGCAAATCGGGAATGGTAGCATGAGACTCGCTGGAAAGCTTCTCCAGCACGTAAACATCCACATAAAGCTTATCTACATCAATCTGCTGGCGGTTCAACAACTGGATTTTGCTGTACAGGTGTAGGATTTTATCGCAACAGCGCGATCGCATCTGCCGCACCAATTCATCAATATCACCGTTATTGTCCTGATTCTGCTCAACTGGCTCAGATTCAACTGTTTTAGGCAGATTTGCAACTTCTTCCAGAATCAGTTTGAGCTTCTTACAGATGGCACGAAACTTCTTTTGCTCAACAGGTTCGCCCTTGAAAAACTTGTTGATTGTCGTGCGGGACATCTGCAACTGAGCAGCCAAATCAGCCTTGCTGCCAAATTTCAACAACGCTGTGTTCGCCTTTTCTATTCCTTGTGCGGATAATCTGAGCGATCGCTCTGTCTTCCCTGGCATACCTGAGTTTGAGCCTTTCTCCTATCCTAGACACGAACACAAATTGGACACAAGGCGATCGCAAACTGATTCGTTCTTGTACATTTGCTGAACCAGCCTCACTACTTGAGTTTGGCAGATTGTTGGAAGTTCACTGAGGAAATCACCACTATGAAAACTGCCAACAAAACTCGGACTGCTGAAGAACTGAAGCAAAAGCGATTCCCTACGGGACAGCTATGCTCTTCGACCATGCTTCGCAAACGCTTCACCCAACCTGCTCAATCAGATAACTCGACCGCTAAATCTAGAAAGACTCGGAAGTGGTTGAAAATTGTTGAGTTGTCCCTCGTCAGCTTTGCCACTTGGCTCAACCCTAACGCAGGGTTTCTCATTTTCCTGTTGAAACTCTGCTTTCAAATTTTGGAGCTGCTTCAAAAGGATCGAGAGCGGTAGTACTTAGACTCACTCTTTCACCTGACGCACTCACCCGCCAGGGGTTTAAACCCCTGGCTCATAGCTCAAGTCCTCTGAAGAGGACTAGACGCTGACGATACAAAGATTTCAGTCCACTTTAGTGGACTTAAGCTATTAGACCGGAGTTTTAACTCCGGGCGGGTGAGGGCGCTTTACTCCTGAGCGATCGCCTGCACCTCTTCCACAGATAACCCCAGCGCCTCGGCAACCTGCTCAACACTCAACCCCATTCCCAACAACCGAGGAATTGCATCCCGTCTCGCTTGCTCTGCTTGCTCAGCGCGTTGTCGTTCTTCCTCAACCCGTTGGGCAATCTCCACATAAGTCAGAAAACGCTCTCCGTCAGGGCGATAAAACTCCAAATCCTCCTCTGACAAAGCAAATCGAATTCCTAATCGAGGACTGACCCAATCTGCTATCTGAGGGATTATGTCTAACCCTTCCTCACCCCGCAACCAACCCCGTAACCGATTCCTGTCTGGATCGTAAATATAGTACTCTTCCACACCGTAGCGCTCGTAGAACAGCAACTTCCTCTCCATCTCATCCTGTGTATTGCTTGGAGAGAGGATTTCAAACACAACCTGCGGCGCAACGTCCTCCTCGTTCCATTGCTGATAAGAACCGCGATCGCTGTTAGGTCTACCAAACACCACCATCACATCTGGGGCGTTAACAATATTTGGTCTTCCCTCTACGGGATACCAAAATAAATCCCCCGCAACAAACACATTAGGGTTATCGGCAAACAGCCAGTCCAAGTTCTGCTGAATCACTAAAATCCAGCGAAACTGCTTGGTGTTATTTGCCATTGGTTGTCCATCGCTATCGGGGTAGATGACCTCTGACTGGCTCGACGATTGCAGTTGAGAAACCATACCCTCAACCTCCGCAAGACTGTCAATACAATGCCTCTACGTTATACCACTTGCTGTGTAATTGCAGGAAATATATAGCCCTTCTCGATTGGATGCGGTACACTCTGACCTCTGGTGGAAAACCTCTCTCCACCTCTGGCTAACCCTCTCCTACTCTTGAGAGGGAAGCGGATAACTTTTTTGGCTGAGAGAGGCTTTGATTTTTACTCCCCTTCCAACTAACAAATTTATTCCTTTTCCCCCTCCTTATAGGAGGGGGCAGGGGGAGGTGGGAACCCTTTGGGGGTTAGGTTTTTTTGATGTACACGCGCGTAACTGAGAACTGCTATAAACTGTAGGGGCTAAGGCATTCGTGCCCTTACCAAGCAGGCGATCGCACTTCGTCTTGAGTGATCAAAGCGATCGCTCTCCTGTTGCCTAATTAATAATGATTCCCCACCTTACGATGGTGTACCGCCGTCAAGGCATCGGGGTGAGAGACACGACCTACAGAGACAGTGGCATAGATCGTCCAGTGGTCGCCACACTCCAAACGACTAACAACTTCGCACTCCATATAGGCAAGGGCGTCTACCAGGATGGGAGAACCGTTGGTCGCTGGGTAGGTCTTGACATCCGCAAAGCGATCGCTACCAGGAGGGAAGCGCTTGAGGAAGTGCTTCATCAGTTGCTGGTAATTGCCTTCTTCAAGGACGTTGAGGACGAAGCGATCGCCTATATGCAGCAACGACTCAATCGCACGGTCTTTCGCCACAGCAACCGTTATACCCAAAGGTTTGAAGCTCGCTTGAGCGACCCAGGAGGCAAACATCGCAGTGCTGAGATTGCCCTTTTGAGTGGTGACAATGTACAGTCCACTACTGAGCCTTCCCAAGGCTTTTTCTAAATCGGAATCTATAGCTTTGATTTGCTTGATACTGCGATCGCGCGACAACCACTGTCCCAAATCCGTCCCCGCTTCTTCACACAAATGGTAGGTTGCGTCTGTGGGTGTCTCCTTGACCAAAATCGGTGAGAAGGCAGGGGTTAATCCTATGTCTCGGAACTTATTGAGCAGTGGGTAAACGGATTCACTATCCCCACCCCCAGACTCAAACACACCAATTGATTGCTTAGGGTTAGCCGCCGCTAGAATGGTGCTAATCGCCGTCTGTGCTGTAGCGGCAACTGTGCCTGTAATCGGTGGCGTGCCAATCACCAGTCCAGAAGCAATGCTGACCAATTCTTTCACCTCTTGGGGGTCAGCGGACTTCAAATCCATCATTTCCACTGCCACACCCGTTTTCGTGATACCGTGAGCGATCGCTTGCGAGAGACGGTCACTATACCCATAATCAGACAGGTAAAATACAGCAACGGTCGTTTCTGCCTTTGCTTGCTCCTGACTCCACTGACGGTAGCGACCTACCAGTTCGGTTACATTGTAATGGAGTAGAGGCCCGTGACCTGTGGCAATAGTCGTAATCTCTGGCAACTGACTCATCCGCTTGAGTGCCGACAGCACTGACCGAGCATTCGGACCCATTAAGCAGTCATAGTAATAGCGGAAATCCTCTTCAATTAGCTCTAAATCTTCATCAAAGGTATGATCGTCGCAATAATGCATGCCAAACGCATCACAGGTATAGAGAATCTGCGTTTTGGCATCATAGGTGAACATGGTATCGGGCCAGTGTAGATTCGGCGCGATCACAAATTCCAGGATATGCCCATTACCCAAATCTAAGCGATCGCCATTTTTCACAATCTGTTTCTCAAATGGCTGATGTAGCCAATCTTCAAGAAACTGAATGGCCACCTTTGAACCAACAACAGTAACTTGGGGAGCTAGTGCCAGTACCTCTTTGACCAACCCACTGTGGTCTGGTTCAGTATGATTGATAATCAGGTAATTCAGTTGAGTTGGGTCAATCCGTTCCGTCAGGATGTCCAGGTACAGTTGACGAAACTTTGCGTGGGAGGTATCCACCAAGGCGGTTTGTTCGCCCTGAATTATGAATGAGTTGTAGGTCGTGCCATTTTGTAGCCCGAATTCAATATCAAAGCGATCGCGATCCCAGTCCAGCGATCGAATTGCCGTTGTCCCAGGAGCAATCTCGACAGTCTGCATCGTCAACCTGCGTTGAACTCCCCCAGCCAGTGCTACCATCGGTCGCCTCCTTCTCTCCAACTTTATTACATCTGTCTTTACATTTATTAACTTTAACTATGAATCAAGATTTTTAAGTTAGAAATTTCTTATGATTTCCTTCAATATTTTCACTGGATCTAGCTAACCTCTAACCTCTAACCTCTTTCAGGCTACGTCCAGTAAGAACAACGACAACAAACCCATGTACAAAAGTAGGGCTAACAAGACCACCGTATAGGGTGGTGCAAACAATATAGGTATGGTGGTGTCTTCCAAGAGGGTTGGCAGAAAACCCTGGTAGCACATATTAGTACCACAAGTACTGTAGTTAAACAGAACAACAAACGTTTGGAGGGCAATAATTCTTAGCAGGAAATCTGCATTAATTCTTACCTTTGTCCGCTTCCTGGCAGTGCGAAAAGTTGCATTGAGGAATAACAAAACTGAACTAACAATGTAGAAAACACCTCCAAACCCCAGGTAGTAAAAGATTGCTATCCAACCCCCAGATGTTAGGAAAAAAAGCTGCGAGCTGATTGTGGCGTAAATTAGATACAGACTAAAAAACACCCAAATGTTAGTCTTAATCATTAGGGTTCTATCCATTAAAACTGTGCGAACAGCAGCCGTTTTAAGCATCCATTCAGATTGGAAGCTGTGTAAAAATGGGTAGAGCTTAAATCCCCTCGCCAAATGAGTACTCACTCGATTGAGACACTCACTTATGTATCAGTGATTACACCAAGACTGGAGAAAGTTAGGTCATCGTCAGTCATGCCAACTTTCGAGGACCAGAGGACCTATCACTTTTATAGGCTTATGCTAATAACTACGAAGAAACTCCCTGCAATCCGGATTCATCCACGAAATTTCTTGGCTTGCTTAACCGCTTCATACCCAATCCGTTTTCTACCAAATCCGCATCTATAACCCCTAGACATCTCCTTATCTCCTCTTATTCTTTACTCTGCGAACTCTGAGCCTCTGTGGTTCGTTAAAAAAGAAGGGAAGAGGGGGACAAATTCGCGGCTGAAGTCGAAGCTCAAATTGATACTTCTTGGATATCTGCCAAATTTGGAAGCAAATCTCTACTGCTGCTCATCGAACTTTCCGAAGTGCGCTGGCAACGAACTGCAAAGGTACAATCGCCGCATCGACCAGTAGATGGTGCTACTTGAGGAAAAGGGATTCCATCTTCTTGGTAACGTTGCAGCCACCCAGTTAGCTTGTTCAACAGCTTCGTTAAATCTTGTCGAGTTTTCTCGTGTTGTGCAGCACTGTAGCTGAACTTGAGGCTTTGCGGACGCGGCTGGGACTTGACGAACCAGTAGGTCATGGAAATTTGTTCTGCGGCATAATCACTTGTCTGTGCTAGCACATAAAGATACAGGCGCGTCTGCCAGTCTTTGGCTAACCACTGGCGGTTTTTTGGTTGAGGATAAGTTTTCCAGTCGAGAATTTGGGCGTTTTTTTCGTCTTCAATCAACAAGTCGTAGATAACCGTCAGCAAATAACCTTGGAAATTCAGAGTGCGGCAATGTTCCGAGTCGCGGAATGTTTGAGGGTCAGGGGTCAAAACATCTGAAGCTGCATTTACCAAAGCGGTGACCCAATGTTGTAGTTGAGTATCTTCCTCAACTAGCGATTCCACTGGCAACCCCAGTTCCCGTTGTTGCATCAACAGGTGAAAGCGACTTCCCCAAGTGAGGCGCTCTTGTTGTTCTGGAGAGACAGGAGTTCCTAACTGGTCAAAGTAAATGTGTTGAAACTTACGGGGGCAGGTTTCTAGGAGGTTCAACTGTCCTTGGGATAAGGGAGTGAAGGGTGAGGGATGTATTTGAGATTTCATTATTTTGTTAGTACAAACACACTCCCTTCATTGCCTCGCCCAATTCGCAGATCACTGTCGAGGTAGGTAATTTCTAGCCAACCCCGTTGGTCGCGGCTCTCAATTCTAAAGTCAAGGGCTGGAAAAAACTTCTTGCCAGCTTCGATTTGCCCGATAAAATCATTTGGAGACTGATAACCGATTAAGCGTCGCAGACCAGCGATAGACCGCTCAAACTTGACATTAACACGGGCGTCGGAAACTGGCTCAAATCGAGCAGCAACACTGACTAAACCTTCGACATAGGGCAGCTCAGAGACTTCGGCAATGTTGTAAATTGTGGCAGTTGAGGTGCGAACACATTGGTAGATTTGACCGAGTGGCAAAGCTGGAAACCGACCAAGGTTCAATAGACCGTTACTGGTAGTGTAAAGCAGACGCCAGTTGCCCTCCAAGAGTTCGCTTGCCTCAACGGGTCGAGGCGTAGGGTTTCGGTCTTCCAACCGCGCAACCGCCGAGAGAATTGCTGTTTTATCCGTTTCGGTTGCCAATAGACCGCGATTCTTACCGGCGATCGCTTCCAATAGTTCCGCTTTGCTAATCATCCAACGCTTACCTCTGTTCTGATAGTTCGATGCCTAGTAATCATCTCGCTGTTTCTCCCTGATAGACACTAAAATAGTAATCCTGACTCCTCCTTAAATTACTAACCGAATCTTCCCATGTACAATCCTTCTTTGCGTGAAGAACCTCGTGAGCAACTGGCTGAAGTCATTCCCGTGAGGCAAGAGACTTCGCTGTTAGATTGGTTAGAAACCAACGATCGCCTTTTGGCCCGTGAGAGCCAAGACCTGAGTTTCCTTGAGGATGAAGAGGAAATCTCCGAGCTGATGGGGGTCGATGACACTCACTTTGATGATGATGACGACGACTTGAGCGCTGATCTTGATGACGATTAATTAGCTACCTGCAACCTGGGCAAGATGATGACCTGTAGTTAGCTAGGATGGCGATCGCTCTTTTCAACAAGGCGGTAGATGCGTGAAGC
>CBDTXL010000126.1:0-11842 GCA_965364435.1 uncultured bacterium
CTATATATTCTTTGCTTTCTGGGTCTAATCGGTCTTTTTGATTTTCAATCTCTTCGAGTAGTTCCTCGGTTAACTCAGCGGACAGCTCAGCAAAATTGTTAACAAAGTTTAAGGGATTTTTGATTTCATGAGCAATACCTGCGGTCAAAGCGCCTAGAGACGCTAGTTTCTCTTGGGCGATAATCTGGTCTTGGGTGGCTTTTAGCTTTTTCAGAGTGGTTGCTAGTTCCTGGTTCTTCTCTTGTAATTCCTGGGTCCTCGCCTCGACTTTTTGTTCCAGAGTCCGGCTGTACTCTTCTAACTGCTCGTAGAGGCGGGAATTTTCAATGGAGATGGCAGCTTGGGCAGAAAGGATTCTTAGAGTTTCGACGCGATCGCTCGTAAATGCTCCTGTTGTAAGATTATTTTCGAGATATAGAATACCGCTGAGTTTGCCTTGGTTGATTAGGGGTGTACACAAAATCGATTTGGGTTGAGTGGCAACGATGTAGGGGTCGCGGGTATATTGTCCCTCATGGGTGGCATCGTTTAAGACGACATTTTCTTGGGTATGAGCGACAAAGTTGATGATGGCGGTTGAGACGAGGGGAACTCCGGTGAAGGAGTCAACGCTGTCAACGGGAATGGAGCGCATGACACTCACGTCATCTTTACCCACAACGCCTTCGGCTTCAATCACCCACTTGCCATTGTTGTCGAGAATCAGGAAGCCTTTTTGTGCGCCTGCATTCTCAATGGCGATTTTCATCAATTTTGAGAGCAACTTGCCCAGAAGGATTTCACTCGTTAGGGTTTGCGAGGCTTTGATAACGGTTGATAAGTCCAGCGATTGGGTAGCACCGCCAGTCGTCGTAACACTTGTGGTGGTACCTTTGCTGTCAGTTCGATGGGTTGTGCCTACTAAAATTTGTGGATATTCCGATTCTAGGGCTTTGACTTTGGCGACGGCTCCCCAACGAGCATAACAATGATATGCATTCTTCAGGTAAAACTGACCAATTTCTTCTCTGTCAAGGGAGAGGTAAAATTCTGCGGCACGTTCGTAGGCTAAGGCCTCTTCGTGGATGAATCCTTGTTCCCTGGCTCCTTTTAGGGCGCGATCGTACAGCTCGGCGGCTTTCCAATTTTGTCCTAAAATTCGTGCTTTTTCCGCTTCAATCAGCTCATATTTATGTTGATAATTAGCTGGGCAATGGTACGCCCATTCTTTCATCAGTTTTTGGTTTGATGATACTTTTTCCATAAATTGTTTTCGCTTATGCTTTTTAGTGCTAGGGTATTGAGCAAGAAGCGCGAGAGAGTAGTAAAAAATGTACGGACCTCCAATGATGTACTGGCGGCAAGATGCAACGTATTTTTCAGCCTTAATTGCGTTTTCAACAGCCTGCTCATAAGTCTTAAAAAAATAGGAAAGAATCGTTTTTCCTAAATAGGTAAGAAATAACAACCAAACGTTATGTTCTTGAATCCAAGTTTTTATATAAATGTCTTCTTTGGCTTTACAGTCGTCTATTAAAGAATATTGGTTCTTAGCTCCATTGATTAATTTTAATGCGATTTCACTACTAATTTTTATGTAATTAAACGGATAGGTTTGTTTGAGCTTTCTAATAAAAATTGTAAATTTTGAATACTTTTTTTCTACTTTTTCCAAATTATACCCAGCAAAGAACATTTGCACACAATAGTTTACAGCATCATAACAAGCAAACTCATAATCTCCAGTCTCTAGCCCGTTGTTAGTCCCTTCCAGTACTAGTTCTAGTGTGTCTCTGAGCGACTCTTTCCAAGGCTGTATATATCCGTTATAGAAATGTATGACTAGAGCTTTACGAACGTTGAATCTCTCCAACAACTTTAAAGAGAGTTTACCAAACCGATATCCAGAATCAATATCCTCCATTACCCCACACAAAAGTCCGCCGTAAAAAACATACACGCCAGCGGCTTGGGGCGGATTCCCATATTTGATACAGAGATTGACCGCAGTCAATGTCACTAAAAGGTATAAGTTGGGATGGGTAAGTATCGTAGCACTAGTAATAGCCAGTAAAATACGCACAGATGCAAGTTTATAGGAGTCAGTCATATCTGGCAGATTGGCTAAGTCCTCAATCTGTTTGTCTCCCAAGAGCAAATTCAGAGTTCTCTGTTCTTCTTCAATCCTCTGTTTGTCTGGTTTTGAGGGCAAGTCTACTCCCAGTTTTGCCAGAACTAGCAGTGCCGTATCTATGGCTTCTTTGTATTGTTGTTTTGCTATATAGGACTGAATATTGAGTTCATATACCTTGACGCGATCAAGCAGTGTGTTAGCATTTTCTAAGATGAAAGCAGAAAGTTTTTCTGCTTGTTCAAACTGAGTGTTTAAAAATTGCGCTTCCACCGTTTCTACATGAATTTCCAGTGTCAACTCATACTGATGCTGCCAGCTATCTGCTGCTAGGAGTCCTAACCCAGTTTCTAAATATATGAGTGCGGGTTCGTAAGCCGTAGAAGCCTTCGCTTTTTTTCCAGCAATTAGAGTTAATCTAGCCAGCTCATCTTTCTCTGCTTGCTGAGTGAGCAAGTCTGCTCCGATATTTAGTTGATTAACAATATCAAAGATATTTTCTTCCAGCTCGTCTGGCTGAGTATTCTTTAGCAGCAGTTGACCAACTTTGAGGTGAACTTCTTTTTTCTGGTCTTCTGGAATCAGAGTATAAGCAGCTTGCTGAACCCGGTCGTGCAAAAATTTGTAAGGGATAGAGGATGAGAAATTGGGGAGAAAAGATGGGGTTATTTCTGAGTTACTACTAGACTCTATCTCTTGGTTCCAAAGCAGGGGAATCTTGTAGTCGTCGCTCAGTGGCACAATCAACCCTTCCTGAAGCGCTGACCAAAGCTCAGCCGCTGTCTCTGATAGGGATTTGACATTGACAACAGAGAGAACGCTTAAATCAAATCGGTTCCCAACACAGGCTGCTAACTTTAAGGCATTTTGTGTCTTTTCATCTAATTTCTCAATCTTGCCGAGCATTAATTCGACAACATTATCGGTTATTCCTACCGCTTGAATTTGCTCAATATCCCACTGCCACCCTCCTTGATTTAGCTCCTTACCCCCCCAACCCTCCTCACTAAAGCTCCTGTTGTTAAGGGGGGAGGATAAGGATTGAGCATGGTTATAGGTGAGCAGGTTTTCTGTGTATAGGAATTGGAGTAATTGAGTTAAGAAGAAAGGATTGCCGTTGGTTTTATTGAATGCTAGCTCAGCTAGCGGCTTTGACTTTTCTGTTGAGTGATTCAAGGTATCGGCAATTAATTGATTAACGCAGTCAATACTTAAGGGTTGGAGAGTAATGGTACTCACTATTGTACCCGTCTGTTGAATCTGCTCTAAGGTTTGCATTAACGGATGAGTTGGACTGACTTCGTTATCTCGATAAGCTCCAATCATCAGAAGATATTGGCTATCTGGGTCGGTCATCAGCAATTGAATTAACTTCAAAGACGCTGAATCTGCCCACTGTAAATCGTCTAAAAAGATAACTAGGGGGTGTTGTTTATTCGTAAAAACACCAATGAAGTTTTGAAACACCAAATTAAACCGATTTTGGGACTCTGTTGAGCCTAACTGTGGCACTGAAGGCTGTGCGCCAATAATCAGTTCTACTTCGGGAATGACATCGATAATGACTTGACCGTTGCTACCCAATGCCTCTAAAAGCTTCTGTTTCCACCTTTGCAGCTGTGCTTCACTTTCAGTCAGCAATTGCCGCACTAACTCCTGGAAGGCTTGAATTAGAGAAGCATAAGGAATATCCCGTTTAAACTGGTCGAACTTACCGGAAATAAAATACCCGCGTTGTCGGACGATGGGTTTGTGAATTTCATTGACTAAAGCTGACTTACCGATGCCGGAATAACCAGCAACGAGTATCAGTTCGGAGTGACCTAACCCCCCCAGCCCCCCTTCCCTAGTAGGGAAGGGGGGAGTTTGACTCCCCTCTCCTTGTAGGAGAGGGGTAGGGGGAGAGGTTATTGTTTGCCCCCCCTTAGTAAGGGGGGGTTGGGGGGGGTGAGTTTGACTCTCCTGACTCAAGCTCCCCTCTCCTTGTAGGAGAGGGGCTGGGGGAGAGGTTAAACCCACACCTGCCGCTACGCGCTCAAATGCTGCTAGTAGAGTTTCTACTTCCTTTTTCCTACCATAGAGTTTTTGCGGAATTTGAAATTTATCTGAAATATCTTGATGAGCGAGGGGAAAGTCAGAAATTTGACTGCTAGTCTGTAGCTGATGCAGACAGGTTTCTAAATCAGCTTTCAGCCCCCAAGCGCTTTGATATCGCTCCTCTGCCGTTTTTGCCATCAACTTCATCACAATCTCTGAAACGATGGTTGGTAAGGGCGCACCGCCGTGCGCCCCTACAAGTTCATGGGGTGGAACAGGTTGTTTAGCGATATGACAATGCACCAACTCCATTGCATCATGAGTTGCAAAAGGAAGTTGATGAGTGAGCAATTCGTAGAAGCTGACACCGAGGGAATAAAAGTCAGTCCGGTAATCGATCGCACGATTCATTCTGCCGGTTTGCTCTGGCGAAATATAGGCTAAAGTTCCCTCTATGCGATCGGGATTGCTAAGGGTAGGATTTTCCCGTGATAAAACCGTGGAAATACCAAAATCGATGAGTTTAACTTGCCCAGTTTTAGGGTTGTAGACGATATTCGATGGGTTAATATCCTTGTGGATGATATTGGCAGCGTGAATCGCCCCCAAACTCTCAGCAATATGGATAGCAATCATCAGGAACTCTTCCAGCGTAAACTGGCGTTTTGTCATCCATTGCTTTAAGGATTCTCCACCAAAATCCTCCAAAAGCATGACCAGACTATTTTGATATCGCTGCAAGTCATACGCTTTGACAACACCATCCAGATTCAGAGAGCGGGTGATTTCATATTCTTGCTTATATCGGGTGAGTTCGGCTGGAGTAGGATAGTCTTCTTGGAGAATTTTGAGGATGATAGGCTGATTGTCGCGATCGCGAACCGCTCGATAGACTAATGAATTATCACTTTCGTAGATTTTGGCGAGAATTTGGTAGCCAGTCAGCGCCGTCATCGTTAAATTCTCCTAGAAGCAGCTTTATAAAGTGAACTTTAAAATAGTAGGGTGCGTTAACACAGTGTAACGCACCCTATTTAATGTCTGCTAAAAGCAGGTATTTAGCTAGGTATTCAATTTTCTAGAAAGTTATCTCTTTGAATGCAACTTGGTATAAGAATCAAAGCCTCTCTCAAGAGTAGTAGCTTGGCAAGCTTAAAAATGTAGGTTGGGTCAAGCTACAGGGCGACCCAAAAAACGCTCACTCCTGTTGGGTTTCGTTCCTCAACCCAACCTACTCTACTGTGCCAAAAGCTGATTAATCCAGACCGTAGAAACGAACGGGATTATCCCAGAGAATCTTTTGCACCGTTTGTTTGGATAGCCGCTCCTCAAGTGCCACGGCTTTCTCCACAATGTCTAACGTATGATCGATATGAGGATAGTCAGTACCAAACAAAAGATTATCACAGCCGATATACTGGATAACCCAATCCAGATAAGGCTCATTTGGCTCGATCGCAATAAAGCACTGACGACGGAAGTACTCGGAAGGCTTCATCTTCACGTTGTCTTTCACCTCCCAGTGCAGGTTCTCGTACTCTTCATCCAGTCGCCACAACCAATAAGGAAGCCAACCGCAGCCTGACTCTAGAAAGCCTACCCTAAGGTTGGGATGGCGTTCTAATACACCTCCTTCAATCAGAGCAAGCATTGCCATCATCTGTTCCATTGGATGAGAGCAGGCATGGATGGCAAATTCGGTGTTAAACCGATCTGCACCAGTGGTTGGCACGCGACTATGAGCAGAGGCATGAAGACCTACTGCCATCCCTAGCTGTTCGCACTTCGTCCAAAATGGCTCATAAGCAGGGTCACTCAGCAATCGTCCCTTAATGGGGTTGGGTTGCACAAACACAGCTTTCCAACCAAACCCTGCAATCCGCTCCAATTCTCGTACCATTTCTTCAGGAGCATGAAGACTCACGACTCCCACAGCTTTGAGAATTTGCGGGTCATAACTGCAAAAATCTCGCAACCAGTTATTGTAGGCGCGGGTAAATGCCCCAGCCAGTTGCGGTGCCATAGTATCGTTGGCGAAAACCCATAACCCGGTATTTGGATAAAGAAACGAGATATCAACCCCCATCTGTATCATGGCGCTGACGTGAGTTTCTGGGTCGAAGCCATTGAGTACAGACATGGGGTGACGCTGCATCATCTGCTTTGTCGCTGTGCTACGAAACTGCGCGGAGATTTTGTTAATAATTTCTTCACCCTTAATTTTCATGTCCGGCGACGGTGCAAAGCTCTTAAATGCCGGTTCAAGGTACTTAGCCCAGATTTCAGGTGGCTCGGTTACATGGGAATCTACATCGACAATTTGATATCCGTTAAACATCGGTTTCTAAATTAGATAATTTTGACTTTTGACTTTTGACGATTGGAGTTATAGCCAGTCTAAATGATTCGTAAAATTCTCTCTTCCCTCTTTCTCTGAGTTCTCTGTGCCTCTGTGGTTTGTTATTGTTCATGACTCAAATAGACTAGTGCAGCTTGGCGGAAATAACTATCCAGTTGAAAAAGGTGAAAAAGCTTACTGTATAAGCTTTCTTCCCTTCTGCCCTCTGCCTCCTGCCTTCTGCCTTCTTGCACTAGCTATAGTAGGGTGTGTTAGCTCTACTCGTAACGCACCATTATCTATCAGAACATCTGGTGGGTTACGGCTACGCCTAACCCACCCTACAAAACACTTACTACATCCACATCGGAAATGGGTTGAGTTGATTTTCCTGGAGTGGTTCTTTTAACCAACTCAATTGCACGGGAACATCATAAAGCCGTCCCGAACCTAGCCGTTTCCACCAGTGACGCATGCCCGGAACGATAACCTTGACCACTTTCAGCCCAATATCAGGACGGGTTTGATCCAAAACCAGGATTTCCATACCATGTTTCTGGGCAATTTGCTTGCAGGTCATGACATCCTCACGCAAATCATCACTCCACAATTGGGGAGAATCAGCCCACCTTTTTGGGACGACATTTTCATCAGGAACCAAGTAAGGCTGATTTTCCAGCGTCGCGGTTTTCCACCAATTTAGGGCTAACGCATCGGCGGATGGATTGTATTGGGTACTGCCATCAGCATTAGCGGCTAAAACGGATGGTAGTATCTGGTTGGTCTCCGTCAATGCTCTTTGAATAGCAAGCTTAGGGTCAAAATGAGCACCGTAGCCCAGGATGATATCTTCTACCTCTCGGTCAGTTCTGCGAGTAATGGCAGCAAAAACAGGAATATTCAAATCGCTGGTAATATCCAGAACCCAGAGTTCCCGATTCAGGGTTTGGTAATAGTCCTTCAGGGCTTGAAAATACGGTTCATCAAAACTATCTAAATCGACCTGCGGTCTCTTAACCTGGTTGTACCACCACAAAGCTACGCTGTCTCGCTCCACCAACTCCATAAACCCTTGCAAGATAGCCTCTTCCGTTGTATTTCCCGCCGCGCAACCATTGGAATCAGCCCAACAATCCGGTTTTTCGGGTTTGGGATAGCCATAGTAACAATAAGCAGTTGGCAGATACTTAAACTCTTTATCGGTTAAAGACCAAACTGGCGTCCAGTCAATTTCTTGTTCTTCATCAAAGGGTTCTGGCACCTTTTGAAACCAACCAAAACAGCTGGCATTCCATTCATCTCGGTTCTCGTATTGCGCTTGGCTGAAATTCATACAGGCATTGGGGTTAATCGCTTTATCACCCAATTTTTGGTAACTGCTTTTTTGCCGAATTTCGTCTCCTTGAAAGACACCCGAATATCTTTCAATCGCTTCACCGAACGCACTTGCCCTAGCTTGCTGGTCAGTCCTCCCTTTCCCTGCACTTCTGCCCCAGATATTTCGGCGTAAGGAATCCAAATCGTCGAACATCGTGGCGAAATGATGCCGAGCCACATAAGTATAGGTTAAATCATTTAAACTCGTGACTACCTTTGTGAGTTCTCGAACGACTCCCGTAACGGGGCTAATGTGGTGTTGATATTTCCGCAGCGTTTCTTCTGGTGAAATATAACGGTGTCCCCCATCTGCGGTAAAGGTTTTCTTCCGGTGTCCTAAAATAACAGGCAAGGGCTTTCTCTTCGGCTCATTAACAATTTCTCCACAACTTGGACACTGAGGACGTTTAACTACACTATGATTTTGGCTTTCCAGAGTGAGAGTATCATGAGTCACGAGCACCCCCTCTAACCGTTTATTCTCTCCTCGTACAATCCATTTAAACACTTCAGTTGCTGCCATTCCCAAGGCAGTTTGCAATGCAGAAGGCAGGGAACCGAGAGGAGGTATTAAAAGAGTTGAAATCTCCTTGTGTCTCTGGATAAACCCTTCCACAGGTCTGTTGTCTCGCAAGCGTTGAGCTAGGCACTGCCAACATGCGGTTTTCCCCGGCACAACTATCGGCCCGATCCAAATAATTGTTCCCACGGGATTGACTAGCATCCAGGGGCGTGAAAAATGTAACGCTTTTTCATTAACGGTCTCTAAGCCATCTTGCAGGTAGTCATCCGTTAAGACAACTTCTATCTCTCCTTCTTCAGCAACTTGGATATGCAGGGATTCAAGAGTTGTTTTGAATTCCGAAATGGGAAGATGAGAACCAAAGGTTTTTACGGCAACTTTCGTCGCTTGCAGCCGACGGTAGGCTTCTTGGAGTTCAATGTTTAAATGTTCGCAGAAGATGGCTAAGTTAGATGGCAGAGGCACATCGCTTTCAACAATGTAACCCTTCTGTTCCATCAACATCAGAGTATAGTAAACCTCTGGGGCAGATAGGTTGTCTTGAAGTTGCTCAACAATTTCGTCAACGGTATGATTTCCATTTAGCCAAGGAGTTAACCGTTGATATAGACGACTACTTATCCTAAAAGAACCTCTCTCGGATAGGAGAAATATATCTTCTGAACCTACAGGTTCAACGTGAAAACAACGTTTTAACGTCGGCTTATTCAGCATAATATCTGATATATGATTCGTTGCTTGAGTGAGATACAGTCTGACCTCTCTCCAAACCTCTCTCCTAAAAGGAGAGAGGCTTTGATTCTTGCTCCCCTTCCCTTGTAGGGAAGGGGCTGGGGGTTAGGTTTTTCATGATGTACTTCACTCAACTGAGAACTGCTATATGATTCGTTGCTTGAGTGAGAACATCTCATATTGACAAATCGCCCACAGACTAAAGCTTGAGGCTATTGTATTCCAAGTTCGCCTGCGGGAACCCCTGCGGGGAACGAGAAGCCGCGATATGAAGCTGTTGGTCAATTGATGAGGGGTTACACCCCAGACGGAAAAATTCTGTAGGGGCGTTAGCGAAGCGAGGCGTTAGCCTAGCATTCGGACGATCAATTTTGCTAATCGACCAAGATTTTTATACCCGAATGCTTCGCCCTGCTTGATGATGGGGGAGGGCGAAGCATTTGGAGATAAAGATTTCAGGATTACCCGATAGATAGTCGCCCAAATGCTAGGCTAACGCCCCTACATCATTAATTTGTCTTAAGCGAGGTCAGACTTCACATCAATTCACCGACAGTATCTTTACCAATCGCCAGGTATTTTGCCAAAATTGGGATGCACTTGTTGAGAAGCTGGGAGAGTATTTTCTTCAATTCCCTCCCAAGCTTCTACCCTAATTTGACTCCCTTCTTTACCTTGAGTTCTTCTGCCCGACTAGATTTCAGGGCAATAAAACACCCTAGACTTAGCAGGTACTATAGGGTATCCAGGGGCTAATTTGAAATGGGGACAAAGGTTCCGAGTTTATTTCGCTATTAACCCAGGTCATTAACTGCTCATCGTTCACTTCAGTAGGTCGCTGAGGATAAGGTATATACAGGTTTAATAAGTAGGGAGGGAGTCCCTCCGTATGGCTACCAAGGTATGGAGGCCCAGGAGGATTCATATCCACCTCAACACGACTATATTTAGCTTCTTCTTCAGTAAGTGACACGCACCCGCCAAGAACTTAAGTTCTACAGCGAGTAGCTCAAGTCCACTAAAGCGGACTAAAACTCTGATTCAGTCGTTTTTAGACGAATGTGAGCTATGAGGTGAGGGGTTTAAACCCCTGGCGGGTTATTGCGACTAGTGCAAGATGTGAGAAAACCCACTCCAGAAGTTGGGAGAGTATTTTCTTCAATTCCCTCCCAAGCTTCTACCCTAATTTGACTCGCTTCTTGACTTGAGTTCTTCTGCCCGACTAGATTTCAGGGCAATGAAACACCCTAGACTTAGCAAGAGGTATAGGGTATCCAGGGGCTAAAATCCTCCCAGGGACTATAAGGTTCAGAGTTCACATCGCTATTAACCCAACTTGTTAATTGTTCAACTGTCGGTGGATTCTCCACGTCAGTAGGTAGCTGGGGATACGGTATATATATTTCCAACTGACCATCTTCAAGCAGAGTTATTGTACCGACTAATTTATGCTCAGGACCCACCTCTCTTACGTCAATGTTGTTAATAGAGTGAGCTTCCTGTTCAGAGAAAATGCCCCTTTCAACCAGAAATTTTTTATCGAAACTATAGCGCTCTCCATCCAACCAAGATTGGGCAATCAGTTGCGAGAATTTTTTACTAGGGCTGAGAATGTTGAAGGTCATAACTCGTACATTCCTTTAAACTTTAAACAAGCAAAATTTTGAAAACAAATTGTATTTGTTTTGTGGGCCCTAAAGCATGATTACAGTTCTAATTAAAATGCATAGATGATTCCCCAGAGACGTAATGCGTTGTGCAACGTTGGGTTCAGTGGAACCCAAGGAGGGCAGTTTTCAGGGCTGTTAATCCATTCTTGTAACTCCGGCTCCGTCACTTCTTGTGGAGGTTCTTGAGAATAAACGAAACGAATCTCAAAGTCTGGTGCATTGATGAAACCACTTCCTGACTCTTGCATTTCAATTCTAAAGAGTTCAGCTTCCTTCTTAGAGAAAATCTCATGGTGAACTAGGAAGCCTTTCAATTCGTTCTCCTCAGTAGGAATCGGCTCTCCACCCACCCACGACTTGGCTATAAGTTGGGAAAGCTTTTTAGTGGGACTGAGTAGGTTGTAGGTGTAACTTGTCACTTAATACACTCCTTAAAATTGGAACATGACTAAACTCAATAAAAATGAATCGGTTTGATGCCATAACGATCGCAACCGACTTGCCGGAGCAGTATGCGATCGCATAACCGACGCTGAGCATTCGATGCGATCGCGGATTTTTTTTACAAAATGATTATTGACTATATCAGCCAATATTTCAATTTTTTTACGTATTTCTTTAGACTTCGATTAGTCGTCAGTCTTGTTGGTAAAAACTAACAATATCACCCCTTGCAATCGACACAAATGTAAACGCGATCGCACAACCGATGCCTCTCAAAATCAGAGAGTCCTGACAATTCGGTTATTCAAATGAAGAATTATTACGCCAAAGGCAAATAAAACCGAAACGTACTACCAACACCCAGTTGACTTTCCACTTCAATCTGACCACCTTGCAATTCAATCAACCGTTGAGAAATCGCCAGACCAATACCCGTTCCCCCAGTATGCTGATTTCGAGACTTTTCAGCCCGCCAGAAGCGCTCGAACACATGAGGCAAATCTTGGGGTGCAATTCCAATACCCGTATCAGTTACCCCAATCCACAATCGAGGCGATCGGTTATTTCCCCCCTCTGGTTCTCTCCAAGCCCTAACAGTAATTGAACCCGCC
>CBDTXL010000127.1:0-11810 GCA_965364435.1 uncultured bacterium
CTACAAGCAATTAAAGCTGACCCCAAACTACGGCGCATCCCCATTGTAGTGCTGACTTCTTCAAGAGCCGAGGAAGATATCCGCCGCAGCTATGAGCTGGGAGCTAGCTCATATCTCACAAAGCCGATGACCTTTGAATTGCTGGTCGAGGCGGTGAACACCTTAGGAGACTATTGGTTTGATATTGTAGAATTGCCGCCTGCTAACACTCATGAGTGACTATGGTGATAAATTACTCACTCAAGACAAGCTTGATGCTCGTTTGCTTTGGATCAGCAGTAGTCTTGTTTTCAGCGGTGCAGCCAGAGCCTAAACCGATAGCAGTGACCCCTAAACCGAACATTGTACTGATTTCACCCGTAACTCCTGTACTGACTAAGGCGATCGCTTCTATTAGTTCTCGGTTAGTTGTCGATTTGAGCGACGCCCGTGTCTATAGTTACTGGGGAAATCAGTTGCTCTCAAGCTACCCAGTTGCCGTTGGTCAGCCAGGTTGGGAGACGCCCACCGGCACCTTCAGAGTTCTACAAAAGCAACGCAACCCTGTCTGGCAGCAACCGATTACCGGCGACCTAATCCCAACTGGACCCAAGAATCCTTTAGGAACCCGGTGGATCAGTTTTTGGTCTGATGGACGTCATAAAATCGGGTTTCATGGCACTAATAAAGAGCAACTGGTGGGACAGGCGGTTTCCCACGGCTGCTTACGAATGCGAAACGCTGATATTCAGGCGTTGTATGAGCAGGTGAGCGTAGGAACGCATGTGGTTGTGCGGAAATAGAGATTGGGGTTGAAGATTAGACCTCTTGCAAAAGTGCTGATGCAAGGATTTTTAACCACAGATAAACACAGATAAACACAGATGGATTTGATAGTCTTGATCAACTTTTGCAAGAAGTTTAATGAGGATGTGGCAAGAAAAAAGTCCCTAGAGACGCGATATAGGACGTCTCTACCCCTGGTCATTCTGCCTCCCCAGCTACCTCAGCATTATGTAGCGATCGCCTCAGCTGTCAAAGGTACAGAGGTATGAACCAAAGTTAAAAGAGGACCAGCCTGTTCGGTACCATTCACGGCTAGGTCACTGTGGCACAGGTAAACTCGTTCACCCGCACGACCCAATAAATCCCGCAAAATCCGCTGCAATCGCTGCTCGTCAGCATGGATTTTATCTTCCTCTGTCCAGGGGCGTCCTGACCATTCCTTGAGAAATAAGTTAGCCCCGAACAGGGTAGCAGCACCGCCACTGAGCCAGAGGGGAGAACCCGCATCGAGCCAGAAGTGCCAATGGTGGAAGGAGCGACGGGCGCGGTATTGAAAGATCGTTGCTAGAGTCACGGCACCATTAGCGGCTGGTGCAAGGCGGCGAACGGGGTAGGGATTGGCGGTAACGGTGCCACGACGCAGCAGTTGAATGAATTGGGCAATAGTTTGGGTTGGAGATTGAGGGTTTGAAGGGATTGGAGGTTGAAGGTTAGGAGGTTGAGGGTTATCTTCTAAACCTTCAACTTTGAACCTGCCAACCTTCAACTCTTGACGTAGGCGTCCATCCACTTCCCAGTAGTGTTGAGCGGTTTCCATCAGTTCTCGCAGGGCGGCTAGCTGATCGTAGGGAAGGTTACTACCATTCCACAAAAATTTCTGAATTGCTCGGTCGAGAACGGCGACGCAGGAGGGAATAAGACGCTGTTGTTGTTGCGATCGCTGCACCTCTAACCACTGTACAATCTCTGAATAAGCGGCTGTCGCACGATGACCCAACCTGTCCCACCGCGGAAAGGACTCTACCGGCAATAGGCGGGGTTGTTCAGGGTTGGGGGAGTAGCAGTAATCTGCTAGTAAACCAGCACGGACAGGATCGATGTGGGGTGTAGGGGCGGTGTCTCCCTGGGTGCCCCGGAGTTCTGAATCTTGCCTCTCACCGGCAAATCCCTCTTGCCTGTGACTCAGGACAACCAACATTTCGGCGATCGCATCTCGGTCTACTAAGCGTCCTAAACCGGGATAAACCAGTGCTAGCAGCGTCAGCAGGGCACGAATCATCGGTGAGCTTTGGAGGGGGCGCTGGTCGTTGAGCGGCTCTACAGGTATGCCTTGGCTGGTGAGGATGTCTGTGAGGGTGTAGCGAGCGATCGCGTCCAGCCCTGGTGCGATCACGGCAATTTCTCCTGGCTGCACTTGTCCAGATTGGACGGCTTCAACAATCACCTCAGCCGTCTTTCGCAAGAGTTCCGCACGGGAGGTGGTTTGAATGGACGCGAGAGATTCCGGTAAACCTGTGAGAGACATGGAGTCGCTGACTAATTCCACTACGACTTCTCCTACAGCCTCTGCCAAAGAACCGATGGGTGACGCTAAACTTTCTACCTGGCAGCGTGATGCCAAACCCTCAAGATAATTGGGGTCAGCATTAAGACCGAGGCGCACCTTCCCATCAGGATTGTAGGTAAAGGCACCAACGGCTCCTTGATCGAATAGGCACTCGAATAAGTCCCGTGCGATCGCAGGATAATCATCCAGATCATCCGCCAGCACCGCCTGGTACCGCTGCCTCAAATGCTGCTGATAAGTCGAGTCTGGCAACAACTCACGCCAATAAAGTTCGCAAATAATTCCGTAAGTTAGTAATCCCCGTTCCAGACACCAGTCTCGCCAGTCTAAGAGCATCTGCCCCATACACGCCCAAAGTTCGGCTGTCCCTTCTTCCTCAAGCATTCCTTGTTCGAGAATGCTGGGAATGTCCTCAGTCGGTGTGCCACTCACTGCCGCTAACTGCAATAAGTCCAGGATGCGGCGAACTTTTGCGTGTTCATTGACCCCCGGTAGCTGTAAACTCCATTTTTCTAACTCTGATTGCCACAGATGCTGTGCTAACTCCTGCTCGGTTTCTGGGCGCAGTCGCAGCGGAAACTGTGCCCTGAGATTCAAGCGCTGAATTAACAACGGCCAAAATAGCATCACCTCATCCTGAAAGAAACCTAAAGGCGTTTTGGAAACAACGGGATACCGCCCTTGGATTGCTGTTGTCAGCGCAAGAGCTAAATCACGCCGATTATCGTCATTAGCAGCAAAAACTAAAATTGGGGGTGCCATCTGCCTGTCACGATGGGTTCTCCTAGAGACTGGGCGGGAAATCGCTTGTGACTGCAATAGTCCCCCTTCAACCCATTGAGCAAACTGAGTCACGAGGCGAGTTGTCTTGCCACTGCGAGTTGACCCAGTGATCCAAATTGAGTGTTTCAGCACAAACTCTCCTTTGAATAATTTGTTACGATACTTCGTAATCTAGATTTAAGATTTCTGGCACCCTGTGCTGCCATAAAGCTGCGGTAATACTTGTCATACTTTCTCTTTTATTAGGAAACCCGGTGTTTCTATGAAATTCCAAGATATCTTACAGGTTGCTAATCAATGGTTTTCAGATACACCCGAAAGAGCCTTAGACCAAGCTTATAAAGCGGCATTGATGATTAAAGCGATTGAAGATGAGCATTTCAATGGCAAAAAGATATCCGCCAGCTCCAGCGACTACGGTGACAGCGTCATCTCCTATTTTGAGGCAGATCTGAAAAAATACTTACAGATTGTCAAGGTCAGGCTTGCAGAATTTAAGAGCAGTCGTTCTGTCTTCAGCAGCACTGAGCCAAAAATGATCAACTTTAAGAGGACAAATGCTCTTGGTAACCCAGCTCAAGTATATCCCTTAGAGCTTAATGAAAAGCAGTCAATTATTGTCGAAAAATTAAATTTTATTGATGAGATAATAGCAAAATATTCCAAAAAACAAAAGGCTGAAGTCTCTGCTTCTTTAATTCCCTTATCTCAAACGAAAGAAAACCAACTTATCCAATCTGATTTCAATCAAATTATTACGAATGGTACAAATGGTCAATCCACGTCTTTGCAGAAAGACGGAATTCTCAACAAAAATGGGGTGATAACTAATGTTGATACAATATCTGATAAAACAGGTGTCTTACCTCGATCAATTTTAAGAACCTTTAATAGAATTCAGGAAGAATTAGACCCCAAAGCTGAAGAAAGAGTTGTTAAAAACTTCCGTAATTCTAAGCGGAAAACCATAATTTCTCTAAAATTTATCCTAACTTTAATCATTGTTCCTATTTTAACTCATCAGGTTACAAAAACCTTTGTTGTAGGTCCGATAGTTGACCATTATAGAATTAACAAGGAATCAGCTCCCACTATTTTTTTTAATCTTGATCTGAAAGAAGAAGCTTTTGAAGAGTTACAGAGATTTGAAGAAGAACTGCGATTCAATACCTTAATGGGTTTGGCTCCTAAATTGTCTCAGGAGGAAAGGGAAGAGCAGGTTAAGGAGAAAGCTGTTGAACTGGGAGAGGACTATTGGGATAGAGGAACCAATGCAATCAAAAATATTTTTTCAGATCTCCTATCCCTGGTAGCTTTTGGATTGGTTATCTTCACCAGTAAACAAGATATTATAATTTTAAAATCTTTTATGGATGATATTGTCTATGGTCTCAGCGATAGTGCCAAGGCTTTTATCATTATTTTGTTTACGGATATGTTTGTGGGATTCCACTCACCCCACGGTTGGGAAGTCATCCTCGAAGGGGTGTCCCGACATCTTGGAATCCCAGAGAGTCGGGATTTTATCTTTTTGTTTATCGCCACATTTCCAGTGATTTTGGATTCGGTAATTAAGTATTGGATTTTCCGCTACCTGAATCGGGTGTCTCCTTCTGCGGTCGCTACCTATCGGAACATGAATGAGTAATGCTGCAAAGTAGCAAATTTCTTATACGTTTATGAGGCAAGACTTACGACAACACCCCCAAGAACCTTTAAAAGAGGACTTAGGGGGTCTTAGGGGATTAAATTCTTGTAAAGCTCAAAGACTTACAACTGAGAATGTCAGAAATCAGCCCAGCCAAGGAGAGGGATTACTGAGTGAATTATCTTTTTGAGAAATGTAGCAACTAATTAACTCCCTATTTTCTCGACAGAGGCGAACTATACTCTCGCGAATCAAAAGTTCCAGTAGTACCCGATCCTCAAAGGAAGAGTAGAGAAAGTCGGGTTCGTCGGGTAGTTCTTGTGACGCCTCAAGGAGGGCATAGTAATTAGGGATTTGACCGAGGACATCGACAATTAGCTTGTGCCGCAATTCCTGAATAGAAAAGGCTACTTGATAGGGATACTCAGGAAAATTTTCTAAAGCTTTTTCAAGTTCTTTCATCACCAGTAGCAAGCTTAAGTTGATGATTTTAGGAAACATTTTCTACCTAAAGATTAATAATTTCAGTAATACGGAGTTTTTGGCAAGGAACGATAAGGGTGATTGTCTCACTAGTGTTAATCTCTAGTTTTGCTTCTGTCGCTGCTTCAAACATCAGACGCTGACCAGGAAAAATAACTCGCTCCCAATGCAAATTAGGAATATTCGTAATCTGGATAATTTGAATTCGACTAGTGATATTGATATAGCAGCAGAGAATTTGATGAGCGCCTTTGGAAGCTAGAGATTCCTCAGAACGAGCGAGTATTTCAGCCATAGCTACTAGTTGTTAAAGTGGTCACGTAAGCTGGGAGAGCCTTCATGGCAAGCTGGATACCATTGGAGCGGAAAACGTTAAGCCCTTTTGGTTCGGAGCCTTTACCACCACGTTGGAACTCCCAGGTTTTATTTAGAAGTTGGCACTTAATAGAATAGCTATGTTTAATTCCCTGTCACTTCTGTCTGAAGAAGGGGCTAATGTTAAGTATGTATGTATTACTGAATACAAATCTGTATACAAAGACAATTCAAGTCCATGCTTTTAAGTATTAAGTATGGGAATTCAATTTAAAACTTATAACTCAAAATTCAAAACTTTGGGGTAGGCTCTGAGTGCTTGTCCCGAAAGCCCGTAGGGGCAACCACGGACGGAACGAAGGTGATAGCTCTCTTCGACAGCGGGCGCAGCGGTGAGCGAGCAAGCGGGACGAAGTCCGGAGATTGCCCCTACAATTAATAGACCGGCGCTCTAGCGCCTAGCGAGTTTGCCGTTGATAGCGGGGTCGTGCTGGTGTACCCCAGCAAACCTGCTGGGCGGGGATATTGCTGAAAACACTGCTACGGGCACCGATTACGGCATTAGCTCCAATTTGAACACCTGGGGCAACGAAGCAATCTGTAGCAATCCAGACGCCGTTGCCAATGGTAATCTCAGAGGTCATCAGACCGAATGCTGGGTCTTGGATGTCATGGCTGCCGGTGCAGAGGTAGCATTCTTGGGAAATAACGCAATGACAGCCAATGCGAATCTTTTCAAGGCTGTAAAAAACGACATCATCCCCAATCCAGCTGTAGTCACCAATTTCTACTTTCCAGGGATAGGTGAAGCGGGCAGTCGGTCGGATGATGACGCCTGTGCCAATCTTTGCCCCGAACAACCGTAGGAGCGATTGGCGGAAGCCATTGAAAGAATGGGGACTTAAAGGGAATGCGATCGCTTGCACCAACCACCAGAGTATGATAAACCAGCCAGGTCGTCCCCGGTCATACCTGGATTGGTCGTACTGGCGTAAATCAACTAAGGGTGCCAGATCCAAAACCGGCAGTTCAGCTGAACCTACAGCACCAGTAGATACACTCTGATGCTTGGGCAACTTAGCTGCTTCATTCGTGAGCTTGGCGTCAGGAGAATCAGGTTCAGAACCGGAATGGAAATCAGCGGGTGGGTTCATCTTCATCACTAATTACTCAGGTTCTTTGCTCTCCCGCCTTCGTAGCAACTAACTCCTGCTCACTTGAGGGGGGTGGCGTCACTGGGGGCGTCGCTGGCGTCGCTGGTGGTGTCACTGGCAGAGTCGGGTTAGGATTCACATGACCACCAAACTCTTGTAGTTCATAGAGTTTAACCCCAATTTGATACTCGTACTGGCTCAACAAACGTCCATAAATATACCCAGCTTTTCCATCCAGAAAGCCCAGCCGGATGATGTAAAACAAAATAAACCGTAGCATGGGTTTAAAGGGTAACCGCACCCAGATTTTTTTGAGAAAGCGCGTGCGCTGCACAGGGTCTCCAAAAAAATTTGCCCCAATTGTGCCCGAATCGTCTTTGCTGTTGAGCAGATTGAAATAGACACGCGCTTCCCAGTTAGAGTAGCGATTATGCCGCTCCAGCCAGTGGTAGATGTCCCGAAAGTCTATGTGCAGCATATCGTTTTTCAGGTAGCCAACGGCACCTTTCAAGATAACGTGTTCGTGAACTTCGTTGTCACCTGTGTTGGGGACTTCTTCAGTGTTGAGGTTTTCGTAGCGACCTTTTTGGTGCTTAAACAAGCGTAGGTTCCAGTCGGGATACTTGCCGCCGAAACGAATCCACTTACCCAGGAAGAAGACTCTGCGGTTGAGGTAGTAGCCGTTATATTCGGGATTTTGGATTTTAACAGCAATTTCGTCCCAGAGTTCTGGGGGAATGCGCTCGTCACAATCGACAATTAGCACCCATTCATTGCGAAATTGCAGATTTTCCAAGCTCCAGTTTTTCTTTTTTGGCCAGCGACCATTGAAGTCAAATTGCACCACCTTTGCGCCGAGACTTTCGGCAATTTCCACAGAGCGATCGCTGCTTTTAGAATCTACAACAAACACTTCATCAGCTCTAGCCACACTTTCAAGACAAGCTGGGAGATTTGCTTCTTCGTTTTTTGCCGGAATCAGAACTGAGACGGGGATTTTTGAGTTAGGGGAGGTCATGTTTAAAAAACCGCAACTTAAATTTAACAGTTTAAGGGACTTCCAGGTATAAGAATGTGCCTTTTACCATAGTTACACTCTTAGTTAGCCGTTTATCTTGAGATAATTTATTCTTTGGAAGTCCATAAAATTTTAGCTAACGGATAAGGGGGAGAAAGAAAAAGAGTTAAGAATCATGAATTAAGAGTTTATAATATTCAAGACAAAACTCAATTCTCTCCCTCACCTCTTCCCAAAGGACTAGGCAGGTGGCTCAGATTTCGGGGTTTTCAGCATCCCTTGGATGGCTGCACTTAGATAGCCAATTTGACCGTAAGCATACACCAGGTTATCAAAGCGTAAGGCTGGGTTGCGAAAGTATTTAACGGACTTGTAGAGACCGCGAGCGATTCGTTCGCCTCCCCGTAACAACTGAGGAGGGCCAGCACGACCGGCAACTTGTTCGCGATAACACTCGCTAATACCTTGCCACCAGCCTCGATTGAAAAACCAGCTTTGTTCGAGTCGTTCGGGAGCAACATTGTGAGCCACCAGGGCATCTGGTAGATAAGCAACCTGCCACCCTCGTTCGAGAGCTAGTTGTGTCATGTGCAATTCTTCATTTGACAACAGATTTTTGCCGATGCGACCCAGCTTGACATCAAAGCCACCAACTTGCTCTAGGAAAGTCCGGCGAATTGAGTAATTCAATCCTCGTGGAGTCATTCCAGGGTTTTTGATATAAACAATTGTCTCCCCTAGATCATAGGCTCCCAAACTTCCGGCTAGCTCTGATGACAACCACTGCGGAGGTGTGATCCCATCCGGCCACAAAAGGGTAACTTTCCCACCAGCGATCGCAAGTTTCTCGTTGCTTTGATAAGCATTATAAATTTTCTTCAGCCAGGACGAGCTAGCAACGGCGTCATCATCAAGATAAGCAAGAATTGGCGCACGGGCTTCCCTAGCACCCGTGTTGCGAGCAACGGATAGACCCGTAACGGGTTCATAAACATAGTTGAGTTGTGGGTTAGAAAGCCGTTCTTCGACAATCTCACGAGTGCGATCGCTCGACGCATTATCCACTACAATCACTTCATAACTGGAAAAATCCTGTTCTAGCAAGCTATCTATGGCAGCACCCAAATACTCCTCACGGTTGTGGGTGCAGATGATGGCAGAAATTTGAGGGTCTGACATAAGCAAGGGGATGAGTGAGAAATCCGGGTGAAGGGTCTAATCGATTAACGTTTTCACTTTTCAACGTTCTAACCTGCCAAGCCACTAAGCTGCCAACCCGTGTTGCTGACGAATAGCCTATGCGAAAAGTGGATATCAGATTTTCAACCACAGATGCACGCAGATAAACGCTGATGAATACGGAGGACTATTGATTCCTCAGTCCTGACTTAGATGACCGTGCATCACAACAAGAGTTTCCGCCAGCTGGCTGAGGCGAATTTCCAGATCTTGTTTGCGGCTTAAAAGCTGCCGCAGTTTTTGATGACGTGCGATCGCTAGACTAACACTAGGAACCTGATCGGGTGGGCAAGGTCGTGCCCAAAATTGACCATCTGCATCCAATCCACAGAGGCGGTAACCAGTACGGGGAGATTCTAAAGTTACCTTGGCATCTGGTTGATTCAAGACTTCTTCCACATAGTCCATCAGCCGGTCAACTTCAGCGTGCCGTACTGTCGTCTGGGCTTCTTGCGCTTCACGGGCATGAGACTCTAACCAGCCATCAACAATTGGTCCATCCATGTAGATGTCTTGAATTTGCCGCACGATGGTTTGCAGTTCCTTCTGCCAACCGCCGACAATTTCTTGGATTTCTTGCAGCAGGTTCATCGCCAAGGCAGGGTTAGCAGCGTGGCGATGGTTACTGAAAGTAGGAGATTTAAATTTTGGCAGCGTTGGTGTCTTGCCGTGGTGTTTGCGGGCGGGGAAAGGCTGCACAGCCACCGAGAACGAAGGCTCACTCCCCTCTCGATTGCCCTCTCGACGTCCTTCGCCGGAGTGGGTAGGGTTTGCCACAGTGGCGGATGTTTGTTGACTGTCAGTTGAGCTGGCTTGTGTCAACTGATGTAGTGCTGTCTCGATCCGTTGCAGTTCTGGTTTCATGCTTTTCTCATACCACTGTATAAAAAGTACCAACTCCTTAATTCCCGCAAAACCCCTCGGCTTGAGCTCAGCACAGCGAATGAATTTTGTGAGTCGCTCAGTTTTTGGATTTTTTGGTCATTTTAACCGCATCGAACTCTAAAAATGAGAATTCTCTCTTAAGTCTAATTGCTTAAAATATCTGGGACGGTAGCACAGTACTGTACCTCTACTCTCTAAAAACGGCTTAAAGCTTGTGAACACAAATACAGCAAAATCTACCAGTCATGTCATTCTGGTGACAGGGCCATCGCGGTCTGGCAAAAGTGAGTGGGCAGAAACGCTAGCGATGCAGACTGGCAAACAAGTCATCTATGTGGCAACCGCCTCATCTGACCCTGATGATGTTGAGTGGCTTTCCCGCATTGACAGGCATCAGCGACGACGCCCTAGGGAGTGGACGACTCTATTGGTGCCTGTGGAGTTGGCAGCAACGATTCGATCGCATTCTGAGATCAATTGCTGTCTCTTGGTTGACTCTCTGGGAACCTGGGTGGCAAATCTGCTTGACCAGGATTCGACCGTTTGGGAGAGAACTTGTGCAAATTTATTGGATAGCCTTACACAAACAGCAGGTACTGTGATTTTTGTGGCAGAGGAGGCTGGCTGGGGTGTTGTTCCCGCTTACCCGTTAGGGAGAATCTTTCGCGATCGCCTTGGTGAATTAGTGCGTAAACTGGGTATCATCGCTTACCCGGTTTACTTAGTTACCGCCGGTCATGTCCTCAATCTCAGCGCCCTGGGATCACCGCTACAAAACTAAACACAATCGTTACCATGAAAGTATTAAAGCAAACTGGGGATTGGAGAGAGTTACTTAATACCCAAGCCCCAATACAGAATACATGACACTCTTCATGGCATCTGAACAACAAGTGAAACGCTATCTTGCCTACTGGTTTCAGTTAGGCAAAAAAGTTGTGATTCGCAACGGTAACTCAGCCGTGTCACCGCAATCGGTAATGACAGGCAATCGCTATAGTGACGAGTTTGAACGGATCTGGCAGCAAATTCTCTCACCAGATAGCGGTGATTGTTACCTAGAAGGTACCCAAGAAACAATTGCCGAACTGCTGACGCCAACGTGGGAGGTAGGGCCTTGCGCTCGCTGTGATATGCCCATACCCAGCAGGTGTGTTGGGATGCCACCGGAGGTATGTCCCTGTTGTGATTTACCCGGTTGGCCGAATACAGAATTACCGGAACCACGAAACGCTGTCTGTAGTCAGGGGCGTCTGGGTGAGATTCGCGATCGCTTACACAAAGCTAACGGTAATCCAGTTACCGGCGAGAGTTTATCCAGCAGTCCGAATACAGAATTACCAGCAGCGCAAGACTCTGCCAGGAATCAGGAGCGTCTGAAAGAGATTCGCGATCGCTTACATCAAGCCAGCAGTCCGAAGAGATAATTTTTTAGGGTCTGTCTGCTTGTCTCATTGAGGGCGAACCTAGGTTAGGTCAACTCTACGGTTTGATGCATAAATCCTTCTCATCAATGCTTCGCCCATACCTAAGAGTTCAGACTTTGCAGATACATCCTACAGAGGTAATAACTCTCAACGGAATTATAAAGATTTTCAGGATATTGACAGAGTCTTTTTGGGGACAATCGGCTAACTGGTACGAGTGTCTTTAGCTCGATGCTGATGAGTTGCCTAAGATGATTGGGTGAAGAGCTGGAAAAAACGCCGGGTTTTAGGCGATCGCTCCACGTAGTTTTGAGATTAACCCTGTTGAAGCCATCATGCAACGATTCGCACCGATTTTAGCGCTGAGTGCTACCCTTACCGTTGGAGTTGTTCAGACAGCAGCCCTCGCTCAGATTTCGATTCAAAGTCTGCCAGATGGTAACTACAGATTCTGTAGTAATCCACCATCACCGAACCAAGTCAGTGATGAGAATTTGGTAAATGCAGGGTATTGCTTTGTCTTCAG
>CBDTXL010000128.1:0-11787 GCA_965364435.1 uncultured bacterium
AAGACGACAATAGGGCGAGTGTGACTGTTGTCTTACCCACCCCACTGCGTTCACCCGCGATCACTAAAGCCATGATAATTGGGAAAAAGGTAATTGCTAATTGGTGATTGGGAAAAAGGTAATTGGCTTTTATTCCCCATTACCCATTACCCATTACCCATTACCCATTACCCATTAGCCAATTTCAGAACCTCAACGGTAACCGCCAAACTTTCTTCAAAAAGCACCTCACGACCCCAGCGTTGCAGTTGCTGACTCAGTAGCTGTTCCGTCTTTTGGTCAAATAGCGGTGTCACCTGCTGAATGCGGCAAGCCTGGGCACCACCACCCGCCTCCATCCGCATACAACCCATCGTTTCCGAACATAACACCGTACAGCAGTCTGCCTGGTCGTTGGTCGAACCCAAACGCAAGCTAATCAAGTCACCAGCAACCTCTCCTACGTCAGCAGTGGGAATTCCTGCCAACTCCGCTTCAACGGTGCGCTGGTCTGAGGTTGTGAATTTAATCCGCCTCAGGTCGTAATCACCGCCTTCTTTCTGATAGGAGACAGGACGCCACTGGAGGCGACTTGCCAACCAACCGAGAAACATCAATGCTTGAGACTGATTCCCTTTCTCGTAATCGATGGTCACTCGGTCAACTTCTTTGAGAGCCGCACGGCGTTCTGGTGGGTCAAAAGCAGCAGCGGTCAACTCTTGCCATGCTGCTAGACGCCGCCAGTTGAGGTCAGCAATTGGAGTTCCCTGCTCGATTAGGCTATGTACCCGCAATAAATCTTTCTCTGAGTCGTTGAAAGAACTAGAGTCAATGATGATGCTATTGCTATCCTCTGCCAGTCGCTTGAAAAGACCGTTCTCAGAGTCGGGCGTTGCTTTCCACCAGATAAACTTGGGAAGTTCGCCAATCATCAGCGCCGAAATCATCCCGACGTTGCGCTCTAGGGCGGCAGCAGTGCCTCGTAGGGTGATGTATTCGCAACAGACGAGTGTACTTTGACCGTGCTTTTGAACGGGGCAAGAGGCAGATACCTGAGCAGTAACACCTTGATCTTCACCTGCCATCGGACAAAGGGCAATGATGCGACAGGGGTTGGAAGCCGCGATCGCATCTGCAATTCCCGAGCCTTCCAAATCTGGGGAATACTTTAGGCGATCTGCTTTCAGCAGCGCTTCGCTATCGCTTCCTTCTACACTCCCTGTCCCACCTTGGGCGAGCTTTTGAGCATACTCTTCGCGCAGTTTTGCCTTGGTGCTTGCGTCTGCACTACCCGTTCTCGGCAATCCATAGGCTTTCTGTGCCGCCTTAAGTGCCGATACCATACGCGGTCCGAGAATTCCGTCAATCGGTCCCGTGTAATATCCCAGTGAGGCTAACAGCTGCTGGGTTTCTTCTGGTTCATAGACAATCAAACTAAACGTTGATGCCCGTATGGCAGAGGGAAAATCGCCGTATTCACCAGCGGTACCATAACTTTGCCAAATTTGATGAAGTTCCGCCTCAATGTCACTGATGGAAACATCTTTGGGCTTTTGTATGGAGACTATCGGAGGAGATTGTGTTGCCATATTTGTTACTGGTTGTTAGTTGTTGGTTAGTAGCTATTGCTCATTATTTGTTGGTTGTTAGCGGTTAGTTGTTAGCTATTTAACCACTTCTAACAACTCAAAAATAAACACTAACAACTTGTAGAGGCACGGAAAGCTTGCACACGCCTACAGTCTGCGCCAACGGCGTCCATCGCGATTAATCAGGAGTTCTGCCTCGGTTGGCTCCCAAGTTCCGGCTTCGTACTGAGGAATCGATGCCGGATCTGCCGGTGCCTCCCAAGCGGTAAGCGCTGGTGTCACAACCCGCCATGCTTCTTCCACTTCATCACCACGGGTGAAGAGAGTTTGGTCACCCAGCATACAATCTACTAAAAGGCGATCGTAGGCATCAGATGTTGATATTCCAAACGAAGAGCCGTAGCTAAAGTCCATATCTACCGTGCGGGTTCGCAGGTTTGGTCCGGGCATTTTCCCTTCAAAACGCAGCGAAATTCCCTCATTGGGATGAATACGCATGGTCAGAACGTTGGGGCTAGCCTGCTGGGCGGCAGATTGAAAAATCAACAAGGGAACCTCACGAAACTGAATTGCAATCTCGCTCACCTTCTTCGGTAGCCGCTTGCCAGTCCGCAGATAAAAGGGAACGCCTTGCCAGCGCCAGTTATCAACGAGTAGCTTCATCGCCACGTAAGTTGGTGTTGTGGAGTTGGGGTTAACTCCCGGTTCCTCTCGGTAGCCAGGAACCGGCTTACCTTTCATCCAGCCTGCTGAATACTGACCCCGCACTGCTGAAACTTCCAGGTTATTAATGTCTGCCAGGTGGGTTGCTTGAAGTACCTTGACTTTCTCCGTCCGAATGCTATCGGCGTCTAGGGAATTGGGCGGTTCCATCGCCGTGAGGCAGAACACTTGCAGCAGGTGATTTTGCACCATATCCCTTAGTGCCCCGGAAGTTTCATAGTAACCCGCTCTGTCCTCGACGCCCACCGTTTCTGCGACTGTAATCTGGACGTGGTCAACAAACTGACGATTCCACAGCGGCTCAAAGATGGCGTTGGCAAAGCGGAATACCAACAAATTCTGAACGGTTTCTTTGCCCAGATAGTGGTCAATGCGGTAAACCTGCTGTTCTTTGCAGACTTGTTGCACGACTCGATTGAGTTTCTGGGCCGAACTCAAATCTGTACCGAAGGGTTTCTCAATCACCAGGCGGCTTTTCACCGGGTCAGTTAGCATTGCTGCCGCGCCCAGTTGTCGGATTGCCTCTGGGAAGAACTTCGGGGAAACTGACAGGTAGAAGACGCGGTTACCGCGTGTTCCCCGTTTACCATCCAGTTCTCCTAAAAAGGCTTTGAGTTTTTGATAGCTTTCTGGCTTATCAATGTCACCAGGGCAGTAGTACAAACCTTGGGCAAAGTCTTCCCACATTTCCTCGGAACCAATGCCGGTGGAAAATTGCTCAATGCCCTCGCGCATCTGCTCTCGGAAGTAGTCGTGGCTCCATTCCCGACGGGCGACACCAACAATAGTAGTTTCCGGAGGCAGGCGGCGATCGCGTTTCATCTGGTAAATTGCTGGCACAAGCTTGCGTTGGGTAAGGTCTCCCGACGCTCCAAAAATTACCAGAATCGCTGGTTCTGGCGTCCGCTCCTGTTGCAATCCAATACGTAGGGGATTTTCTAGTAGAGCCACCATAAGAGTTGTTAGCTGTTAGTTGTTAGTTATTAGTTGTTAGGACAAACTGTTAGTTGCTGGTTGTTGCTGTTAGAGGGAAATTAACAACTTTTCTTGGTCTTTCAACCAACAACCAACAACCAACAACTGATTACACCGTCGCCAACTTTTGGACTTTCTCGTCTAGAGATGACATCAAGGACTCAAAGGGCTTGACAAATTTGTCAATTCCATCATCAAGAAGTTCGTCCATAACCTCATTGAGATTGATATTGATATCTGGGCTTCCGAGATTTTCGATCAACTGGTAGGCTTCGTCAATACCCGTCTCAATGCGACTGGCAGGGGAACAGTGGTCCGCACAGGCTTCAATCGTGTTGGGTGGCAAGGTATTGACGGTGTCGGGACCAATCAGTTCATCGACATACATAACGTCGCTGTAGTGGGGGTCTTTAGTGCCGGTGCTAGCCCATAATAGCCGCTGGACTTTTGCTCCTTTTTCTGCCAAAGCTTTCCAGCGATCGCTTCCAAATATCTCCTTATACTTCTGGTAAGCGATTTTGGCATTAGCGATCGCGACTTTGCCCTTAACTGCCTTAAGCCGCGCCTCCATATTGAGGTCATCGACCCCTTGAGAGAGTTTTTTGTCAATGCGTGCATCAATATTGCTATCAATCCGGCTCAGGAAGAAACTTGCAACTGAAGCAATCTTGCTGATATCTTCCCCTTTCTCTGCCCGCTTTTCCAAGCCCCGGATATACGCCCAAGCTGTCTCAACGTAGCTGTCTACCGAGAACAGCAAGGTGACGTTGACATTGATTCCATCGCTAATGACTTGCTCAACGGCTGGCAAGCCCATTTTCGTCCCTGGAATCTTAATCATCACGTTCTCCCGACCAATTTGTGCGTAATAGCGTCGGGCTTCCTCGATCGTGCTTTCCGTATTGTTGGCAATGTTCGGTGGCACTTCAATACTGACGTAACCATCGAGACCATTAGATGAGTCATAGACTGGTCTGAGGATATCGCAGGCATTGCGGATATCGTCAAATACCAGGGACTCGTAAATTTCCAAAACCGATTTTTTGGCGCGGATGCCTGCTTCGATGTCAGCGTCGTAGACAGCATTACCCACGATCGCTTTTTCAAAAATCGCCGGGTTGGAGGTAATTCCGACAATCCCCCGCTCCTCAATCATCTGCTTGAGTTCGCCGGACTGGATTAACGTGCGGCTCAGATTATCCATCCAGATACTCTGACCGTAATTTTGTTCAATCTCCAATATTGGATTTGTGGCTGTCATTAATTAACTCCTAGTGAGTGTGATTTACTCTGCTTATTGCAGGTTAGAAGGTTTAGTGCTCGTTGGTCATTAAGCCTTGGTCATAGACTCTTGACAAACGACTCTTGACTAACCTGTGCTAAGAACGAGCCATTGCAGTTTCTTCTGAGTCCTTTGCCCTCTCCTGAATAAAAGACTCTACAAGGGCTACATCCTCTTTGCTCCCGATAAACAACGGTGTTCGACTATGCAGAGCCTTTGGCACGACGTCCAAAAGATTTTGGGTTCCCGTACTCGCTCTGCCACCTGCTTGCTCTATCAAAAAGGCAAGGGGAGCCGATTCATAAAGTAGACGCAACTTTCCTTCCGGTTTTTTCAACGTACCGGGATACAAGAAGACGCCACCCTGAGACAAAATTCGGTGAAAATCTCCCACTAATGCCCCACCATAGCGGGCGGTATATCCTTCATGGCGATGGACATAGCGAATATAGTCGCGGATTGATTCGTCCCACTGCCAGAAGTTACCTTCATTCACGCTATAAATCGGACCGTGGTCTGGCACCCGAATATTTTCACTCGAAAGGATAAACTCGCCCAAGCTGGGGTCAAGGGTGAAAGAGTGGACGCCGGTGCCGATGGAGTACACCAGTACGGTACTCGGACCATAGACAACGTAGCCTGCGGCGATTTGTTTACGACCGTTTTGTAGCAGATCGCGGGCGTCACCTTCGATGTCGTTTCCTTCTTGCTTACGAATCGAAAAAATTGCACCCACATTCAAGTTGATGTCTACATTCGAGGAGCCATCAATTGGGTCATAGAGCAGGGTGTAACGTCCAATAGGGCAGTTTTCCGGGATATAGTAGGGCTTTTCCATTTCCTCGGACGCCAAGCGACAGACGAGTCCGCTTTGTTTAAACACCGAGATAAAGACGTCATTGGCGTAGACGTCCATCTTTTTGACAGATTCTCCCTGCACATTGACGCCACCCGTAAATCCTAACGCGCCTTCCACTAAACCGGCGCGGCTTAGGCGTCGAGCAATAAGTTTGGCTGCCAAGGCAATGCGATTCATGATCGCACTGAGATCTTGTGCGTCAGCGGAAAAACTTTGGAGCTGCTGTAGAACGTGACGGGATAGCGTTGTGCAATCACGATTCAGGCCGTACTCCTGATCTCCCGGCTGCTTTACCTCTGCCATAATTTTCGTCCTCCCTATCGAGTCACGCACTTGGTTTGGAGGGGAACTTGCTCATGAGACTGTCTCAAGAAAACCAAAGGCCCACTCCTGTTTACTTTCTATCTTAGGGAGGCATTGCCAATGCTGCTTCTAACTTTAGACGAACTACAGAAATGAAATACATATAGCAACTTTCTTGTCTAAAAGAGTATGCCTGGGGTCAGATCTAGTTGAAAATGCATTAGCAACCTTAAAAAGGGATTATGGGAGAACATAAACGGATTGGAATTCTCACCAGTGGTGGAGATTGTGCTGGGTTAAATGCGGTGATTCGGGCTGTAGCTCGCCGCGCTGTGGGCACTTATGGCTGGGAGGTGCTAGGAATTTGTCGCGCAACTGGGGGTTTGATGAACCGTCCTCCTCAAGTGATACCGCTTGACATGGATAAGGTTGATGCCCTCCTGACGATGGGTGGCACAGTTCTGGGAACAACGAACAAGGGTAACCCGTTTGCTTTTCCCCAGCCGGATGGCACGGTACGCGATCGCTCGCAAGAAATCATTGAAGGTTACCATCAGCTGGGTCTTGATGCCCTGATTGGCATTGGGGGAGATGGTAGCTTGGCAATTCTCCGCAAAATTTCCCAGCAAGGCAATCTTAACTTTGTGGGAATTCCCAAAACTATTGATAACGATGTCGGGCTAACAGAGCGATCAATTGGGTTTGATACGGCAGTTAATATTGCAACCGAAGCCCTAGATCGTTTGCACTTTACTGCCGCCAGCCACGACCGGGTAATGATTCTGGAAGTAATGGGTCGAGATGCGGGTCACATCGCGATCTCCGCAGGGATTGCGGGAGGTGCAGATGTCATCTTGATCCCGGAAATTCCCTATAGGATCGAAAACATTTGCCGCAAGCTCCAACAGCGTCAGGAGCAGGGCCAGAACTTCTGTGTAGTGATTGTGTCAGAAGCAGTTTGCACAGAAGCAGGTGAAGCGGTCAAAATTAGCGATCGCTTCGGTGAATGTCGATTAGGAGGCATTGGTCAGTATCTAGCGGAGCGCATCTCTGCCTGTAGCGGTGCAGAAACACGAGTTACCGTTTTGGGACATACACAGCGCGGTGGAATTCCTTCGCCACTTGACCGATTACTTGCATCAGCCTTTGGTGTTGCCGCCGTTGATTTAATTGCCGCCGAGCAATACGACCAGATAGTGACTTGGCAAAACCGTCAGGTTGTGAGTGTGCCAATTGAGTCAGCGATCAGCAAATATCAAGCCGTAGATCCCAATGACACGCTAGTCAAGACCGCTAGGGGCTTGGGTATTTGCTTGGGAGATTAGACGGGTCTGCTCAGAAAGCAGCGATAAGAGACGAATTGGGACGTTATTCACGAGCTTAGCTCGTCTCTTATCTGGCAGATTAAAAATGGTGATAATCGGCTTTGCAGATTACTGCTTGAGCAGCTTGTCGCCTCTATCTGTTGTTGAGATGCACCCTATTTAATTGAGTGACTCTTGGTCTAGTATCGATTGCGCTTTGCCCCGCCACGCTCACGATTATCGCTACGATCGCTACGATTATCTTCTCTGGGTCTGGCTTTATTCACTCTCAACTGGCGTCCCATCCACTCAGCACCATCCAATTCGGAGATGGCAGCGTCTTCTTGGGCATCTTCTGTCATTTCAACAAAGGCAAATCCGCGCATTCGTCCCGTTTCACGGTCTGTGGGCAACACCACTCGCTTAACGGTACCGTAATCGGCAAATACTGAGCTTAAGTCTTCTTCGGTAGCTTGGTAAGACAGGTTTCCGACGTAAATGGTCATGTCGATCGATAAGTCTGAACGAGGAACTCAAGTTCAGAGCCACAGACTAGAGTTAGACAATGCAAGTAGCTCTAAAGTCTTGTCTGATTGACCAGTGGCAAATTTCCGAGGATAAGCAACCACGGAGGCAGTCGCAGAACCAAAAATTAAACCAAGGGTAGAACTGAACTTGTACATATCGTATTATCATATCGCACCGACTTGTTTGTGAGATGTTATCTACCTCACATATGCGTTAACACAAAAGTGCATTGAGGTCTACTGGTTATTCAGCAGACCCCAAGATTTAAGCCTTTCTCAGTTTAAATTTGGTCTTAGTCAATCGAAATCGATTGAGGACCGCTAGTCTTGCCATTTTCCCTGCCAGGAGTAGCAGAGGTGTATGGGGTAGATCCAGCTTGCTCATCCAGCCAGCTCTTAACTGGGTCATCTGAGAGGTTGAGTCGAAATACCCCAGAGAAAAAACCGCCCAAGAAAGCAACAGGCTGCTGGGTCAGTTCTTTAAAAATTGGTGTTAGTTCACTGAGGAACATTGTTGTCTCTCCTTGTACTGCTGATGCGTATATGACTGATTCCTCTGGGATTCTAGCGTGTCCTGCCGGGTTAGCAGCAGTTTTGGGAGTGCGATCGCACACTTGTCTGTCCAGCCAGCTCAAACCTACACAACACAGGAGAAATAAAAATCCCCAAGGGATATCCCTTGGGGATTTGCTCTTGTTTATTGCGATTAGGCAGTCGGAGTTATTTCAGGTAACAGGCACTTGTCGGAATCACAACCAGATGGACCAGCTTCTCCTAAGTCACTTAAGTCATATTGACTCAGAGCAGTACGAAAGTCATTTGTCTTGCGCCGTGATTTCACTTCTTGCATCAATTGCTCATACTGCTCTTTCGATATCGGCTCGAATGGCAAACGTGGAAAGCTTTGATGATCGTCAAAACGCGCCAGAAGAGCGGCAGAAATATAGCCTTGATCATTTTGGATGGCTTCGTAGATACGAGTTCCTAATGCTTCAACTTCTTCTTGGCGTAGTTCTATCGTCGCTGAGGTATTATGTCGCACATAACATCTTTGGACTTGTAGGTAAAAATCCATTTGTGTTAGGGCTGAGAACTGAGATATATCAATTTCATCAGCTCCTGGTAAATTGCTCCAGTTAACCTTAACGGGGATTTCCACAAGCCATTCAGTTGTTCTCGGATGAAACGGATCATTCAAGAGATTTCCATTTTCATCTTTGTCTGACTGAGAGGGTATGACATTATAACCGTAGTCAATGCAAGCAAGAGCTACAGGATCATTTTTGCGGAAAGTGATGCGGCGAATAAACCTTTGAGACTTTGGTGGATGCCATCCTGGACTTGCGCCTGTTAAGAGAGACTTCGTGCCACTGGGTTGGACGGTTGTGCAGCGATTGGGTCGCTTGAGACCGTGGCGATCGCAGTAATCCCAAACAACCCGTTCCACGATTTCTCGCCAACGGTTTAGATAGTCTTGCTCCTGTCGCTTGAACTTGATGCCTGCCGATGTTTCAGGTCGTCCTTCTCCCCACCAACGCAACCAATCTACCCCGAAAGCATTCACAAAGAAATCGAACAAGCCAGTGAAAGAAACACCAACAATTGGATCTAATTCCCGTGACTTTCGGTAGCGTTCCTCAACAAATTTATGATTCAGTAATACGGCGACTGAAAGCGCTCCAGCGGTGAAAGCCTCCTCTTGTTCTTTCTCGTTGAATGGATCGATTTGGTTGAGATGAATTTCAGCTAAATTACAGTGAAAATTAGAGCCAATGATTTCCAGTTTTGTTACCCTAAAGGCTTTTTATCCTTTAGTTCTACAGGTTCCATTTTACCTGTAGCTCGGCGTACATTTTCTTCCTCAAAAGGAAGCCCCGCACTCTTGGAGCTACACAAAGTGTAGGAGGACTTGCCTCGGATTATATTCTCTGCAAATTGTGTCTTTTAACTGCTGTTCTGCTCGTTAATTTACCCAAGATTACAGAGGTTCACCCTCTACGCTCTACGGTGTTAAAGGCTTTTTAATTCCTTTACTTACCTCGGAGTTAGCATCTCAGCTTTCTCCGATTTTGCGGGGTTTTTAGCGTGAGGCAAATTGCTTACCACACGGGTTAAGTCCTACACGAGCTAACCGATGTTCTAATTCATAAGAATCAATGTTCGGATAGCGTTCCTGTAACCACTGTTTAGCTGTTCCTTGTTCGTAAAATTTCAAAAAATCTTTTCTTAGCTCTGGAGTTGGCAGCCAATCGCAGTTGGCTCTGGCTACTGCCTCACCAGCCCACATGATGGCACCTTCACCGCTATAATATTGCTTTTGCACCGCATCAAGGCACTCAGAGAGAGAGGGCTTGTGGTGAAAAATTCTTGTATGGTTTGCCATTCTTAGAGCATCACGCTCTGGGTCAATTCGCCAGTTGCCGTTTTCATCTTGTTGCCAAAGATTATTCTTAGCATTTGCTCCTAATTCATCATCAGAGACAAATTCTCGCATTCCGGCACTTCTTCGAATATTTCCGGCAACGATTGTGACAGCGGCTTCATCAATTAATAGACAGCATTCAACTGAATTTAATTGTCGTCCTACAGCTTTATTAAGAATTGAAGCGCAACGATGATAAAGTTCTGGTAACTTAACAGGATTGGCAACGCCACCAAAGCCTTTGAGACTTTCACCCGCTGCACGGACATCGTTGAGGTCGATGAATACTTTGACTTCACCTGAGAAGCGTTCATCTGTCGATAGTTGAAGGAGGGTTTGATAAGACTTAACCCAACCTTGGCGAGAGTCTCCTACATAGATGGTGACTTGATTCTCCGGACTTCCTCCCGCAACGCTCCCAATTTTGACTTCTGTCTGTTCACGACGCTGTTGAGGAGGGGTAGAGCCAATTTCACCCTGTACGCTTACATTGAGCCGGTTACGAATGCCAGGAAGCTGGTTGATGTACTTGGGTTCGAGGACAGCACCTGTGCCACAGCCCATCATGGCGAGATCCATCATCAGACCAAAGGCACGCCAGTCTAGTGCATTGGTGCTGGTGCAATTGTAGGCTCCTGAGAAGTTCTCTGGCTTTTCAATCCACTCTGTCCCTCCGACCCACAGCCAGCGACCAGAGGGGAGGCTCTTGATCTGGCGCATCATCCGGTTTATCAGGGCAGCTTCACTAGAAGTCAGCTTGCCTAGTTTAGTAAATCCTTGGGTAGTGCGATCGCAAACCTCGTCCCAAGTCTCGCGACCCGTTTCTGTTCTGCGGCTGTAAGTTCTGAAAAATACTGGGTTAGCAGCTGGTGCCGTTTCTGGAAAATCGCTCTTTTGGCGTTCTCGCTCAAGCTCTCTGACCATAGTCAACGTCTTTGGATTTTTTGCTAGACCTCTGACTATAAGCGATATTAGATATAGGGTCAAAGCTTGAAAATACAAGGAATTTGCGCTATGTGTAGGGCTGAAACTCACCTCTAAAAATGTCTATTGCTCCGTGGCGATCGCTTCTATCTCGTGCGCTCTACAAAAACCACAGCCTTCCTTACGCCCGCTACTTCCAGCTGGCAACAGTTCGTGCGGATGGGCATCCGGCGAACCGCACTGTTGTCTTTCGCGGGTTTCTAGAGGAGACCAACCAACTGAAAATTATTACTGATTCCCGTAGCCAGAAAGCTGACCAAATTCAGCACCAGGCTTGGGGAGAAGCTTGTTGGTACTTTCCTAAAACTCGTGAGCAGTTTCGTTTAGCTGGTCAGCTGACCCTTATTGGAGCAGATTATCCTGACCAAGCCCTAAAAGACGCCCGTCAGTCTACTTGGCAAGACCTTTCTGACTCTGCTCGTTTACAATTCGCTTGGCCTCACCCTGGTGAAGCTAGAGCAGAAAATGATCGTGCCTTTTCGCCACCGCCGCCAGATCCAAAGCAGCCACTACCGAATTTTTGTCTGTTACTGCTGGAAGCTGTACAGGTTGATCACCTGGAGTTGCGAGGCGACCCACAAAACCGATGGCTTTACTACCAAGACAGTTCTCATGACTGGTTGAAGCAAGCCGTCAATCCCTGAAAATAGGGCGTCGGGGAAAGAGATTTTTAGGCGATATTTGTTTTGTTTTGAGAATCTAAATATTGGGGCTTGAGACCACTTACGGGGATTGTCTCTTCCTCTTCGCCAGTCCCTAGCCCCCAGCCCCTAGCCCCTTTTCCCTCAAATACCAGCACCATCGAAAAACTGCTGAATGACTTTGTCCTGAACTCGGCAA
>CBDTXL010000129.1:0-11768 GCA_965364435.1 uncultured bacterium
CCATCTAGAAACAGTCATCTTCCAGTTCTTCAGGCTCATCTGAGTAATTGAACATTAAGACAAATTTACTTTTAGGGAGAATCAGCATTGGAAGATAGAGCGGTTGCTCATCCCATTTGCGTTTCTTTTCACCTTTCTCATACATAACAACGAGTGTAGGAACATCTGAGTATTTATGTTTTGGTATCGTTAGCCATTGACTGGTAGCAAAACCATAGCTAGTCCAATCACCAGGCTCCTGGCGTGTTAAGTCAAGACCTTCGCTGTTTTTACCTCGCCGAACATTGAGCCTTCCATTTTGAATACCTTTAGCCTTAAGTGCTTTGAGCGCTTGTTTGATTCGGTTGTCTTCCCACTTACCTACACTAACTTGCTTACTTGGCATATGTGAAAGTATCTCGCTCAAAAAGTCGATGTCTACTTCGTAGTATTCATCATTTTTGTTGTATGGAGCCAGAAGCTTATTTAGCGTTTCTGTGTTTTCCTTTACATCTGATTTTTTCCAGATTGGAGCCTCAGGAAAAATATGTGAGCCAGGTGTGAAAGCATCAATTTCTGCTGGATTCAAGACGTTAGAACGAGTTGCCTTAAGTTTTTTACCAACCCAGACTGGCTGAATCTTAATGTTAGTTGGATCGTCTCCGATCGCCTGACGCATCCCTTCATCAGCTTCATGGATAGCGCGGAAGTCCTCTAAGATGTGCTGAGGCAAGAACAAACGGGTAACATCCTTGAGTTCTTGTCGATAACCAAACATTCGTGCGTGCTGATGCACTGTATCCATCACTTTTTGCTTTGGATCGCGCCCGTAGTAAGTGACCATCAACCCATCAATAGTTACCCCCCGCCCCAGGCGATTTCCTCCAATTAAAATATTATTAATCCCTGGGTTGTACTTCGGTTCTTTATCTGGATTAGTAGCATCGATAACATTTGGCTTAATATTTCGTAGTTCATGCTCTATTTCCACAACGAGGTCGTCGATTGGGGGTAAGCTTTTTGCTGTTTTGCTTAACTCCTCATAAGCTTCATTCAGCCACTTCAGCGCCTCTTTTCGCTTGGCGGATGATTCTCCTCGAAGCGCCTTGTCAAGCTCTACAACAAAGTCACGAATAATCTCTTTCAAATTCCTGTGACTAATCTTCTTGTGGTCAATATGAGCCAGGAAAGAGAACTTAGCATCCTCATTTTGTGTTGATTGCATTTTGTAGATTGAACCCACGAAGAAACAGCACAGAGCGAGTTTAAGTCCCGGAGGAATATCCCAGTTATTACCAGGGTTAATCTTTCCTCCCTGTTTTTTTAAAAGATCTAGTTCTTCTAAGTCAACTTTTGTGCAGCAGTATTGGCTGTTCTCTGTAAAAAATAAATCTCCTCCCATATAACTTTCGCCTGGTTCAGGAAGGGCAGCACAGAAAACAGGACTACATCGGTGCCCCAGACTTTGAAGCAGTAAACTTTGAGGAGTTGCGGTAATCTGCAAATAAATGTGATTAGCAACTTCTTCCCGAATCTTGCCTATTTTTTCAAAAATTGCGCTGTCTGGAACTGTATCTTTTCCCTTCTTGGCTTGCTTGGCTTCGTTGGTGTTTGGGCTGGCATTATCAGCCTCATCATCAAATATCAGAGTTGGTACGCTTCTGGCTTTAGCGGACTTGAGAACCTTAAGCAAGTTATCTAGGTGGCGCACATTCTTTGTAGATACCAGGACAACACCATCTTTATTGATGTAGTGGAGCAGTTGATTAGCAAATTCTTCGGGATCGCTTCTCCATTGTTCCCAGTTATGAATAACTGGCCCCCCTTTAAGCTGATTATCGAAACGATCAGCAGTTTGTTTACCGAGCCATGTATTGTCAGAGGTCAATACAATAAAGCAACGGAATTGGTTAGCTTGAGCAAGTGCCAGTGTAGCAATGGTACTATTAGTCTTGCCGCTTTGGACTTTGCCGTAGATTAGGCCGGTAGTTCCATAGGGGATTTTCTCATCCTTATTTTTACTCTTATAAGGATGGCTAACAGTACCTGTACCTGTAGAGCCAACATCACCAGAACCAAATATTTTGGAATAGACATCAACGCAGTTCTGGACAACCTCAACAGCAGTTTGCTTTAACTGCTCTGCTGCTGTCTCCCCAATTTTGCTTCTAACCCGGTCAATAAACTTGTTGATACAATATCCATCGGTTTTAATCGGAATTTCACTCATGACTTTTTTCTTTATTTAAAAAAATATACGTGGCCAGTCGCTCTGAGGTACAGTCTGCTCCATCTGCTGCCTGCCTGGGCCACTTACATGATAACTACCCTGAGGCTGCCTAGACACTGATATGTGTTTACCATTAACACCAGCATCTCTATCTAAGACACTCCGAAGGCGTTCCTCAGCTATGCAGCAAATACCATCTTTATGACAAATGAAAGCTATGAATACTGAAATGCCAGGATATTTACTGGGCAGATTAGTTAGGGCAGACTCTTCCTGACTGCTCAAGGTGAAAGACCATGCAGACTTCGGTTTTTTGGAAACTTTGCATAGAATAGCTGACTTCTTACTGTCAGTTTCTATTAAATAGATCGAGGAATGTATCCAAGGGACATGAGTGATGGTGATTCGATGCCCATAGTTAATCAACCGCAAAAATGCAGCACCGTGAAGGAATTCTTGATCATTAATCATTAACTAGTGTTGTGGGAGGAAAAGCGATCGCACTATTCCTCCAATCCTAACCTTGGCTTTCTCCTACCCAGTCTCTGCCTGGACATGAGAACTCTAGCGCTTTGCCGTCATCTCTAATACCCGCTGTTGTAGGGGCACGATAATACCCTTGTCCTATCCTGTTCCATATCACAGATATGGCACTATGTCAACAACACACCGCGATCGCCTTACCCTTAACCTTTCCCCAAAAACTCCACGAGTTGCTCTAACTTTGACCAAGCGGCACCACTCTTCATTACCTCTCTGGCTATCTCAATCCCTGCTTTGTGGTCTTCGAGTGGAACAACCTCACCCACTTGCAACGCTAAGGAAGCATTCAACGCTACAGCATCCTGCTGCGCTGCTGTCCCTTTGCCTTGCAAGACATTCCGCAGAATCATCGCATTTTCCTCCACATTTCCACCTCTGAGGGCAACTGTGGGTGCTGGTGTTAAGCCTAGCTTTTGGGGATTGAGGGTTGACAAACGCACCTCACCTGCCGACAACAGCGCCAAGTCAGTTTCATCTGCCAATCCCGCCTCATCGAGTTTTTCCCGTCCATGCAGAGCGATCGCGTTTTGGGTTCCCATCTTGCACAAGGCATGGGCGACGGTTGCCACGAATGTTGAGTCAAATACGCCAATCACCTGACCCGTGGGGCGCAGCGGATTCACCAACGGACCCAAAAGGTTAAACACCGTCCGCACCTTCAGTGTTTGCCGCAGGGGTGCCACCGCCTTCATCGCTGGGTGCCAACCACGGGCAAAAAGAAAAGTCACGCCCACTTCTTTGAGTGCTGAATATACCTTCTCAGTAGGGGCTGATAGGTTGACGCCTAGTGCTTCCAGGACATCTGCTGAACCAACCTGGCTAGAGGCAGAACGATTGCCGTGCTTGGCAACCAGGACACCCGCCGCGGCTGCTACAAAAGCAACAGCGGTGGAGATATTAAAGGTTGAGGCACCATCCCCACCAGTGCCACAAGTATCAATTACTGGTCTGTAGTGAGTAATTACCGTCTTCTGTAAGGATTGGGATTGCAAGACAAACGCCATCCCCGCTAGTTCTTCTGCCGAGACGCCTTTAGCCTGGATAGCGGCGAGAATCGCACCTGATAAAACCTCTGGAATTTCCTCATTCAGCCATCCCTGCATCAGCTTTGATGCCTGGTCACTGGATAATGATTGGCGATCGAGTAGCTGTTGCAGCAAGCTAGACCAGTTAGCGGTGGTTTGAGCGATCGCAGAACCAGATTCAGTCATAAGTCCTCGTCAGAACTCTCATCAGATAGCACAATTTACAACTTTTGATGAATCGATTGCCTTAAGCTTAGGGACTTCCAAATAAAAAAGTATCCAATGTAGGGGCGAGTCGTTGCTTAAATATAGCGAGGTCAACGATAACATAACTCGACTCGCCCTGACTTATGGATTTGGAAGATAATTTATTTTTTGGAATGCCCTGATTGAAAACTATCGAGGGAAGAGATTAGGTTTGTCCCAACAACCTCAGCCAACGGGCATGGGAGCTTACCGCCCCCAGGAAAGTTGGGTGTGAAGCGTACCTTACACCGAACTCCGAACACACCGACTCCACAATTGGCGAAAGTGCGGGGTAGTGAACATGACACACATCGGGGAAGAGGTGGTGTTCAACCTGGAAGTTAAGCCCACCGACATACCAGGTGAGTAGAGGATTATCACGACCAAAGTCAACAGTGGTTTCCACCTGATGCCTCGCCCAGGTATTGTCAACTTGATTCGAGTCCTCTGGGATTGCGGGAAAAGCTGCTTCCTGGACGCAGTGGGCAGCCTGAAACACGATACTCAGAACAAAACTGGCAACGCACGACGTGATGAGGTAGCAAACGACAACCTGCCACAGGGGATGGAAGAGAGCGGGAACCAGGAAAGCCCAGCTGAAAAATATCACTTTGCCCAGGAGCACTACAGCCAGATCTCGACCCCGTGGTCTGGGAAAATTGTGTTCACCAATCCGACCTTGTACCATTTTCTGGAAGTCTGAGTAGAAATGCCAGTTGAACGCTAAAAGACCATACACAGGCCAGAGATACAAATGCTGGAAGCGGTGAAACCAGAGGCGTCGCTGCTGGGGAGCAAAACGGCACACAATCCCCAGATCAATATCATGATCAACTCCGACAATATTGGTGTAGCTGTGATGAATTACATTGTGCTGCCACTTCCAGATGTAAGAACTGCCGCCCAGCAGATCTAGACTCATCGCCATAAGCTGATTGACGGATTTGCGCTCTGAGTATGCCCCATGACCGCCATCGTGCTGCACACTGAAACCAATGCCAGCCATTGCCAGACCTAAAGAGAGCGACAGCAGCAGGACTTGCCACCAGTTACTCGCCATAAAGACAAGCATTGCCCAGGAGATTGCTAACCAGCAAAGGATTACGGCTGTTTTACGAAACATTTGGGGTGAGTCGCGTCGTGACAGTCCTGTTTGTTCAAAGTACTCTTCGACCCGGCGCTTTAACTCGCGATGAAACGTTGCGTCTCGCAAGTACTGAACTTTTGTCTTGCTAGTGGTAGCGCTAGTGTTGATGACTTCGGGTATGGGATTATTATCGCCCGGTTCTCCTTCTTTTACAGTTGTGGAAATTTTGGGTAACGTAAAAATCCTCTGGCGTCGGCTTTGCCTTGGAAGCGATGCTAAAGGCTTTTGTGATGAACTAGATTTGATTATTGATGTCACGCTCTTGTGTATCCTGAATTGCTCTTTCTTAACTCATCCCCCGACTGAAGTACGGAGGATTTCGTGTTGTTTGTTGTTAGGGGATTGCCCCTACCCTTAATGGACTGACGCTCTAGTAGGCGATTAAAATCGCTACCTCGCTTTCATCCCTTGTACTTCAGTCGTGGGATGAAAGCGAGGTAGAGTTCAGCTGATTCCCTCTCGATCCTCTCACAGATATAGTCCAGGGCACATCCTCCCTACGCTAACTCCCTAACGGTCGATTGAGGCTGCGGATTCCTTGCTAGACTTCAGATAATCTGCGTTAGCGCATCGGGGCGCGAAGCGCACAAGACTATCCAACGTAACCAGGGTTCTCGGTGTGTAGGAGGAACTTTCTCCTTCCCACACTCTAGAAATAAGAAAGCATCGCACATCAAAAAAATGAGCGTTTGATCAATGCGACTTAGAGACCAATCCACTGGCTCAGCCAATCTAGAGCTGTTCTCTGCATTTGTGGAACACACGCCTGCTGCGGTAGCAATGCTTGACCGCAACCTGCGTTACTTGCTCACGTCTCGCCGGTGGGTGACTGATTACGCTATGGAGAACCAAGACCTGGTCGGTTGCTCTCATTACGAAGTATTTCCCCTGTTGCAGAGTGTGGAGAGCTTCGCTGGGAGTGGGGAACTGGAAAGCAACTTGACGGTTGCGCCTTCCCAATCCCCTATTAACCCTCACCTTCTTAACCGCTGGCAGGAAATTTATGCCTTGTGTTTAGCTGGGGAAGCCCAGCGAGGGGACTCAGATTATTTCATCAGACCTGACGGCTCACGCCAAAGGATAAAGTGGGAAATCCAGCCTTGGCTAACTAGGACCGGTGATATTGGTGGAGTCATGATGTTCACTGAGTTTCAAGAGTGTTGCTCCTTAACTGACACCTCCCTGGTCGAAAGTGAGGAAGGTCATCATCGTATTAGGGAAACAGGTACAGAAGGGAGCTGGGAGAGTCTCTCCCTCAGCAAGGCGATGGAGCAGCTGCAACAGGAAATCAAGGAGCGTAAGCAGGCACAAGCGTTGAAGCAGGAATGGGAAGAACGCTATTGCTCCTTGATTACAGCAATGGCAGAGGGAATCATTGTACAGGATGCCCCCGGTGTTATTCGTACCTGTGATACCGCAGCCAAACGCATCCTGGGCATGTCGATCGCGGGGGCGTTGCGTGAAAGTGAAGAACGTTTCCGTGCCACCTTTGAGCAAGCGGCGGTTGGTATTAACCACGCAGAACCGGAGGGCAGATTTGTGCGGGTTAACCAAAAATTTTGCGACATTACGGGCTACAGCCGTGAGGAACTGTTACAACGAACGTGCAAAGACATTACCCATGTGGCTGATATAGACGTTGATCGGTCTTATGTGCGATCGCTCTTAGCCGGTGAAATTAATACTTACACCCTCGAAAAGCGCTACCTTCGCAAAGATGGCAAGTCTATCTGGGTGCAAATTACCGCGTCGCTGGTGCGGACCTCCCAACGCGCTCCAAAATACTTCCTGCGTGTTGTTCAGGATATCAGCTCCCGCAAAGCCGCGATATCAGCATTGTGGGAATCAGAAGCACAATTGCGAGAACAGGCTCAGCGGGAGGCGCTGCTGAACCGGCTGTCTAACCAAATCCGCAACTCTCTGGAACTGGACACGATTCTTGAAACCACAGCGCACGAAATCCGCCAGATGTTGCTAATTGATCGCTGTCAATTTGCCTGGTATCACCCTCATGAGCGTCAAGCCTACTGGGAGGTGGTTAAGGAAGCTCGGAATCCTGATTTTCCTGACCGCACAGGTCGCTATCCAGCTGATATTATTGAACCCCTAACGCAACAGCTCTTGAATCTGGAAATTCTCCAGGTAGATGATGTTGAAACGATCAGCGACCCGATCCTTAAGCGGTTGATTCGCTCTCTGAACTGTATGTCAGTGTTATCGTTACCGATGCAGACGCCTTCGGGTACGATTGGTGTGATCAACTGTATCCACAGTAGTGAAGCTCGACCCTGGACTGATAGCGAAGTGGAACTACTCAAAGCAGTGACCAGCCAGCTATTCATTGCGATTAAACAGGCTGATCTCTACGCTGCCAGCCTTACGGCTACTCAGCAAGCCCAAGAGCAAGCGACTCAATTGCAACAAGCCCTCAAAGAGTTACAACGCACCCAAGCTCAGTTGATTCAAATTGAAAAAATGTCGAGTCTGGGTCAACTCGTTGCGGGTGTGGCTCACGAAATAAACAATCCGGTTAACTTTATTTACGGCAATCTGATCTACGCCCAAGAGTATTGCCAAGACCTCTTAAGTTTGGTGGAACTTTATCGTACTGCTTACCCTAATCCACCAACGGTAATTAAAGAGCGGATAGATGACATCGACTTGGACTTTCTAATGAGTGACTTTGTCCAACTACAGGAATCGATGAAGGTGGGTGCTGAACGAATTCGGGAGATTGTGCGATCGCTACGAACATTCTCCCGATTAGATGAGTCGGATAGCAAGGAGGTAGACATCCACACGGGAATCGAGAGTACTTTGATGATTCTCCAAAATCGGCTCAAAGGGAAGCCTGGTCAGCCGGCAATCTCTGTCATTAAGGAGTATGGCGACTTACCTTTGGTGGAGTGCTGTCCAGGACAGCTCAATCAGGTGTTTATGAATCTGCTTACCAATGCCATAGATGCTCTAGAGGAAAAAATGAGGAGTCAGCAGCGAGAGGAAATGGCTGATCAGTTAGAAACAGCGACTTATCCCCCACCGACTATTACCATAAACACTGGTATTGTTGCCAGGGATAGTCGCGGCTCTCTTCTAACCTTATCCGACGGGAACGCCTCCTGCGAACACCCCTCACCTCACTCTACCCGTGGGGGATTACTACGGGAGACTGGTTCTTCTTTGGAGTCCACTCCTTACGTCTTCATTCGCATCGCCGACAATGGCTCTGGGATGACACAGAAGACACAACAACAGCTGTTTGACCCTTTCTTTACGACCAAACCAGTGGGTCAAGGTACGGGACTGGGGCTAGCGATTAGTTACCAGATTGTAGTCCAGAAACACGGCGGTCAACTGTGGTGCAATTCAGAACCTGGACAAGGAGCTGTGTTTGTGGTAGAGATTCCGCTTAGACAGCAGGAGAGGGGTTGAAGGTTGAAGGTTTGAACTTTCAACTTTCCACTTTCAACGAAAAAACGGCTGGAGTCCCCATCTCTTTATCTGTTGGTTACAAGAACCGTTCCTGTGAGCTTTCGGCATCGTTGTATAGTTGATGACTACTTTATAATCCAGCTGATTCTTCGAGATTGGAAGCAGGATGCTTACTCTACTTGTTGTATCTTAGTGTCTTTGCAATTAAACAAAAATCCCTCCTGCTATGCTGCCGTTTTTACCAATTTTTATCCTTGCTCAAGCTACCCCAACGCCAGCATCTGCACCGACACCTCCAGTAGAAATAGTACAACCCCAACAAGTGCGTCCCATACCAGGGAAACTGGATGATGTCCCGGTATTCAACAGCAACAGTCCAGAAGTTGTGCAGACAGAGGGCATTTTACTGTCCACGTTTCCCCCTAACGGCAAAGGCACCCCAAGCGCTCACTTAAATTTTCCGTTTCAGGGACGTTTTGATCTATTTGCCCATCACATTGCTAAACCACCCACGCCAGAAGATTTGCGTACTCTCTACCTGGGGATTATTTTGTACAATCCAGGGAAAGAGGCGGTAACAGTAGATATCTTGCAGGCAGCGAGTTACCTGAGTCAGCCAGATGCACCGTTTATCGAGTTGCCGTCCCAGGTGGATAATCCTTCTGGTACAGTTTATGCAGGTCCAGGCGATCGCGTAATGAGTGACATCCTGCGAGGGTTCCGGCAAGCCGATTTTCCCCCAAAAGTGGTGATTCCACCCCAGCAAAGCCAACTGTTGCTGAATCTAGCGATTCCCGTTCGGACTTTGGAACCGCCGCTTAATGGTCGCTCGACGTTGATGCGGTTGCGGAGTGATAGTCCAGTATACGCTGCCAGCCTTGCCCGGTATGCGCCACTCGATTCTAATGGTAATGAACGGGCACCCACCCTGGAAGAATGGCAGCAGATCTTGGATAAAGGTGAGTTATCAGGACCACGCGATCGCACCCCAACTCCTCCTGAGGCTACCACTAATCAAATTATCTATGGTCGTGTCGCTGGCGTTGCCCAAGGTTCTCGGTGGCAAGCTGAGTTGGTTGATAGTTCAACTTCCCAGTCTCTAAGTATCCCTGAACCAGGACAGGCCTTTTCCTACGGACTCAGCACCCTCCATCGTGGCACCTTGGGGACTGGTCAGATTCAGAGTGCGCGGATGCTAGTACGCTATCCAGACACTGCCTACTTTGCTCATGGTAACTACGGGGTGCAATATAGCCTCACCTTGCCACTGGTTAATCCAACTAGCGACACTCAAACAGTTACCCTGGCTATCCAGACGCCCATCAAAGAAGACCAGCCCCAAAGAGGGTTACGCTTTTTGGAAGCCGCCGCAAAGCAAGTCTTTTTTCGTGGTACTGTCCAAATCCGCTACAAAGATGATGCTGGTTTGCCTCGTAGTCGTTATCTGCATTTGGTACAACGGCGCGGTCAACAGGGGGAACCTTTGGTCACGCTAAAGATGCCACCTTCTGACCAACGTTTTGTGCAGGTAGACTTTCTCTACCCCCCCGATGCAACGCCACCGCAAGTTTTGACAGTTAAAACTCTAGAACAGTCTCCTTAGCCTTTGAGGAGATTGATCAGCAAATCGACGCTGATAGGATGGAATAAAAACTAACACCAAAAGATGTAACCGCTGGCGTCTGTACAAGAGCCGTAAGTTATCAAAAATATGCTAACAACAGCTGATTTTCTCACCTTTGCCCAGTGGTCAGGCATTCTTACCTTAGCCTTTGGCGTTATCACCGTACTGGGTTTTATTTTCAAATGGGGCATCCGGTTTCGGCTGGTGGGGGCTACCGGGTTTCTAGGCGTCCTCACTGGCGGGTTATTTGCCTTAAGTCTTGTGCCTTTTACCCGCACTGTGATTCCCGGTGCAATCCACTTTTCTGTGGTTTACGACAACGGTGGCAACCAAACCGTTATCGCGCTGCCTCAGCAAGTAACGGAATCTGAACTAGAGGCAACTCTCCGCCAAGCTGCCAGTGACATGTTTTCCTACGGACGCCTGGGTGGGGCTGATAACCAGATGATTATTCGGGCACGCACCATTATCCACCCGGCACCTGGTGTCTCCAAACCACTTTTCTTAGGTCAGGTGAAGCGATCGCTTGCCACTCGCAATGATGAACAAATGGTAATTGACATCTTCCCAGAAAGCTTCGCCCAACTGCCAAAACCTACCGCTTAACTCTCTAGTGGGGAACCTTGCTCAAGGCGTGCCAAGTCCGATCGGCAACAACCCCATCCTCTGGTAGTTCGCTACGCTTTTGAAAAGCTTTGACGGCTGTCTCTGTGCGCGGACCGAAGTCACCGTCAAGGCTTCCGCTATAGGGATCGCGGGTCTTTTGCAGCACACGCTGAAGCGTTATAACTGCTTCACCCTTGCTTCCTCGCTTCAAGACTGGCATATTGACCGGCGCACCACTGTAGAGTGCCTGCCAGGTCAACTTACCGACAATCCCATCTTTTACTAAAAAGACGCGGTGCTGGAAATCTATCACGCCCTTTTCGGTCTGGGGACCAAAGCTGCCATTGATAGGACCAGTAAAAGTCTTATGCAGAGTTAAGAGCTTTTGCAGTTCCTCGACATCTTTTCCTTTGGAACCTCGCCGCAGCACGGGTTTATTCAACTGAGCATTAATCGTGGCTTGCGGGGTTAGGGGGGTGGGATCAGTTGTAGATTGCATGGTCAATTCTCCTTGGAGCGCTCTTTGCATACTTCCAAAGTAAGATTGATAACGCTCTATCACCTCACCAGAAAGGGTGACCCAACTGGGTGATATTGACGAACCCTGCCCTTTCTTTGGGAGGAGGATTGGAGGTAATGGGTAATGGGTAATGGGTAATGGGTAATGGGTCATGGGTCATGGGTCATGGGTAATGGGTCATGGGTCATGGGTCATGGACTGTTATTGGGAATTGGGGATGAGGAATTCGTGAGCAAGCTGTTCTTAAAATACTTTTCGGAAATCTTTACTTAAAGCTTTTTGAATAATAGTCTTGTTTAAATCATCTGGTCTTGTTAGTATGGTAAATCAATCTTCACCAGCCTTGTCTACTCAAACCGTCCCTTCGCTGTTTTCTCTCACCGTTGCCCCAGCCCAAGTGATACGAGGCGTCCAAG
>CBDTXL010000130.1:0-11746 GCA_965364435.1 uncultured bacterium
CAAGGATTGCGGCTGGAATGAATAGCCAAAATACGCCAGAATCTCCTCCGGGTCGGAATTCAGCTTAAAGTAGTCGCCAAAGGTATAAGACTGATCGGGTTGGATGACGGGAATTTTTGACACTGCACCTACCCCATGGCTGCTACCTAAAGAATCTTTTGTGCTCCCACATGGTAATACTTAATCTTCACGAATGGCTCCCAAATTAATTGCATTGGCTTTTGAATCGGATGCACCTCTGGCACAGAGACGCTAACGTTGATAGAGGAAAGGTAGAGAGGCTATTAAAAGTGAAGGCATCGGAAACCAAGCTCCGTGAATTGCTGGAAGGCAGTAAACAGTTCCAAATTCCGCTCTTTCAAAGACCTTACTCATGGTCAAAGAAGGAATGGAATGCTCTCTGGAAAGACCTCATGGAGGTGTACAACGAGAGGGAAGAATACCACTTCTTGGGACCAATTGTGACTCAGGCAGTACCTGGCACACCAGATGGAATTTCTCCATTTCTTCTTATTGACGGGCAGCAACGCCTTACAACGCTGTCCATACTTCTGGCGGCGCTACGGGATTACTTGAAAGAACACAACTCTGAATCCGCAGCAGAACTACAAGAACTGTATTTAATCAATAGATTCAAAAAGGGTGATGCCCGATATAAAATTTTACCAACCCAGGCTGACCAGGAAGTCTATCAGCAAGTCGTTCAGGAGCAGATGAATGAATGTAGAAACATAATCTATGAAGCCTATAAGTTTTTCTTTAATCAACTTAAAAATGGCAACCAAGAGGAGGATAACTCCCCCATCGACCTTGCCAAGTTTAAGAATGTGGTTCTGGAGAATTTAACGTTAGTCAGTATTACGTTGGACGACAGAGATAACCCATACATTATTTTTGAGAGCTTAAATCATAGAGGCGCACCGCTAACTCAGGCAGATTTGGTACGGAATTACTTTTTTATGCAACTGACTGAGAAAGAACAACAGATAAAGGTTTATGACGATATATGGTTGCCCTTACAAGAGCAATTCAAAGCTAATGCGGGTGAGGATAAATACTTAAAAGAACTTACAAGAGCCTTTTGGTGTTACCTCCGGAAGGAAGGGGTGGCAGTCAGCCAAAATAATATTTACCAAACACTCAAGGCACGCCTTGATAAGAAATCAGCAGATGAAGTTTTGTCTGAGCTGAAAGAATTTTCTCAATTGGCTACATACTACATACGTATTTGTTTTCCTAAAAAAGAACCCAACTCTCGTTTACAGCGTTCGTTTGAACGCTTGAAAGGTTTAGACTTCAGCAATTGCCATCCCCTTCTGTTAAACCTTTACAGGGACTATGCTGAGAATAAACTCTCTTTGAAGCAATTTGAGCAAGCTCTACAGTATGTCGAGTCATATTTCGTGCGCCGTCTGTTTGCCAGTTTGACTACTAGATGGATGGATAAAATATTTAACAATTTGTATCAAGATGTCGAGAAGCGACTGCAAGAACAAAACTCTAGTAATTTTGTAAGTGGATTACGAGAGCATTTAAGAAATTTGCCGAGTAGCAGCAAGGCTCAAGTATGGCCTGATGACAACTTATTTCGCCAAAGCATCATTGAAAATCCTGTGAGTGGTAGCCGGGTAAGGCTTTTGTTAGAAAGTCTGGAGGAACCCCTCACTAAGTTTCAGGTGAAAACCGACAACCTCACTCTTGAACACATCATGCCCCAGAAGTTGACTGATGAGTGGCGAACCATACTAGGAACTGATGCTGAGGAAGTACAAAAGCGCTGGCTTCACACGCTAGGCAACCTGACTCTTACTCCCTATAACTCCGAGATGTCTAATCATCCTTTTAGGGATAAGTTACCCTTCCTGCAAAATAGCGCCCTTACACTAGACAATCAATACTTTAAAAATGTGCAGATATGGAACGCAGAGGAGATTCAACGCCGCGCTGAGTATTTAGCTGACATTGCAGTTAAGGTTTGGCCTCGATAGGTAAATGAATGACAATGCGATCGCACAATCTTCCAGTTGAACAAAAAGCGATCGCCCCTAATTGACTGACCACGGATCGCTAAGAGCTGAAACCTCTGAGACACTGCGCCCTGCTTGCTGTTGTTGAATCCGCTCCAGAGTGCCACTGGGAATCGAAGCAATCAGCTGGCGTGTGTAGTCCTTTTCCGGTTCGCGGTAGATGCTCTGGGCAGTACCAATTTCTTCGATTTTGCCCTGGTTCATCACCATAATGCGATCGCTCATGAATTTCACCACGCTCAAGTCATGGGAAATGAAGATGTAGGTCAGACCAAACTCACCTTGCAACTCTTTCAGGAGATTGAGTACCTGTGCCTGCACTGATACATCCAGGGCAGAGACCGATTCATCGCAGATAATGAATTTGGGATTGAGTGCTAGTGCCCTAGCGATACACACCCGCTGGCGCTGACCTCCAGAAAGCTCGTGGGGATAGCGCTTCATCCAGTCGGGATTTAATCCAACCCGCTCCAAGAGATCAGCCGCGCGATCGCGGCGTCCTTTGCCTTTGGCTCCAACGTCATGAATCAAAAGCGGCTCCATCACTGTCTCGCCAATCTTGAAGCGTGGGTCAAGCGAGCTAAACGGATTCTGGAAGACAATTTGCATCTCCCGCCGCAATCGCTGCAAAGGCTTGCCCCTGAGCTTGCTGACATCTTGACCTTCAAATAGCACCTCACCACTCATGGGTTCAATTAATCGCAGCAAAGTACGGGCGAGGGTCGATTTGCCACAACCCGATTCCCCCACTAGCCCCAAGGTTTCTCCTGGGTAAACCTTAAATGAGACGCCATTCACTGCCCAGATATAACGTTTTGCCATGCCAAATACTCCCCGTTCGGGAAAGCCAACCCGAAGGTTACGGACATCAACAAGCGGGGATTTTGATTCGAGTTCGACGAGACGTTGCGACAGCTGAGCCTCGTTGCTGACGCTTTTATTATCCAAGACGCCAGATATCGCGTTTCTAAAATCAGCAGATTTTTCCTCAATCAGGAGTTCGCCGCTTGGGGTGGTCACAACCTCCATGAAGTCGGAGACAGTCGGCAGGTATTGCTGATTCCCTTCCAACCGGGGACGACAGGCTAATAATCCTTTCGTGTAAGGATGCTTCGGATTGGAAAAAATCTGCCAGACATCACCGCTTTCAACAATTTTTCCCTGATACATCACCGCAACGGTGTCGGCAATTTCCGCAATTACCCCTAAATCGTGGGTGATAAAAATCATCGACATCCCACGTTTGTCACGCAACTCCCTTAGCAAATCGAGGATCGTCGCCTGCACCGTGACATCAAGCGCCGTGGTGGGTTCGTCAGCAATCAACACTTCCGGGTTGCAGGAAATTGCCATAGCAATCATCACCCGCTGTAACTGACCCCCCGAAAGCTCATGAGGATAGCGCTCTAGTATTGCCAGTTTTTCCTGATTGATCTGGTGGTTGATTTCCTTTTCCCCCGGCAAAGGTTGATTGGGGTTGTCCTGTTGGAATTTTTCCAGATAGCGCTGCTTCAATTCTTGATCGCTGGCGAGGAGCTTGACCTCCTGAAGACGTGCCGTTGCTTGACGCCGCGCTTCTGCCGGGGAAACATTCTGGTGTTGCAGGATTGCTTCGGTCAGCTGAAATCCACAGGTATAAACCGGGTTGAGGGAACTCATCGGTTCCTGGAAAATCATCGCAATTTTACCACCCCGGCACAACCGCTTTTGGTCAGCAGAGAGCTGCACCAGATTCACTGGTTCTGCTCCATCGTCTGAGGGATGGAAGTAAATTTCTCCACTGCTAATCTTGCCGGGACTCGGCACCAAACCCATCACTGCCAATGAAGTAACAGATTTTCCTGATCCCGACTCGCCTACAATTCCTAGTGTCTGCCCACGATGCAGCTTGAAGTCAATGCCGTCAACAGCCAAGACTCGCTTTTCATCAGTTTGGAATTCCACTTGCAGGTTGCGGATGTCAAGAACGGTGTCAGTCATGGCACTCACGAACGGAGATTAACACAAATTGTAACAACCCGTTCCCTTATGAACGGAGCATCTTGCTATTTTCTCATACCAATTTGTGTTCGATGGTATGGTATGTCGCCAGGTAAACCAGAGTTCAGCCATTCTGTTTACAGCGTTCCAGATAAACTTGAGCCACTTTATCGCCTGGGTTTTGCAGCAGACAATCTTGAAACAGTTGTGCCGCCTCACTGAAAGCTTGCAGCTTGTAGAGTACCAAAGCTTCTTCAAAGAGTTTGGCTGTGGCTAACTTTCCTTCTCGAATTTCTGGTGAATCTGCATCAAATACTTCAAAGACCGAGACCATTTCTGATTTTCCCTTAACTTTTACCTGTGCAATGAGGCGGATAGCATACTGCGTAGGATCTTGTAGCCTGGAGAAAGTGTGGTGAGAGATTAACAAGGAAACCTTATAATCTTTCGTCAGATCTTCAAGGCGAGAGGCTAAATTTACAGCATCACTAATAACGGTGCTATCCATCCGGTTTTGTCCGCCAACTGTGCCCAGCATCAAAGACCCAGTATTGATGCCAATACCAATTTGAATTGGGGGATAGTCATTGTTGGCGCGATGTTGATTATATTCAGGAATCCGTTGCAGCATGGCAATCGCCGCTTTGACGGCATCATCTGCCCCGCCGCTAAACAGTGCCATAATGGCATCGCCGATGTATTTATCAATAAAGCCATTATTTTCGGTAATCGCAGGCTCCATGCGACTCAAGTAGGAGTTGATAAATTTGAAATTGTCTTGGGGGGTCATACTTTCCGACAGGGTGGTGAAGTCCCGAATATCGGAAAATAGCACCGCCATCTCATTCTGTACCTGATCTCCTAATTTGACATCGACAATGCTTTTCTTTTCCAACAACTGGAGAAATTGACGTGGTACAAATCGTTCGTAAGCTTGATTGAGTTGAAAGAGTTGATCGGTAAACCTTCTACTTTCAGCTTGTGCCCTTTTGCGCTCCGTGATGTCTTGAAAGGCAGCGATCGCATAAGCAATATTGCCCTTTTCATCAAAAATTGGTGTACCCCAAACCTCTATAGGGATAATTTTATCGCCTTGGTGGATTTCCACATCATCAGCTGTTGCCCGTTCGCCCCTCAATGCCCGCACAATGGGTATATCCTCAGAGGGGTAAATTTGATTGGTTCCTGCGAGATAGACTTGATAAATCTCTGTCAATCGCTCGCATGTGGCTAACGGGACAACTCCTTTGCCTTGTAACTGCTTTGCCCTCTGATTGGCGTAGTAGGGTTTGCCATTGGCATCAAGCACTGTCACGCCCACTGGTATCGCTTCCAGGAATTGAGTCAGCCTACTTTCACTCATTCGTAACTCTGAGTAAAGCTTCGCATTTTTAATCGAGATTGCGGCTTGGGAGGATAAAAGTTTTAATACTTCCAACCTGTCAGGGGTAAAGGCTCCTGTCGTCAGATTGTTTTCCAGATAAACAATACTAATTAGGTGACCTTGATTAATCAGAGGGGCACACAAAACCGACTTGGGTTTATTCTTCTGGATGTAGAAGTCATTCGTAAATTTGCCCTCATGAGTGGCATCATTCAAGACCACACTTTCTTTCGTGCGGGCGACATAGTTGATGATTGCCGCTGGTAGAGGCAAGTCATGAGTTGCCTCAGCGCTGTCGATTGGAATTGACTGCAACACCTTGACGCTATCAGTATCCACTTCTCCTTCCGCTTCAATCAGCAGTTTGCCCTTTGTTTCCAAAATCAGGAAGCCTTTTTGCGCCCCAGCATTCTCGATGAGAATCTTCATCAACTTTGCCAGTAGCTTATCCAGCACGATTTCACCGGAAATAACTTGTGAGGCTTTCATCACACTTGTCAAATCTAGTGCTTCTGAACTCCCGCTTCCACTTTCGCTTGTGGTTGAAAAAGTAGATCTTTTTTTGGGAATGGTTCCTGTGCTGTTTCCCCTAGACTTTCTCTTAAGCAACTGGGGATATCTTTCCTCTAAATTCTTAACCTTAGCAGTCGCGCCCCATCGAATATATCCGTAGTGAGCATTTTCCATGTAAGTCTGAGCAATTTCCTGCCTGTTGAGAGAAAGATAGAATTCTGCTGCCAGTTCATAAGCCAGCGCTTCTTCCTGAATGTATCCCTGTTCCCTGGCTCCTTGAATCGCTCGTTCATAATACTCCATGGCGTCGAGAATTTTACCCCGTACTTTCGCTCTTTCTGCCGCCACTAGCTCATACTTATGCCTAAAATTGCATGGGGCATGGTCAGCCCAGTGCTTCATTTTATTCTGATTCGATGTCACTTTTCTCAGATATCGTCTTTGCTCGTTTTTTGAGGCGTTGGGATACTGAGCGAGGAGGGCAAGAGAATAGTAGAAATTATGTACAGGAACATTCAATAACCCGCACAGACCGTCTATGTATTTTTCTGCTAAAGAAGCGTTTGTAATTGAATGAGAGTATTCCTTGAATAAATAGAATAGTAAAGCTTTTGAAAAATATATAGAAAAGAGAAACATTATATTCTTGGTTTCTCCTAATTGAATTAAAGATAAATTTGTTTTATTGATTTTATCCGGGTTATTAAAATTTATTTTTATTTCTTCTTCCATTAAAATTAGCGATAATTCTCTCCAAATCTTCACATAATTAAACTGAAATTCCTGCTTTAATTCCTGCGCTAAGTTCATATATTTTGTTTGCTCTTCTGCAACAGCTGCTAGGGGGACACCTACAAAAAATGAATAGGTACAATAATTAACAATAGAATGACAAGCATATTCTATATCTCCAGTTTCAATTCCAATTTGAATGGCTTCAAGCAGAGGTTTTATGGTTTCCCTAGCATGCTCTTTCCAGGGTCTAACAAAAGAGTTAAATTGCTGGTATACTTTAGCTTGAATTTCTCTAGCATTAAAATCCTCTAATAACCTCAAACCCAGTTGGCTAAATCGATATCCAGAATCTATATCTTCCAGCGCTCCGCATAAGAGCAAGCCATAAAAACCATAGGCATAAGCAGCCAGGGGAGAATTACCATAGTTGATGCATAGATTGACCATCATAAAGCCCAGCGGTGGCAAAAGTGCCGGATTAACAACATAAGCAGGAGCCATGACGGTCATTAAGATCTGCATAGCCGCCAGTTGATAAGGATCAGTCATTTCCGGGAGATTGACTAAATCTTCAATAATTAGATATTTAGGTTGTTCTTGAGATAGAGATACCCCCAGCATATCCAGAACTGGCAGCGCGGTATCTATTGCGGCTTGCATCTTATTTTGAGATACATAAAACTTGATTTTTGTTTCATAGACATTGACTTTTTCGAGTAGGCTTTTGGCTTGTTGTAGGACTACATCAGAGAGGGTTTCCGCTCGCTCGAAGTTGGTGTTTAAGTATTCCGCTTCCACTGCTTCCACATAGAGTGCGAGCGTAAGGTCATACTGAAACAGCCAACTCTCTTGGGCGAGAAGTTCAAGACCCATCGTTAAATACCTGACGGCAGGTTCATACGCCGTCGCCGCCTTGGCTTTCTTCCCAGCTATTAGATTGAGTTTGACCAGTTCATATCGTTCTTCAGACTGGATGATTAACTCAGCACCGACATTCAGATGGTTGACAATATCAAAGATATTTTCTTCGAGTTGCTCTGGTTGAGTGTTCTTCAGCAACAATTGACCAACTTTCAGGTGAACTGCTTTTTTCTGGTCTGTTGGAATAAGAGAATAGGCAGCTTGCTGCACTCGGTCATGCAAAAACTTGTAGTTAACTGTTAACCCATCCCTCACGGAGGGCACATCTAATAAAATCAGGTTGTATTCCTCTCCAAGGGACAAAACTAGACCTTCTGCAACCGCTTCCCGTAGCTGGTTAGCTGTTTCTTTTTGAGATTGTTCATAAACAATCGCCAACGTAGCTAGGTCAAACTGATTGCCAATACAAGCTGCCAACTGTAATACCTGTTGCGTGTTGGCTCTCAACTTTTGAATCTTGAGAGCCATCAGTTCGACGACATTATCCGTAAAGTCCCTTGCTTGAATTTGCGCCAGCTCCCACTGCCAACCGCCACGCTGAAGGTCAAAGTTTAATAGCTTTTCGGTATAAAGTGATTTCAAAAACTCATTGACAAAGAAAGGATTGCCTCCGGTTTTTAGCCGCACTAATTCTGCAAGAGGTCTGGCTCTATCTGGAGAGCATTTTAAGGTTTCTGAAATTAACTGATTGACTTGGAGTAAGTTCAAAGGTAAAAGGGAGAGCTGATTGACAGTTTTACCGATTTTCTGAATTTCATCCAAAGTCAATCTCAACGGATGAGCCGCACCCACTTCGTTATCTCGATATGCCCCAATTAACAAGAAATATTGGCTATCCGGAGCGGTCATCAAAAGTTGAATCAGTTTCAGTGAAGCGGCATCTGCCCACTGTAAATCGTCCAGAAATATCACCAGGGGATGTTCTGGTTTCGTAAAGACCCGGATAAAGTTTTGAAATACCAAATTAAACCGATTTTGGGATTCTGCTGGTGGCAGAGAGGGCACCACAGGTTGAGGACCTACAATCAGTTCCATTTCAGGAATTACATCAATAATCACCTGGCTATTCGGCTCCAAAGCTGCTAAGATTTTTTCTCGCCACGAGCTAAGCTGTGCGGCACTTTCGGTTAATAAGAGCCGGACTAATTCCTGAAAAGCTTTAATGACGCCGGAGTAGGGAATGTTGCGCTGATACTGGTCAAATTTGCCAGAAATGAAATAACCCCGTTGTCGGGTAATTGGTTTATAAATTTCCTGCACTAGAGATGACTTACCAATGCCGGAATAACCCGAAACCAACATCATTTCGCTCCTCCCCTGTCCCTGCTGTCCCCCCATTGCTAAGGCGGGGTTAGGGGGGGTGGGGGGATGACTAACACGCTCAAATGCAGTCAGTAAGGTTTCAATTTCTCGCTCTCTACCATAAAGTTTTTGCGGAATTTGAAACTTCTCTGAAATATCTTGACGAGCGAGGGGGAAAACTTCAATGGTGTTGTTAAGCTCTAACTGCATTAGACAAATCACTAAATCCGCTTTTAGTCCCCAGGCACTTTGGTATCTATCCTCGGCATTTTTCGCTAATAACTTCATCACAACGTCTGAAAGAGCTTGGGGAATCTCTGGATTGATTTGCTGGGGTGGCACAGGCTGTTTAGCAAGATGAAAATGCACCAACTCCATTGCATCATCGGTATCAAAAAGTAGTTGATGAGTCAAGAGTTCATAAAAGGTTGCCCCCAAGGAGTAAAAATCAGTTCGGTAATCCAGTACGCGGTTCATTCTGCCGGTTTGCTCCGGCGACATATAGGCTAAAGTTCCTTCTAAAACATTTGGATTTTTTATCGTGGGATTTTCCTGTGATAAGACAGTCGCAATGCCAAAGTCGATGATTTTGAGTTTTCCAGTGGCTGGGTTAAAAACGATATTGGATGGGTTAATATCCTTATGGATGATATTGGCAGCGTGAATCTTGCCTAAACTCTCAGTATTCCTTATGGCGATGCTGAGAAATTCTTCCAGCGTAAACTTTCGTTTGCTCATCAATTTCTTTAAGGACTCGCCGCCAAAATCCTCGAAGATTATTACCAGAGTCTTTTGATACTTTTCTAGAGCTTCAGCCCTGACAATCCCATCGAGGTTCAGAGAGCGGGTAATTTCATATTCCTGCTGATATCTGGTGAGTTCTGCAAGGGTAGGATAGTCTTCTTTTAGAACTTTGAGGATTACGGGTTGATTATCATGAATTCGGATGCCACGATAGACGAGGGAGTTAGCACTTTCATAGATTGGGGCGAGAATCTGGTAGCCGGGAAGGGTGAGCATAGTTTGCTGTTCCTGATACGGGTGTTGCTCAAGTCGCAAAGTTGTAAAGCTAGCACAAGTTCAGCTGTCTAGAAGGCGGCGTGACAAATTGATGAATTCAGAAGCACCCAGTAGAGTAACCGGATTAATACAAAAGAATGTAACAGATAGACCTTAAGGGGGCGTATATACCATTTCGCTATTTAATCCAATGAAATAGCCGCTTTCTCCCCAAGACGCACTTCCCCAGGAAACTGTGCAGTACAATAGCGCCACGCTTTCATCCCCAGCCAACGATGAACTTTTTCGAGAAATTGAATGCAGCGATCGCGCAAAATCAAAGCTTACTGTTTGTGGGACTCGATCCGAATCCAGAAATGCTGCCCAGCCGCTTCTGTAGACAAGGGGGCAACGGCAGCATCATTGATCATTTATGGGACTGGCTGCAAGACCAAATCACCCAAACAGCAGATTTAGTCTGCGCTTATAAGCCTACGTTCGGCTTCTACAAAGCATTGGGGACTCCAGGAATGGAACTGCTGCACAAGACGCTAACCGCCATCCCTGCCCACATTCCGATTATTTTGGATGCCAAGCATGGTGACCTCAACACCAGCACCATCTTTGCTCGGACTGTTTTTGAAGAGTGGCAGGTGGATGCGATCACGGTGAGTCCCTACTCAGGGCAAGATCAGGTAGCGCCCTTTTTGGTTTATCCCGGTAAGGCAGTGTTTGTGCTGTGCTGTACTTCTAGTCCCAGCGCGATCGCTTTGCAGCAGTATCCCACCACTGAGTCTCCACTTTACTTGCAGGTGGTAAAGGAAGCCAAAAATTGGGGCACTCCCGAACAATTGGGGCTGGAAGTGGGAACCACCGACGCGGATGTCTTGGCACGCATTCGTGCTGCTGCTCCAGAACGAGTTATCCTAGCACGTAGCATCTGGGCAGAGGGCGGCTGCGACCTTAACCAAATCCTGGCAGCTGGCTTGAATACCAACAGTGAGGGTCTGCTTATCCCTGTTCCTCTAGAGATGTTGGTTAGCGAAGACCCAGCCGAGCAAATTCGGTCTCTACGCGAGTCCGTTAATCAAGCTAGAAGCCAGATTATTCATGAAGGTTCTACCTGTGACCTGTGGATGCCTGATGTCTGTTTGTTGAATCAGCATCCCCAGCAGGACTTGATTTTGCAGCTTTATGACATTGGCTGCATTCTGTTTGGCGACTTTGTCCAAGCATCGGGGGCAACATTCCCTTACTACGTTGACCTGCGAAAAATTATCTCTAACCCCCAAATCTTTCATCAAGTTCTCAGCGCCTATGCAGATATTCTCAAAGACCTAAGCTTTGACCGCATTGCAGGCATTCCCTATGGTTCATTGCCAACGGCGACTGGCTTATCGCTGCGCCTTCATCACCCGATGATTTTTCCCCGCAAGGAGGTCAAAGCCCACGGCACCCGGCGGGTTATTGAGGGTAACTTCGATCCTGGGGAAACGGTTGTGGTAGTTGATGACATTCTCATTAGTGGCAAGAGTGTAATGGAAGGGGCTGAAAAGATCAAGTCGGCTGGATTAAAGGTCAATGACATTGTCGTTTTTATGGATCATGAACAAGGGGTTAAGGACAGACTGAGAGCCAATGGTTATCGGGCGCATTCGGTGTTAACGATTTCTGAAATTACAGAGACCCTGTATCAAGCGGGTCGCATTAATGACGAGCAATTCCAGGCGTTAGCACAAAACCATTGAGCAATGCGAAGTCATACCAACTTGCGGCTCTTATCGTAACGTTGGGATGGGGGTGTGGTCATGCACCAGTTGGTGGGGATGGGGGAGATGAGGGAGATGAGGGAGATGAGGGAGATGAGGGAGATGAGGGAGATGAG